>NZ_JBFBDW010000050.1:0-60763 GCF_040683455.1 Kitasatospora sp. NPDC093679
GCCCTGATCTTCAGTAGCGGGGACAGGATTCGAACCTGCGACCTCTGGGTTATGAGCCCAGCGAGCTACCGAGCTGCTCCACCCCGCGTCGGTGAAAGCGACTCCACGACACCGCGAGCGTTCGGGGAAACGCATTCCGGCAGGGCGAAGCAGTGCGGCGGACGGTGGAGCCGCTCGAATTGCCCCGCGGGAACGGGCCCGATGGCCAGGGCCCGTGCGGAGGCGAGAAGATCGCCTCGGCTCCCGGGGTCTCGATCGCCCACCTGGGAGCCGTCTTGCGTCTGCGGCCCCGACGCACCGTCAGCATGCCTCCCCACGCAGCGCAGCGCGGCTTCCGGCTGCTGCCGGGAGCGGACGCGCCGAGGGCCGCGCGAGAGCGTCCGGTCTCCGCAGCCGGCCGCCCTCGGGGTTCGGCTCCGCGAACCCGCGGAGTTTCGGACGCCGGGTGCGGGCCGGACGCCGAGCCGCGGGGCGTAGCCGGATGTCACCCGTGCTGGGCCGCTGCGGTCGCGATCAGACGCGCACGGCGCCTGCTCCTGGACGGCCCCTCCGCCGATGCACCCACGACCGACCCGCCCCCCGCCCTCCCCCCCCCTGCAGTCTCCCCGGTGTGGCCGGGCAGACCACCGCGTACATGACTTCCAGTCAGCACGTTTCGCGGTGCAGCACTTCATCGATACGGACGAACCGACCGGAACACGCCGGTGGGCCGACAGCACGCCAACGCCGCACGATCGGCCCCGGCGGCAGCAGAAGGTGCAGGAGGGACGGGCAGCGGTCGCGCATGCCGGGCCCTGCCGGTGCTTCCGCCGCTGGCGCCGGAGCGGGATCTACGGGGGTGTCCGTCGGGCGGCTGCCGCAGCGCGGATCTGTTCCAGGGGGATCCGGGCCTGTTCGCAGAGGGTGGCCAGGTCGAAGTAGATCGTCTCGCCTGCCATCAGTCCCTCCCGGAACGGCACGACGTTGGCGAAGGGCACCTCGAAACCGCCGCCGCCGGGCGCGATGCCGATCCACTCGCCGAGGCTGGTTCCGCGCAACACGCCCCACACGGCGAGGACGTCGTCACCGAAGGCGATGCCCTGGTCCTGCGGGGCGAGGTCGGGGAAGGCGGTGAAGTACTGCTGCTCGTACGCGGCCCGCACCGCCGTCCGGCCCTGGCTGCGCAGCCCGAGGGCTGCGGTCTCCAGGAAGCAGTCGGGCACGAAGGTCGTGAGGATGGCATCGATGTCGCGTGACGCTTCCGCTTCGCGGTGGGCCTCGAACAGGCGGCGCATGTCGGTGACGTCCATGGTCGTGCTCCTGGTCACGGGCTCTCACGGCTCCTCCTTCGAGCGTAGGAACCGCAGGAGGACACCGCCAGTAGGCCGAGCCCGCTGCGCGGGCGCTGCCCGCGCGCGGGCATGCGAGAGCGGCCCGTCCGGGGCTCCTTGCGCGGAGCGAACTGCTCCGTCCGAAGGAACCTTCCGACACGGGGAGCACAGCACGCCTCGCCGGATCGGCTCGTGGTTAGTCTCGGGGCCTCCATGGGTCTCCGTGTCGGGGGTGCGATGACAAGCGTCTGCAGGCTCCGGTCGCGTTGGCTGTCGGCCGCCGCCGGCGTGTGCGCGGTCGCGTCCGTACTCGGGGGCTGCGGTAGCAGCGGTCAGGGCGGGCCGGTGACCTTGAACTGGTACAACTTCCCCGACGACTCGGGCGCCCTCCAGCAGGCCGCGGACCGCTGCGGCCAGCAGTCGGGCGGCCGCTACACCATCACGTACAACAAGCTGCCGCGCGGCGCCGACGGCCAGCGCCAACAACTGGTGCGTCGGATGGCCGCGCACGACACGGGCGTGGACATCATCGGCCTGGACGTCACCTGGCCCGCCGAGTTCGCCGAGGCAGGGTGGATCCGGGAGTGGACCGGGGCGGTGAAGGAGAAGGCCACCGCCGACACCCTCAAGGCGGCCGTGCAGACCGCGACCTGGCAGGGCCGGCTCTTCGCGGCGCCGTACAACTCCAACACGCAGCTGCTCTGGTACCGGGACGACCTGGTGCCGAACCCGCCGAAGACCTGGGCGGAGATGCTCGCCCAGGCGGACGCCCTGGCGAAGCAGGGCAAGCCGCACTACGTGGAGATCCAGGGTGCGCAGTACGAGGGCCTGACGGTGTGGTTCAACACCCTGGTGACCAGCGCGGGCGGCTCGATCCTCACCCCGGACGCGCAGGCCCCCTCGCTCGGCCCGCCCGCGGTCGTCGCGGCCGCAGTCATGCACGACACCGCCACCTCGTCAGCCGCCGATCCCTCGCTGCCCAACCAGATGGAGGACCAGAACCGGTTGGCGATGGAGTCCGGAACCGCGGCCTTCGAACTCAACTACCCCTTCGTCTACCCGTCGATGAAGGCCAATCAGCCCGAGCTGTTCCAGCACTTCCGCTGGGCGCCCTACCCGTCCGTGCTGCCCGACCGGCCGGCCACCGTGACGATCGGCGGGATCGACCTGGCCGTCGGCGCGTACGGCAAGCACCCGGACCTCGCCTTCGAGGCGACCCTGTGCCTGCGGGACCGCGAGAACCAGCTCACCAACGCGCTGAAGGGCGGTCTGCCGCCGTCGCTGCGCAGTCTGTACCAGGCGGCCGAGCTCACCGACAGCTACCCGTTCGCGGCGGACGTGCTGACCGCGTTGGACACCGCGAGTGTGCGGCCGCAGACACCGGCCTACCAGAACGTGTCGATCGCCATCTCGCACACCCTCTCCCCGCCTGCCGACATCCATCCGGAGAGCACCGTCGCCGATCTGCGCGGACAGATCGAGGACGCCCTCGGCTCCAAGGGGCTGATCCCGTGACGCCTGACACCGCACCCGGCCCTCGGACCGACAAGAGGACCACGGAGTCCGAGGGCGCCCGCCAGGAACGCCGGCTCGGCCTGCTGCTCTGCGCGCCCGCCGCGATCGTGATGCTGGCGGTCACCGCCTACCCGATCGCGTATGCGATCTACCTCTCGCTGCAACGCTACGACCTGCGGTTTCCGCAGCAGGCACACTGGGTCGGGTTCTCCAACTACGGCGCGGTGCTCACCTCGCCGTTCTGGTGGCAGGCCCTGTGGGTGACCGTGCTGATCACCGTGGTGTCGGTGGCGATCGAGCTGGTGCTCGGCATGGCCCTCGCCCTGGTCATGCACCGCGCGGTGTTCGGCCGCGGCACCGTCCGCACCGCGGTGCTGATCCCCTACGGCATCGTCACCGTGGTCGCCGCCTACTCCTGGCAGTACGCCTGGACGCCCGGCGTCGGCTACCTCGCCGCCCTCCTGCCGGAGGGCAGCGCCCCGCTCACCGACCAGTGGCAGGCGATCGGCCTGATCATCCTGGCCGAGGTGTGGAAGACCACGCCGTTCATGGCGCTGCTCCTGCTCGCGGGCCTCGCCTTGGTGCCGGACGAGACCGTCCGGGCCGCGATGGTGGACGGTGCGACGTTCTGGCAGCGGCTGCGGCTGGTGATCCTGCCGCTGATGAAGCCGGCGATCCTGGTCGCCCTGCTCTTCCGCACCCTGGACGCCTTCCGCATCTTCGACAACATCTACGTCCTGACGGGCGGCTCCAACGACACCGGCTCGGTGTCGATCCTCGGCTACGACAACCTGTTCACCGCCCTCAACCTGGGCATCGGGTCGGCGATCTCGGTGCTGATCTTCCTCTGCGTGGCGATCATCGCCTTCGTCTTCATCAAGGTCTTCGGCGCCGCTGCGCCGGGTGGCGAACCGGAGCGCCGATGAACAACCGCACCCGTACCCTGACGAGCTGGGGCGTCGCCAACCTGATCGTCGTCCTCTACGCGCTCTTCCCGGTCTGGTGGATCGTCGCGCTGTCCTTCAAGGACCCGAGCACCCTCACCGACGGCGACTTCATCCCGCGCGAGTGGACCTGGGAGAACTACAAGGGCATCTTCAAGACCTCCGAGTTCACCCGCGCCCTGGTCAACTCGATCGGCATCTCGGTGATCGCCACCACCATCGCCGTCGTACTGGGCACCATGGCCGCCTATGCGGTCGCCCGGCTCCGCTTCCCCGGCAAGCGGCTGTTGATCGGGGTCTCCCTGCTGATCGCCATGTTCCCGCCGATCTCGCTGGTGTCACCGCTGTTCAACATCGAGCGCGCGCTCGGGATCTTCGACACCTGGGCGGGCCTGATCATCCCCTACATGACCTTCTCGCTGCCGCTGGCCATCTACACCCTGTCGGCGTTCTTCCGCGAGATCCCCTGGGACTTGGAGAAGGCGGCCAAGGTGGACGGCGCCACACCGTGGCAGGCCTTCCGCCTGGTCATCGCCCCGCTCGCCGCACCCGGGGTGTTCACCACCGGCATCCTCGTCTTCATCTTCTGCTGGAACGACTTCCTGTTCGCCATCTCGCTCACCTCGACCACCGCGGCGAGGACCGTGCCGGCCGCGATCGCCTTCTTCACCGGCAGCTCGCAGTTCCAGCAGCCGACCGGGTCCATCGCGGCCGCCGCGGTGGTCATCACCATTCCGATCGTGATCTTCGTTCTGCTGTTCCAGCGCCGCATCGTCGCCGGCCTGACCGCCGGCGCAGTCAAGGGATGAGACCGCCCCACCGGGCGGACCAGGAAGGCGAACCGTGGCCGAGATCGTCCTCGACGGCATCACCAAGCGCTACCCCGACGGCGCACTCGCCGTCAAAGACTTCAACCTCACCATCGCCGACGGCGAGTTCGTGATCCTCGTCGGCCCGTCCGGCTGCGGCAAGTCCACCACCCTCAACATGATCGCCGGGCTGGAGGACATCACCGAGGGCACGCTCAGCATCGGCGGGAAGATCGTCAACGACCGCGCTCCCAAGGACCGCGACATCGCCATGGTCTTCCAGAGCTACGCCCTCTACCCGCACATGACCGTCCGCGACAACATGGGCTTCGCCCTGCGCCTGGCCAAGACCGACAAGGCCACCATCGCCGCCAAGGTCGAGGAGGCCGCCCGCATCCTCGACCTCACCCAGCACCTCGACCGCAGACCCGCCAACCTCTCCGGCGGACAGCGCCAGCGCGTCGCGATGGGCCGCGCCATCGTCCGCGACCCCAAGGCCTTCCTCATGGACGAGCCGCTGTCCAACCTCGACGCGAAACTCCGGGTCCAGATGCGCACCCAGATCGCCGCCCTCCAACGGCGCCTGGGAACCACCACCGTCTACGTCACCCACGACCAGGTCGAGGCCATGACCCTCGGCGACCGGGTGGTCGTCATGCGCGCCGGCGTCGTCCAGCAGGTCGGCTCACCCCAGCACCTCTACGACGCACCGGTCAACCTCTTCGTCGCCGGGTTCATCGGCTCGCCCGGCATGAACTTCCTCGGCGCGACCCTCGAACGGAACACGCTTCGCACCTCGCTGGGCGACCTTCCGCTGGACGACCGGATGCGGCGCGCCCTCGAGGGCGCGGACGCACCGCGCGAGGTCATCGTCGGCATCCGCCCCGAGGACTTCGAGGACGCCTCACTGATCGACGACCACGCCGGCGGCATCACCTGCACCGCCACCGTGGAGATCCGCGAGTCCGTCGGATCCGACGTGTACGTGCACTTCACCGAGGAGGGCGGGCCTGCCCGCACCGAGGAGCTCGCCGAACTCGCCGCCGACTCGGGACGGGCCGACACCGGCATGACCGAACACACGGTCGTCGCCCGGCTGAACGCCCAGACACGTGCCGCCGAGGGTGAACAGCTGGAGCTGTGGCTCGACAGCCGACGGGTGCACGTCTTCGACCCGTCCACAGGAGCGAACCTGACCCGCGAACAGTGACTCGCCCGGCGCGGAGGCGTCGGCCCGGGCGGGGCGACCGCTGCCGTCCACGAGGACGGTGCCGGCCCGGCGGAACACGTGACGCGGGGATCGGCGGGTCGGCGCCCGGGAACGGCGGTGACTAATTCCTCGCCGGTGAGTCTGCGGTGGGCAACTGTCGAATCGTGTGGGTGTGCGGTGCCCGGTGGAGAGTCGGCTGCCGTTCGGCGATGAGGTCCGGCAGTTGGCGCATGTCGTGGAAGACGACGGTGTTGTGGCCTTCGAGGCGCTCGGCCGGGGTGAGTCCGCCGGCGTAGCCGAAGGCTCGCATGCCGGCGGCGCGGGCGGCATGGACGCCGGGCCGGCTGTCCTCGACCACCACGCAGGCTTCGGGATCGACGCCCATCTGCTGGGCGGCGTGCAGGAACAGGTCGGGGGCGGGCTTGCCGCGGGAGACTTCGGTGGAACTGTGGATGCGGCCTGCGAAGCGTTCGTAGAGCCCGGTGCGGCCCAGGGTGTGCCGCATCTTGTCGTGGGAGCCGCTGGAGGCGACGCATGTCGGCAGAGTGAGCGCGTCGAGTGCTTCCGGCAAGCCGTCGACCGGGGCAAGCTCGGCGTCCACGGCCTCCCGGTGGAGTTGCTCGAACCTCTCCGACCAGATCGCGGCCGTGTCCGGGCCGAGCCGGGCGGCGACCTGATCGTGGATGGCGGCGTGTGAGCGCCCGATGAACCGGTCCACGACCTCGTCCTCGGTCAGCGGCCACCCGAGCTCGGCTCCGAGGGCGACCTGGACACGAGCGGCGATGCGCTCGCTGTCGACCAGCACGCCGTCGCAGTCGAAGATGACGAGTTCGATGGGCTTGATCATTCCCGCAGCATAGGCCCTGCTGTTCACGCTGCGGTGGTCTCCTCACGCTCGACCAGGACGCCGTCCTTGGACTCGGCGCCGGAGCGGACCAGGGCGAGGAGGGGCTCCGGTGATCGTCCGCCGGCGTTCCCGGGCGGACTCGACCGGCTTGAACACCGTCGCCGACGCGGCCGCCGGGCTGCCGGATCCGCGGGTGACCTCGGTCAGCAGCTTGACCGTGGAGAACGTCGACTCGATCGGGTTCGTGGTCCGCAGGCGGACCAAGCGCTCCGCCGGGAAGTCGTAGAACGCGAGCAGCTCCTTCCGGTCCTCGGTGATCCTCGCGACGGCCTTGGGCCACTTCGTGCCGTAGGTGCGAACGGACTCTTGGATCGCCTTCTCTGCGTGGGCGCGGTCCCGGGCGGTGCGGATCCCCGATGTGAAGGTCTGTCAGCCCACGTCGATTGCGGTGACAGCGGGAGTGCCCACGCTCACCCCGTCCGAGTCGTAGCCGGCGGCCGTGAAGGCCCTCCGGGTCAGCTCCACCGCTTCTTCGCCGGCGGCGGTCCGGTCGGCGGCCTCGACTTCCAGCCGCAGTACGAAGGTGCCGTCGGGCTCGTCCAGGGTCAGCACATCCAGGTCGGGCACCTGGCCTCCGACCTCCTCCGGATCGGCCCCATGGACGACGGCCAGCAGGGCCCGGCGCGCCGACAGGTCCATCGGCTTCCGAATGGTTCCGGGAACAGTGATCACGTAGCTACCCATGCCGCTGCGTCTCACCCCGTCCGGGGTCGGGAAACCCCGGTGCCGGGGTTGTCACCCGTTGCGTGCGCCGCCCCGCTCGGCTGCAGCGCAGCCCCCACCGGCAGCAGCGAACCGCCCACGCACCGACACCCCGGCGCTCGGGCCGGTGATGAGGCCGATCACCGCGACACGGACCACGGCGGTGAAAGGAGGGTGCGCGTGGCCCGCGAACGGCTCGATGCCGAGTGGCTCCGCGGCTGGTGGATCAGTCGATGTGCCGGGCGGGGTGGGGGGCGATGCGCAGACGGACGTGGACGGGGATGTCGTGCCATCCGGTGGAGGCCGCCAGGTTGGCGAGCGCTTCCTCGCGGACGGCGTTCAGGGCGGTCGCGGGTTCCGCGCCGGGGACGAGGGTGAGGTGCAGGTGCAGTTCCGGACGTCCGGCGGTGCCGGTGATGGTGGCCCGGGCCCCGTCGACGGCGGGCAGGCGGGCCGTGTCGGCGGCAACGGCGTCGGCGAGGGCCTGGTTGCGGATGTCGACCGCGTGCCGGGGGCGGGATGCGCCGGCGGTGAGGGTGCGGGGCCGGTATCGGCGTACCTGGATGAGCAGCCATGTCAGGGCGAGGAAGGTGAGCACGGTGAGACCACCGATGACGGCGGGCCACCACCAGTCTTCAGCGGTGTAGCGGGTCCGGTCGGCCGCGGGGAGCAGAACGTCGCCGGGGGAGGTGAGGGGCCAGCCTGCGGGCGGGTCGAGGTGCCAGCGGCGGTAGAGGTCGAGGCTGCCCATGACGACGAGCAGGCCGCCGATCAGCAGGGTCAGGCCGATGAGGGCCAGCAGGGTCCGGTTGATCGTGGAGCGCTTCCTCATCGCTCCTCCTCGGTTCGTTCAGCGGGCCGGGGGCGGTTCATCGGGAGCGGCGCACCCTGACCTTCAGGCGGGGCGGGCGGGTCAGCGCGAGGCCGTCGCAGGCGGCGCCGAGGACCTGGGTGAGGTCGTCGTGGACTTCCTGCAGGTCGCGGTAGCGGACGTCGGCGCGGGCGTCGATCCGGCGGCGGTGCGCGGCTATGCGGGCACGGGCGACACCCGGCACGTGCCAAGCCGCGTCCCTCAGGACGGTTTCCGCACCGCGCCGCTCCAGATACGCCCGGATCCCGGGTCCGCCCTCGGGTGCCCGCATCGGCAGCAGTCCGGCCTTCCCCGGGGTGAGGGCGAGGACCAGGAGCAGCAGTCCCAGGGCCGCCGCCACGGTCGCGCCGACGAGGATCCACGTGTCGTCCACCGGCCGGGTGGCGAGCTCCTCGGCGAGGCGGGTGCGCCAGGTGGAGGCGCGTCGGCCGGCCCGGACGGCGCACACGTCGTACAGCAGCAGTCCCGCGCCGGCGGTGATCAGTGCTGCTGCGACGGCGGCCGGCCAGCGCCGCGCCGACCACATCCGGTGGCCGCGGCGGCTCTTCGTCCCGTCTTCGGGCACCGGGTCGGTGGAGTCGGTGCCCTCGGTGAGGACCGCTGCCGCGGGCCGGGGCGCACGGACCCGGTCGCCGGCCGGGCCGGAGCCCTCGTGCGGGTGGTCGTTTCCCATCTGCTCCGCCTCCTCGTCGCAGGGTCGGGGTTGCAGGGTCGGGGTTGCAGGGTCAGGCGACCCGGCCCGCAGCCTTGGCCAGGTACAGGTTCCGCACCGTCAGGTCGACTTCGTGGACGGACAGGCCGGTCAGCTCTTCCACCTGCTCGGCGACGTGTCGCTGTACCGCCTCGGCCGCGGAGGAGATGTCGACGGGGTAGGGAAGGTCCACCCTCACCTCCAGCCGCGCCGCACCCGCGCGGACGGAGGCCTGCGCGCGGGCGGCGCCCGCGTCGGGTCGCAACGCCCCGGTTGCGAGGCGGGTGAGTGCCTCGCGCGCGGCGTGGGTGGCGAGCCGGGCCACCACCCGGTCGGGGATCACGGTGGCGCCCCGCTCGGCCGCGGCGGGCAGTGCCACGGCCCGGCCGCTGCGGGCGGCCGGCGCGCCGGTGCTCACCTACGGTCCCGGGAACGGAACATGTCCCCGACCGGCGTGCCGTCCACGAGCAGCCCGACGAACAGGCCGATCGCGCCCAGCACTGCCGCCAGCAGGAACGCCCAGAAGCCACCGAAGTAGCCGGCGAACCCCAGGGCGATGCCTGCCAGCAGGCCCGCGATTGCAGCACTCATCACTCACTCACCGTCCTTGCGCACAGGGTGCCCCCTACTGCACGCGGCTCTCGGTCTGCGCGTCCTCGTCGTCCTCGGGCAGGTGGACGTCGTCGACGGTCACGTTGACCTCGACGACCTCGAGTCCGGTCATCCGTTCCACCGCGTCGATCACGCTGACGCGCACGTCGCCGGCCAGGTCGGCGATGGAGGGGCCGTACTCCACCACGAGGTCGAGGTCGATGGCGGCCTGCCGCTCGCCCACCTCCACCTTCACACCACGGCTGACGCTGGGGCGCCCGCCGGGAACACGATCGCGTACCGCGCCGAGCGTGCGGGCCATGCCGGCCCCCAGGTTGTAGATGCCGGGGACCTGTCGGGCCGCTATGCCGGCGATCTTCTCGACCACTCCGTCGGCGATGGTCGTCTTGCCGCGCAACTCGGCCGGCTGCCCGCCGTCGCGGGAGAGGGTCCCGAACGTCGGCGTCGTTCCCTGGTCGCGGCTGCCGGAAAGGTTGCTGGGATCCGTCATGGTCCTGGTCCTTGTCCTGGAAGGGCCCCGTCCGGGGCCGTCACATGGTTGGACACCCACGGAGGCGCGATCCTCACGGTCGCTCCTCCGAGGGATGAAATCTCCGAATCGGTAAAGGCGCGTTCCCGGTGGCACGCGAGGAGAAGGCCCGACCGCGTGCATCACGCGAAGGATCTCGGCGATGGCACACCAGACGAGCCCGCATCCCCCGGACGACGGCCTCACTCCCCCCGCACCGCACCGGGTGCCCGCCCCGGCGGCGTCCGCCTCGGCGGAGGCGGACGCCGGCTGCCGGCGACTGCCCGATGACGTCCTGGCCGTCCGGGCCGCGGAGGGCGACCAGGAAGCGTTCTCCGTCCTGGTGCGGCGTCACACGCCGGGGCTACTGAAACTCGCCTACCACCTGCTCGGCAACCTGCCCGATGCCGAGGAGGCCGTTCAGGACGCGTTCACCAGCGCTTGGCGCCGCCTGGCGGCCTTCCACCACCGGGCGTCCTTCCACACCTGGATGCACCGGATCACCATCAACTGCTGCCTGAACGTGCGGCGTCGCCACCGCACCCTCCTGCCGCTGAACGAGGTGCCCGAACCGGCCGACTCCGACCCCGGCGGCGTGCCGAGCTCGGCGGCCGAAGCCGACGCCCTGGCCGGGGCCCTGCTGGCCGCCCTGGAGCGCCTGCCCGCGCACCAACGCATCTGCTGGGTCCTCTACGAACTGCAGGGCCTGTCCTACCGCGACATCTGCCAGATCACCGGCGTCGGCGAGCCGACCGTCCGCGGCCGGCTCTTCCGCGCCCGCCGAACCCTCCAGGAGGTGCTGGCCCCATGGCGATAGAACCCCGCACCCTGCCGTCGGCCCCCTCCCGGCCGGGCCGGCTCGTCCCGCGGCCGGACGAACCGCTTCCCTGCGGGCGCACCATCGGCGAGTCCTGGGAGGAACCCCCGGACCGGCACACCGAACGCTGCCCTTACTGCCTCCGGGCGCGGGCCGCCCTGGCCGAAGTCCACCGCGCCGCCGAAGCGCTCACCGCCCGGCCGGTCGTCCTGCGACCGGAACTCACCCACCGCATCCTGGCCGCCGTCCGCCGGCAGATCCGCCGCGGCCGGCTCCTGCCGGTCCCCTCGCGCTCTCCCGCGTACATCTGGGAGGCGGCGGCCGCCGCCTCACTGCGCCGCGCCGTCGACACCGCGACCGACGCACTCGTCGCCAGCTGCCGCCTCGCACCGAATCCCCGAGGAGACGTCACCATCGCCCTGACGCTCCGGGCCGCCTACGGACGCCCGCTGGCCGAACAGGCCGAGAAGGTGCGCCACGTCGTCCTCGCCACCGCCACCCGCACCTTGGGCCTGACCGTCCACGCAGTCGACCTGTACATCACCGACGTCCTTCCCGTGCCGCCTGAGTCGCCCCGTGGGGCCCGTTAGCCGGGCCGGGGTGACGAGGTCACCTGGCGCAGCCACGGCGGTGAGACGTCGGGCAGTGCGGAGAGGAAAATCATCAAGCGGACGTGGGCCGCACCGTGACCGCCTCCCCGGGCGATCCCCGGTCCCGGGTGCGCAGCGACGAGTCCGGGCGCTGGGCCGTGCACGAGCCGTCCGCGTGGAAGAAGGAGCGGAAGTGAGGAGCGCACGCCATGGCGGCCGAAACCGACCCGCAGGAGACCCGGACCACGTTCCACCGCCCGGCGGAGACGGGAGACGAAACGGCTCCGCCCTCCTGGGAGGGGGAGCCGTTTTCGTCCACGTCCGGGCGCTCAGGCGTGGCGGTGGCGGTGCTTGTTGCCCGTGACCAGTCGGTAGAGGGCAAGGAGTATGACCGAGCCGATGATGGCGGCGATCCAGGTGGAGAGGTCGAAGAAGCCGTCGATGGAGTCGACGCCGAAGATGACCTTGCCGAGCCAGCCGCCCAGCAGCCCGCCCCCGATCCCGATGAGGATCGTGACGATGATGCCTCCGGGGTCCTTGCCCGGCATCAGCGCCTTCGCGATAAGGCCGGCGAACAGTCCGATCAAGATCCAGGCAATGACGCCCATGTGCTCCTCCTGCTTCGAAGGGGGTAAAGCCGTTGTCAGCACCCGTCTTTACCGCGCCGTGAATCCCAAACGCCCGGATCTCCGCCCACTCGGTCCGGACGGCCGTCGGACCGCACCGGGCAGGTCCGCACCCGTCGCCCGCACGGTGGTGGTCGCCGTGCCGGACGGTGGAACGGACGTGCTTGCAGGCGGCGACGTACCGGGCTGCTTCGACGGGTTCGGCGGTGCTCCGGCGCCGACCTGCTGCGCCGCCGCGGCCCCGAGGCGGCCGAAGCCTGGTTCACCGCGCCGGTGTACCTCGACCGGACGACAACCTCGGCGCCCGCTTCCACGCACTCGAAGGCCCGCGCCACCGCGGCCTTCGAGCAGTGCCGGCCGGCAACGGTTCGGCTCGAACGCCGCCGGGCCCGACCCCTTGGCAGGGGCCGGGCCCGGCGGCGGGTGTCGACACGTCAGAGGCGGGGTTCCATGCCCCGGCCGTAGTATTCGGCGACCTGCTCGTGGTAGCCGCTGTCGCCGGTGTGCCGGTGCGGGTCGAATTCCGGCGCGTTCTTGATCTCGTCCTTGGTGCGGTTGATCCACACCGTCTCCTTCCCGGTGTCGACGCGAAGGACGGTGCCCGCGGGGAGCAGGACGTGTTTGCCGAAGATCCACGGGCCGGTGTCGACGACGACGTGGGCGGAGTCGACGTCCTCCGTGTGCTTGTCGATCTTGCCGATGTGGCCGTCCGCGGCCTCCACCCGGTAGCCGGTCAGGTCCGTGCCCGGGGTGTAGCCGACCGCGTTCCGGTAGTCCCACATGCCGCTCACAACTGCCTCCTCGCTGACGGAATCCGACACGCCGTCTCCCCCGGCCGGACGCATCCATGCGTCCACGACCGCCCGGCCGGTCGGCCGCGACCACCCGGCCGGCACCGGACCCGGAGCAGACCGGGTCAGCTCGGGCTGTTGGCGGGCCCGGCGGGTTCGAGGGGGAACAGGGCGTCGGCGCCGGTCATCTCCAGCAGCATGACGACCTGCTCGCACGGGGCCGCCAGGCGCATTTCGGTGCTCTGGTTGCGGGCGCGGGTCCGGGTGGTGAGCAGGGCGTTGAGGCCCGCGGAGTCGCAGAAGGCGACGCCGGCGAGGTCGACGGTCAGCACGGACGGTGAAGGGCGCTCGTCCAGGGCCTGTTCGATGGCCCGGGACAGCAGGGGTGCGGAAGCGAGGTCGAGGTCTCCCGCGGCCGCGAGGACCGGACCGTCGGTCCCGGGGCGGGCGGTGGTGGTGAAGCGGGCACCGTTGCCGTGAGTCATGTCGAACTCCCTCTGCCGCTGCCGGTTGCGCTGCACGACCCGCTCCAGGGTAGGCGATTGGAGCGTACGGTGGACCGGGCCGTGCGGACGCGGGGCCTCGCCGTGCCCGTGCTCGACGCCGGCGGACATGCTTGTGCCCGGCACTGTGGACGTGTGTGACCCGAGGCCGGTGGACATGGGAAGGTTGCCGGCGGACACAGGCGGCGGGCCGCCGGAAAGACGCAGGGAGAGCGAGTGGAGGGCTCACGGGGATGACGGCAGCAAGCTCCAGAAGCGGGCCGTGGTACGCCGCCTTCGACGGCGGGCCCGGCACCCCCTTGCACGCGCGGGAGAGCGCCGCCGCGTTCCTGACCGCCATCGCCGACCAGGCCCCGCCCGCCGATGCGACCCGGTTCGACAAGGCCCTGCTGGTGGTCTCCGAACTCGTCACGAACGCTGTGCGCCACGCTCCCGGTCCCGTGGTGCTGACCCTTGACGCCGAGGACGGGGGCATCGGCATCACCGTGCGCGACACCAGCCCCGTCCTGCCCGAGCCCCGCAGTCCCGACCTGCTCGGCGGCACCGGCGGGTTCGGCTGGTCCGCCATCATCGAACCCCTCGCCATCGACTTCGACGTCCGCTCCCACCCGGGCGGCAAGGAGATCCACGCCCTGCTGCCCTGGTAGGCCCGGCCGGGCCCTGACTCGATGTCCGGGCGGCTGCGGGCTTCCTGTCGCCGCCGGGACGGGGCTGGGCCTGGACCGGTCAGGGGGCGGCCTGCGCCGCTGCCGTGTCGGTGGCCGTGTCTGCGCGACGTGGTGCAGGAACGCGTCGGGGCCGGGGGTGCAGGGCGGTGGGGTGCGGTCCGCCGCGCGGGTCCAGCTCGTGGAGGATCTGCTGCGTCTCGTCCGTGATCGATCCGTGCAGGGACCGGAGGGCGGGGCCGCGGTCGGCGCTGCACAGTGCGTCGGCGGCTGCCGTGTGGCGGTCCTGCCCGCGGTCCAGGGCCTGTGTGAGGGCGTCCGTGTGGGCGGGGTTGCGGACGAGGTCGCGCTGGATCCGGGCGAAGGCGTCCAGCGCGTCGCCGACGGCGTGCAGGACGTCGCCGAGCGGCTCCGTCCTCGCGCAGGCTTCGGCACGGGCCGCCGCTTCGCGGGGCAGCCGGCGTTCACCGCGGGCGAGGTCGTCCAGTCCGCGCAGGACCGAGCCGAGCTGGTCGCAGACGTGGCCGAGGCAGGTGAGCCCGCGGCGGCCTTCCGCCACCGTGCAGGCCACCGGCCGCGAGCGCTCACGGCCGCTCCGGTGCCCGCACGAGTTCTGCGGTGCAGAACGCGCAGCGGCGCGCCTGCGCGGGGATCGCGGACAGGCACTCCGGGCAGTCGCGCTTCGGCGCCGGCACGTCGTGGTGCGGGGCGTACCGCTCGTGGAGCCTGTTGACGGGCAGAACGACGAGGAAGTACAGCACGGCAGCGGTGAGCGAGAAGCCGATCACGGCGTCGATGAACGCGCCGTAGGGAAACTGCACGTGATGGACGGTGAGGGACCGCCGGCTGAAGTCACCCGCGACGCCGGTGGCGAGGCCGACCAGCGGTGTGAGGAAGGCGCGGACCAGGGCGGTGACCACCCCGGTGAAGGCCGCACCGATCACCACACCCACCGCGAGGTCGACGACGTTGCCGCGCAGCACGAACCCTCGGAAACCCTTCACGGAGGACCCTCTCCCTTCTCGGCACCACCTGTTCGGTCCGGTCGTACCCCGGCAACCGTGTGCGCGCCTCTGCCTGCGCACACTGCCGGCAGGCACCGCGCAGGACCGACAGGGGCCGGGGCGGCAGTCGTCTGCCCGGGCTACTGCCATGCACGCCCCGTGCGTCGGGCCGTCCCTGCGGCGCTGCCCAAAGGCGTGGAGGTCTGACAGGACGGCAGTGACTCTGTCCACGAGAACGGTTCTGGGCCACGCACTGGCCAGCGGCGCAGTGCTGGCGTCTGCGTCCGGTTCTTCCGGCACGGTGCGCACGCCGGCGGCCGACGGTGGGCAGGTGCGCAGCCGGGTCGTGCCTGCGCACGTGCGGGTGCGCAGCTGCGGAGTGGTGGCGGGGCCGGCAGCGTCATCGCCCGCCGGTAGCGCACCGAACCGGTTCTGCCCCGCCGCACGATCCTCTGTGACTGCTGCCCCTCCGGGGAGGTCGGTCTCCGGACCTTGACCGGTTCCGCCACCCGTGCCCCTCCCGAACTGGATGCCTCTCGACGTCCGACCGGCCCACGGGCACCGACGCCAACCCGGTGTGCCTGTGAGGTCGCAGCACTAGGGGGTGCTCGCCCGCATGGCCGTGGGGAGCCGGTCGGTGGACAGCTGGGCGGCCAGTGCCGTGGCCTGCGCGCGGTCGAAGCCGCCCGTGATCTGCGCGGTGCCGGTGGTGATCGCGGACGACACCAGCGGATGGGAGATGACCGTGCCGTCCAGGACGACCGCGACCTGGTTCGTGGGCCCGGTCCCGGCGGCCGCCGCCGTGGTCAGCTCCCCGAAGGCCTTGGCACCACTGGCGGTGAAGGTCAGATCCACCTGCCAGCCGCCGGACAGCGGGCTGTCGAAGGCCCTGGCCTTGGCGATCTGGGCCCCGTCCACCACCGCCGCGCCGAGCACGAACGCACTGGCACCGCCGCCGGCCGCAGCCGGCTCGCGGCCGCAGGCCACCATCGCCCCGGCGGGTTCCGGCCCGGCCGGAGGGGTGGCGCCGGCGCAGTCGAGGGCGGAGAACTGCTGCCGCAGCGGATCGGGCACGGTGCCGACGGCGGGTGCACCCGCCGTGGCGACCGCCACCACCGGCCGGAACGAGAGGGCGCCGCGGGCGCCCAGGCCGGACAACTCCTTCGTCACGTCGCCCCCGGCGGACAACCGGACCGCCGGGCCCGCCACCTCCGCCGCCACGTGGTACAGGCCGACGCTCTCGGCGCGGCGCTGCAGCAGACCGGCGGCGAGCTTCAGCTGGGCGTCGTTCAGCGGCTCGTCCGGCGTGTACAGCACGGCGGAACGACGCTCCGGGGCGGAGCCGTCCACCATGGGCCCCGAACAGGCCGTCATGACCGGGACGGCCAGCAGCAGGGCGGCCAGGCCGGTGGCCGTTCGGGCGGTGAGGGGGCCGGCGGTGCGGTTGATCGACGTCATGCGGCCAGTCTGGTACGCGGCCGGGGCCGGCCCGCGGGGGTTGACCCGAATGTGACAGGTCCGTAGCACGTCGACGACGCCCGATCGATCACCACTGCCGGGTCGGAGACCGCCCGTTGACCGCGCCCGTCCCCGGCCCCCCGTTGACCGCGCCCGACCACCGCGCGCCGCACACCGGCGGAAACCGGCCGGATTCCGCGGACCGCCGCATGGAGGATGCGCCGGCGGGCAGCGGACCGCGGAACACGGCACCGCCGATGGACCCTCACGCAGGAGGACGAGAGCATGGCAGCCCTTCAGGATGCAGCGACCCGGCAGCTCACGAACCGGCGGACGGCGGTGACGCCGCGGATCGAGAATCCCGGCAGCGTCGCGCCCGCCGACGCCAAGGAGCTGTCACGGGACCTCTTCCGCCGACTGCAGGCGCTCGACGAGGGCAGCGCCGAGTACTCCTACGTCCGCGGCACGCTGGTCGAACTGAACATGGCGCTGGTGCGGTTCGCGGCCCGGCGCTTCGCCGGCCGCAGCGAGCCGATGGAGGACATCGTCCAGGTCGGCACGATCGGCCTGATCAAGGCCATCGACCGGTTCGATCCGGACCGCGGCATCGAGTTCACCACCTTCGCCCTGCCCACCATCACCGGCGAGATGAAGCGGTTCTTCCGCGACACCTCCTGGATGGTCCACGTGCCCCGCGGCATGCAGGAGCTCCGGACGGTCCTGGCGAAGGCCTCGGACGAGCTGGAGCAACTGCTGGACCGCCGCCCGACGGTGGCCGAACTCGCCGCGCACCTCTGCCTGGAGGAGAGCGAGGTGATCGAGGGCATGAAGGCCGCCAACGCCTACGCGGCGCACTCGCTGGACGCGTCCTCCGCCGACGACGAGCAGGGCGAGGTCCTCGGTGCCCGCCACGCGGTGGAGGAGACCGGCTTCGACAAGGTCCTCGACCTGGCATCGCTCAAGCCCCTCCTCGGTGCGCTGCCCGACCGCGACCGCATGGTGCTCTCCCTGCGGTTCGGCGCCGAGATGACCCAGAGTGAGATCGGCGAGCGCCTGGGCGTCTCGCAGATGCAGGTCTCGCGCATCCTCACGCGCATCCTCACCCAGCTGCGGAAGGGCTTCTTCGCCGAGTGACGGGCCGTGCTCGGACCGGGGGTGACGCGGGGCCGGCCGTCGGCGGTGCGCCGAATGCGGCTTCCCGGGGGCGAAGGCGCGGGGGTGCGGCGGAGAAAACGGGGCGGGCGGGTGCGCCGGCGCAGAGCGGGGACGGAGAAAGCGGCGAAGGGGCCGGGACGGAAGGAGGGGCGGGCCTTGAGGACACCACCGCGGTTGAGGGCGCTGACGACCGTGGCCGCAGACGGGGTGCGGCGCCACTTCTTCGTGCCGGACGAGGCGCCGCCCGAGGTCCGGGCCGATGAGCCGCCGGCCGCCGCCCGTCCCGATCGAGGAGGACGGGCGGTCCGGCCGGACGGCTCCTGGTTCTCGGCGGGGTTGCGCCTGGCCCTGGGAGCCCTGCTGGGATGGTTCCTGGTCCGCCAGCTCCTGCGGTTGGAACAGCTGTTGGCACTCGTGGTGCTGGCGGCGTTCATCGCGGTGGGACTGGAACCGCTGGTCGGAGGGCTGGTGCGGCTGAGGCTGCGCCGCGGATGGGCGGTCGCCGCCGTCCTCGCCGTGTTCTGCGCCGTCACCGCCGGCTTCCTCGTCCTGGTGATCCCGCCGGTGGGCCGGCAGGCCGCCGTCCTCGCCGACGCGGTGCCGGGGTGGCTCCGGCAACTGCACGACCACCAGTCGGTGCTGGGCCGGGTCGAGGACCACTACCACCTGGTCGACCGGGCCCGGCACGCGGTCGGCGGGGGCGGCACGGATCTGGTCGGCGGGGTCGTCGGCGCCGGCCGGCTCGTGCTCGACACGGTGGCGTCCCTGGTCGTGGTGGTCACGCTGACCCTGTACTTCATGACCGGCCTGCCCGGGATCAAGGAGTTCTGCTACCGCTTCGTCCCCCGGAGTCGGCGCGGGCGCGCCCGGGAGATCACCGAGGAGGTGCTCGCCCGCACCGGGCGCTACATGCTCGGCAACCTCCTCACCTCGGCCGTCGCAGGGCTGGCGACCTTCGCGTGGTGCGTGGCGGTGTCGGTGCCGTACGCCGCCGTCCTGGGGATGTTCGTCGCCCTCATGGACCTGGTGCCGATGGTCGGCTCGACCGTTGCCGGCGTGGTGGTCAGCCTGGTCGCCCTGGCCGTCTCCTGGCCCGTGGCCCTGGCCACCGCCGCGTTCTACATCGGCTTCCGCATGCTGGAGGACTACCTGATCATGCCGCGGACCATGAAGTACACCGTCGACGTCAACCCGCTGGTCACGGTGCTCGCCGTCCTGGTCGGCGGCGTCCTCATGGGCATCATCGGCGCCCTGGTCGCGGTGCCGGCCGCGGTGGCTCTGGAGATGGCCCTGAAGGAATGCGTCTTCCCCCGGCTGGAGAACTCCTGAGCGGCGCGCTCGCGCACCGGCGGTTCCCAAAGATTTCCTCACCCGCGCCGACGGCCTTTCCGCACCACGAGCTGCGGGCATCCCGCTGCCCGCCGCCCCGGCCGGTCCACCGTCGTCTCTGCGGAGTTCGGGCCTTGCCGAGGCTGAAGAGGGCCGGCTGGAGCGTCGGTTGGCCGGCCGTCGGGAGAGCAGCGGGCCGGGACAGCCATGACTCCGTCGTCCGTCCCGGTACCGACCGGCTGTCAGGCCGCTGTGACCGTGTGACGGGGCGTTGTCCCGCCCGGCTCCGGTGCTGTCCGTCCGCGGCCCGGGCACGGACCGCGATGGGCAGCCTGCCCGTACCCGTGCCGTGGGTGGGCGTGCCGATGAAGACCGCCACGCGGTGGTGACGGCCCGGGGCCCTGCCGGACGTCGGATGCCGCACCGCGCCGACCGCGGCGGAGCGGGAGCCGTGGCGCTACCCGCCGTTCACGCCTTCCATCGCCAGGCGGACCGTGGTTCCGTTCTCGGCGCTGCTGCGGATCTGGACGAGGTCGCACATCTGCTGGGCGAGCCAGAGCCCGCGGCCTCCGACCTGGCCGACGGTCGGCCGGACGAGTCCGGCCATCGGGTCGGCGATGTGGCCGCTGTCGCGGAACTCGCAGACGAACCGGGTTTCCTCGGCCCAGGTGCGGAGTGTGCCGCCGCCCGCGTACTTGATGCTGTTGGCCGCGACTTCGGTGGCGGCGAGCAGCAGGTCGCGCAGGCGGTCGCCGGCCAGGGCGTGCCTGCCGGCGCAGACGGTGATCCGGTCACGGACGGAGGCGAGGTGTCCGGCGGTGAAGGCCAGTGCTTCGTCCGGGTCGCACGGGTCGGTGAGCGGTTCGAAGGCGTACGGTTCGTCGGTGTAGGCGCTGCCGGTGGTCGGCCCTGCGTCGCGCAGGACGAGCGGATGGGTGCGCTCGAGTGCTGCCAGGGTGGTACCGGCGGCGTCGGCCACGGTGTCGAAGGGGCACAGGAGCCACCAGATCGGCGCGTCGGCGAAGGCCCGGTTCAACAGCCATTCCTGGTAGCGCAGTTCCGTGCTCTCCGCGGAGGTGCGGCCCGCCCACGGGTTCTCGCTGATGGCGCGGACGGGACGGCCCTCCTGGGAGGCCTTCTCGATCCATGCCTGCCAGACCGGGATCAGCCGCCCGGGGTTGCGGCTCAGCTCGGCGGTGTCGAGGAACGACACCCGGTCGGCTGTTCCGGTGTCGGCCAGGGCTTGGCGGATGAGTTCCTCGTGCGGGTCCGAGACGGCGACCACGACCGCTTCGTCCGCGCCGAGGGCACCCTCGACGAAGGACAACGCACCGGCCAGGAAGCGGTCCTCGCCTTCGAACGGGAAGAGGATGTGGCGCAGTCCCCTCCCCGGTCCGGGGGTGGAGGCGGGGGTGCCGGAGTCGTTCACTGCTTCAGCTCCACGGGGATGTCCGGGCTGTCGAACCCGAGCAGCGACCAGCTGCGTCGAACGGTCTCGTTGGCGTGGTGGAGCACGATCCGGCGGTCGAGGCGCCCGCGGGCGGCCAGTGCGAGGGTGGTCAGTCCGGCGCTGTCCATGAAGTCCAGGTTCGTGCAGTCCAGGTGCAGCACCGGTCCCAGCGGGAGCAGTTCGGCGAGTGCGGTGCGGAAGGCGTCGGCGCCTTCGGTGTCGACGACGCCGCTCAGGCTCCACCTGTCGCGGGCGGAGCTGAAGAGGCGGAACGCCGGGGCGGCGGCCGGACGGCCCAGGTGGTGCGGATGGACGCCGGCGGCCTGGTGGGCGGCCTCGGGCGTCAGGGCCTCCCGGGCGTAGGCGCAGACGAGGATGGCGCCGCTGTCGGCGGCGAGGGCGTCGAGCCTGAGTTCGTGCCGGGCGAGGACGTCGGGGCGGGTGTCGGCGGCGGTGAGGGTGCTGAGGTCCGCCAGGACCCTCAGGGTGCGGAAGCCCTCACGGGTGGCACGCTCCGTCCCGCGGCTGACGGCGGTGATCAGCGATTCCCAGGAACCGGGCGGGCCCACGGCGCCGGCCCTCTCGCCGAGCACCAGGACCATGTCCCCGAAGAGTTGGCCGTCGGCGACGAATGCCTTCACGGGCCCGGCGAGGTCGTCACCGGGTCCGACCATCCAGCACACGTGATCGCCCACGTCCACCGGATCGAGTGTCGCCACTCCGTGTGCCGTCCTCACTTCCACTCCTCCCGCCCCCACCCTCATGCCACCCTAACCGCATCGGCACGCCGGCCGGCCGTTCCGGCGGTTTGCCGCCCGGGTGCGCGGCCCCCGGTGGTGTGGAAGTCCCCGCCGAGTGGTGCGTCCGCACGGCTCGACCGGTAGCCGGAAGCCACCCGGACGGACCCGGCTGCGCCGCAGCGGGGCCCGTCAGCGGACCCGTTCCGGCGGGCGTTCTCCTGCGCCCGCCGGCGCGGGCCTGCTCCCTCGGTGTGACGGACGGCGCGGAGCCCACGGTCCGCGGTCACCGGGCGGGCCGAGTGGTGCGCTGCCGTACCGTCGCCGGTGCAGCGGTGTCGGCCGACCGGTGCGGTGGGTGCCGCGCCGCGAGTTCGGCGCTGAACTGCGCCCCGGCGAGCAGGGCGAGATTGGACAGCCACAGCCAGACCAGGAACACCACCACGCCGGCGAGTGAGCCGTAGAGCGCGCTGTAGGCGCCCATCGCCGAGGTGTACAGGGCGAACCCGATCGATGCCGCCAGCCACAGCACGGCCGCCAGGGCGCCACCGGGC
This sequence comes from Kitasatospora sp. NPDC093679, assembly GCF_040683455.1. Classification (NCBI taxonomy): domain Bacteria; kingdom Bacillati; phylum Actinomycetota; class Actinomycetes; order Kitasatosporales; family Streptomycetaceae; genus Kitasatospora; species Kitasatospora sp. NPDC093679. The sequence continues at coordinate 21,759 of NZ_JBFBDW010000050.1, forward strand.
ACGCTGAAGGCCCGCCGGCGCGCGGGTTCCGGCCCGGTGCGGAAGACGACGATCACCAGGACCGTGACGAGGAGCAGCAGCAGCGGCCAGCGCAGGAGGCTCCAGGTCCAGGCGGCCGTCGCGTCCGCGCCCAGGAGCCGGCCCGTGCTCTCCGCCGCGGTGCCGGTGAGCACCAGGACGAGGGAGCTCAGCAGGAGCAGGCCGAGGAGGGCCGCGGCGGTCAGGACGATCCTGGGGGCGGTCCGCCAGCCGGAGCGCTGGTCCCGTGCGCCGTGCATGCGGTGCAGGGCGCGCCGGAAGACGGCGAGGTAGCTGGAGGCGGACCACAGGGCGCTGCCTGCGGCGCCGAAGAGCAGGCCCCAGGTCACCGAGTCCGTGCGCAGCATGCCGGTCAGGACGTCGTGCAACTGGCTGCCGGAGCTCCCCGGGGCGTAGACGGTGACGTGCACGATGAACGTCTGCGCGGTGGCAGGGCTGACGAGGCCGAGCGTGATGACGGTGACCAGCAGTGCGGGCAGCACGGCGAGCACGGCGTAGTAGGTGAGTGCGGCCGCGTCGTCGGTGACGTCGTCGCGCCACATCGCCAGCGGTACGGCTCGGAGAGCGGGGCGACGGACGGCCCCTCGGGCCGGGCGCGTTGCCGCGCACGAGGTGCTGTTCGACTCGGGCGCCCCGTCCCGGTTCCGGTCCGCCGTGCTTCCGGGTGGTGCGGGAACTGCTGCCGACTGCGCCGGCTCGCCCTGCGCCGGTCTGCGAATGCCCATGTGACTGCTCTCCGACGGGTCAGGGTGTCACCGGCCGGATGCCCACCGCGACGCGGTCGCACACCGGGATTCCTGCGGATGCGTGACCCGGTTCCTACGCCACGCGGCCGACCACGGCGGCACGGGGACGGCGGGGACGGCCACGGCCGGGGGAAGCGGGCTGTGTCACCCGTGACCCGCCGTGCCGGCACCGCCTTCCCGGACCGGGCCCGGTCGTTCCTCCTCCGGTGCGGTCGGCGCGCCGTCGAACGCCGCCGTCGGACCGGGCCGGGACGGGCGCAGCGGAGCGGGTGGTCACGAGGGATCGGGCCGCCGGGGGGACGGGGTACGCCTCCGTCTCACGGCCGGCGGCCCGACGGGGGACGCGGGTCGGGCCCGGAGGGATGCGGCCCCGTGCCTGCGTGGACCGGTCGGCGGGCACGCGCGGCCCTGCTCCGGCCACGGCGGGGTGGCGGGGCGACGCGTCCCATCGCCTCGGCCAGCCTCCGCAGGAGGGTCTCGTCGGCCACGGCCTCCAGCACCGCCAGAAGCGCGTCCAGCATGAAGCCGTCCCCGGCGGCCACCGCCCGGCAGATCCGTTCCACCAGGTCCTGCGGCCCCGGACCGTGCCCACGGGTGGAAGTCATCCCGCTCCCCCGGTGTGGTCCGCCGCCCCCGGCGTCCGGAACCGGCCCGCGAAGGTGGTGCCCGACGGCGGACCGTCGGTCACGGCCGACCGGTGGGGGACGGTGGTGCGCTTCACGCCGGTCATCGGGACTCCTCCTCCGCCTCCGCCTGTCGCACACGTGGCCGTGGCACCCCTGCTTCGTCGCCGGCGCGCCTTCGGATGGCGCCACGCGGTCCTGCGCGGCGAAACGGTCCACGCCGGACGGCATCTACCCTGAGGTATGGCTCGCATCGTGCTGACCCGCCGGTCCCCGCTCGCTCCGGCGGTCTGTTGGGAGCGCCTGACCGACTGGCCCCGGCACGGTGACCGGGTGCCGTTCACGGAGGTCTCCGTCGTCCACGGTTCGGGCCGGCAGGCCGGCGACACGATCCTGGCCCGAACGGCCGTGGGGCCGATGACGTTCGACGACCCGATGGAGATCGTCGCGCTGGAGTCTCCGGGGCCCGGCCGACCGGGGTTCTGCCGCTTGGAGAAGCGCGGACGCGTGGTGCGCGGATGGGCCGAACTCGGTGTCCGGCGGAGGCCCGGGGACAGCGGCACCGACGTGACCTGGACCGAGGAACTCACGGTCGCCGCACTCCCCGGCGCCCTCGAAGCGGTGGTCGCTCCGGTGGGGCGGGTGGTCTTCGGCCGTGTGCTGAGCCACCTGCTCGGCCCGACGGAACACGGCCGCAGAAGGCATCCCGCCCACCCGTAGGAGCCGAGGGGCGCGAGATCGCCCGCCGCCTCGGCCCTCCGGGTGGCCGACGGGCCGATCATCCGGCGGATCCGGGCGGGCCGACCCGGCGAGCCGCCCCACCGGCGCCTCCGGAACCGCGGCCGGCGGAGGAGGTCGTCCTGCGCGACCGTGCTGGGCGTGGTGCCGCCGGACCCGCCCACGCCGGTCCCGTCGAGGACGACGACGCACCGCCCCGGGCCGGGGTGTCGGCCCACTCCTGCACCCGGACGGTGTCACCGTGGTGCGCCACCTCGTCCGACACTCCGTCAGGACCCTTCGGTCCGGGCCGATCCGTGGTCCGGCCCCGTCCCGACTCATGTGCCCGCAGACTCCGGACCGCCGGGAATGCGGCCGCATGACGCCCCGCACCACATGCTCGAGCGGCTCACCGTCCAGCGCCCCTTCGACCCGCTTCCCGCGGCCCGCCGTGCCGGTGTCGATCAGGGGCGACTCTTCCCGGTCCCGTCGCAGGCGGGCCGGACCCACCGCGAAGCGGAACGTGCGCGGCCGCGGCACCGCCGCGGCCGCGTTCACGCGTCCCCGCCTGCGTCCCGCGGCCTTGCGCCGGGCCTGCGTCCACCGGGTCGGCGTCCGCTGACGGCCCACGCCTGCGGCAGCGATGCAGGACCGCTGCGGCTGTGCCCGGAATGCCACGGCACCGAGAGTGGGATGCGTCGCGGCTCCGGGTCGGGCACGTTGCGGCCCTGGTCGGAGGATCGGGGTCGGCGCATCCGGGGAGGCGACGAGAACACCGCGTCCGTTCCGTTCGACCGCCGCGCGATGGAGGTGCCGCGATGCGAGCCGCAGGACTTCGCCGGGCGCTGCGCGCCGCCCCCTCGTCGAGGCCGTCCACGGCCCTGCCGGACGACGCGGCCTTCTGCCGCGAGGTGACGGACGCGATGACCGACTCCCTGCGGCCCGAACGCCACGGCGAGGACGGTGCGACCGCCGTGCAGCCGTTCACGGACTCCCTGGTGACGGGCGGGAAGCGGATGCGGGCGCGACTGCTGCGACACGCCTGGCTCGCCTGCCGGCGGCGGGGACGGAGCGCGGACACCCACCCCCGGGTGGTCGAGCTGGCCGCCGCCCTCGAGCTGATCCAGGCCTGTGCGGTCGTCCACGACGACGTCATGGACGCGTCCGCGCTGCGGCGCGGCGGGCCTGCGCTGCACGTCTCCGCGAGTGCGCAGCACCGCGCGGGCGGGTGGAGCGGCAGCAGCGACCGCTACGGGGTCTCCATGGCGATCCTGGCGGGCGATCTTGCGCTGGCCCGCGCGGACGACCTGGCCGCCGCCGTGGCCCGGGAGATCGGAGGGCGCGGAGGAGCGGTGTTGGAGACCTGGCGGCGCATGCGGGCCGACATGGTGGCGGGCCAGGCGCTCGAACTGCGGCTCCAGGCGGAGCAGGGCGGATCGTCCGAGCTGGCCCTCACCGTGGCGTCGTTGAAGAGCGGCGGCTACAGCGTGCAGCGGCCGCTCGAACTGGGCGCCGACCTCGCGGGGGCGACGCGCGGCCGGAAGGCCGCGCTGAGCGGGTTCGGGCAGCGCGTCGGGCTGGCGTTCCAGCTGGCCGACGACCTGCGGGACCTGTTCGGCGACGCGGCGGAGCTCGGCAAGGACCCCGGCGGTGACATCGCGGAGGGGAAGCGGACCTACCTGGTTCTGCGGGCCCTGGAGACCGCCGCGGCACGCGGCATGCGGCACGAGGAGGAGCTGATCCGCTCGGCCCTGGCGTCGGGCCGCGCCGACGGCGCCGTCGTCGAGCGGGTACGGGCCGCCGTGTCGGAGACCGGAGCCGACCACGAGGTGTGCGCCCTGGTGGCACGGCTCCGCGACGAGGCGTGCGCGTTCCTGTCCGCGGAGCGCTTCGACGACTGCGCGCGCGGCCGGCTGCTGGCCGTCGCCCGGCGGCTCACGGCGGTACCGCAGGCGCTCGGCCCCCGGCCGGCGTACGCGGCCGCCGCTCCCCCGCTCTGACGCATCAGGTCCGGAAGGGACAGCGCGATGAAGACCGTCAAGACCGTCACGGGCAGGACGGACCACGTGGTGGTCGTCGGTGCGGGCCTCGCGGGCCTCTCCTGCGCCCTCCACCTGCTCGGCGCGGGTCGGCGCGTCACCGTGCTCGAACGCGGCACGCAGCCCGGCGGCCGTGCGGGCGTCCTGCGGAGCGGGGGTTACCGCATCGACACCGGGCCGACCGTCCTGACCATGCCGGACCTGCTCGACGAGGCCCTCGCCGCCGGGGGGAGCTCACTGCGCGAGCGGCTCGACCTGGTCCGGCTCGATCCCGCCTACCGGGCGGAGTTCGCCGACGGGACGGCGATCGACGTCCACAGCGACCCCGACCGGATGGAGGCCCAGATCCGGTCCGTCGCCGGCCCGGCGGAGGCGGCCGGCTACCGGCGGCTGCGGTCGTGGCTGGAGAAGGTGTACCGGGCGCAGATGCACTCGTTCATCGACGCCAACTTCGACTCGCCCCTCGGCCTGCTGGGCGCCGACCTGGCCCGGCTGGCCGCCCTCGGCGGCTTCGGCCGGCTCGGCCCGAGGATCGGGTCGTTCCTGCACGACGACCGGCTGCGGCGGATCTTCTCCTTCCAGTCGCTGTACGCCGGTGTGGCACCGGCCCGGGCGCTCGCGGCCTACGCCGTCATCGCGTACATGGACACGGTGGCCGGGGTCTGGTTCCCGCGCGGGGGGATGCACGCGGTGCCGCGCGCGCTCGCGTCCGCGGCGGCGCAGGCCGGCGCCGGGCTGCGGTACGGGCGGGCGGTGGTGTCGCTGGAGCGCGGCCCGTCCGGCCGGGTCGTCGCGGTGCGGACGGCCGACGGCGGCAGGACCCCCTGCGACGCGGTGGTGATCACCGCCGACCTGCCGGCGGCGCACCGACTGCTGGGCCGCCGGCCGCGCAGGGCCGTTCCGCTGCGCTGGTCGCCGTCCGCGTTCCTGCTGCACCTCGGCACCGACCGGCGGTGGGACCGGCTGGCCCACCACACGCTGTCCTTCGGCGCTGCCTGGGAGTCCACGTTCACCGAACTCACGCGCAGTGGACGGGTGATGAGCGATCCGTCCCTGCTGGTGACCAATCCGACGGCCACCGACCCGGCGCTCGCACCCCCGGGCCGGCACCTGCACCACGTGCTCGCGCCCTGCCCCAACCTGCAGACGGGACCGATCGACTGGGCGCGGACGGCCCCGGCCTACCGTGACAGCCTCGTCCGGGAGCTGGAGCGCCGGGGGCTGGAGGGGCTCGGGGAGGCGGTCGTGTTCGAGCGGGTGGTCACGCCCGCGGACTGGCTGGCGCAGGGGCACGGCGCGGGCACGCCGTTCTCGGCGGCGCACACCCTCGCCCAGACCGGGCCGTTCCGGCCGCGCAACCTGGTGCCCGGCGAGGAGAACGTCGTCCTGGCCGGGTGCGGCACGACACCGGGCGTGGGGGTGCCCACCGTCCTGGTCTCGGGCAAGCTCGCCGCCGCCCGGATCACCGGCGGCACCCGGGCCACCGGCGCCCGGACGGTCCCACGGGACGCCGGGCGGGGCGTCCGGAGCGGGGCGAGGCCGTGACGTCGCGCGAGCCCGTTCCGGCGGGTGTCCGTGAGCCGGCCGTGCGCGAGGCGTACCGGTACTGCAGGGCGATCAACGCGCGGTACGGCCGCACCTACTTCCTGGCCACCCGCATGCTCACGCCCGACCGCCGGCCCGCCGTGCACGCCCTGTACGGGTTCGCCCGGTGGGCGGACGAGATCGTGGACGACCGGACGCGGCGGGTGCCCGTGGAACGGCGGGCCGCGGCGCTGCAGCGGCTGGAGGACGACCTGCGCGCGGCGGTGGCGACGGGGTGGAGCGGGCAGCCGGTGTGCCTGGCCGTCGCGGACACGGCGCGCCGCTACCGCATCCCGTACCGGCACTTCGCGGACTTCCTCGCCGCCATGCGCCAGGACCTCGCCATCACCGACTACGCGAGCTTCGCCGACCTGATGGGGTACATGCACGGGTCGGCGGCGGTGATCGGCCTGGAGTGCCTGCCGGTGCTCGGCACGGTCACCGACCCCCGGACGGCCGCGCCGCACGCGGCGGGGCTGGGGGTGGCGTTCCAGGTCACCAACTTCATCCGCGACGTGGGCGAGGACCTCGACCGCGGGCGGATCTACCTGCCCGCCGACCAGCTCGCCGCCCACGGTGTCGACCGGGAGCTGCTGGTCTGGTGCCGGCGCACCGGCCGGGGCGACACCCGGGTCGTCGCGGCGCTGCGGGAGCGGATCGCCCACGCCCGGGGGCTCTACCGGTGGGCGGCGCTGGGGGTGCCGATGCTGGCCGGCGAGTCCCGGCCGTGCGTCCGGACGGCGCTGGTGCTGTACCGCGGGATCCTCGACGAGATCGAGCGGGCCGGTCCGACGGCGGTCCTCCACCGGCGGGTGACGGTCCCCACCCGCCGGCGTGCCCGGGTGGCGGCCGCAGGGCTCTACGGGGCGATGGCCGCCCGCCTGGCGCACACGTCGCGGCCGGCGGCGGCCGTCGGTGACGGCCCGCCGTCCCGGGCGCACGGAGGTGGTGCCGCATGAACGGCCGACGGCGGACGGCCCGCAGCCTTCCCTTGCGGCGGGTGCGCCGACAGCGGTGGCTGGACCAGGAGCCCACGTGGAAGGAGGCCGGCGTCGCGACGATCGAGGCCGCGGCCGACCGCGCCGCCCGGCGGCCGACCGGCAACTGGTACGTCGTCGGCTCCTCGGGGGCGGTCCGTCCGGGCCGGGCCGTCCCCCGCCGGGTCGCCGGCCGGGAGCTCGTGGTGTGGCGCGCTCCCGCGGGCGACGTCCACGCGGGGCCGGGTGCCTGCCCCCACCTCGGCGCACCGCTGTGCGACGCTCCCGTCGACGGGCACGACCTGGTGTGCCGGTGGCACGGGATGCGGCTCGGCCCCGCCGGCAGCCCGGCGTGGCCGACGAACCCGTGTCACGACGACGGGGTGCTGCTGTGGGTGCGGCTGGACGACCTGGGCGGCGAGGAGGCCACGAAGGCTCCCCCGGCCGGGCACCGCCCGGACCTGCGGACGGCACTGACCGCGGTGGTCTCGCTGGCGGGCAGGTGCGAGCCGCGGGACGTGGTCGCCAACCGGCTCGACCCCTGGCACGGCGCCTGGTTCCACCCCTACTCCTTCGGTGCCCTGACCGTCCTGGAGAGCCCTGCGGCGACGCTCCCCGTGACGGAGTCCGCCGACGCGGACCGCTTCCTCGTCCGGGTGGACTTCCGGCTGGGACGGCAGCTGGCCGTACCGGTCACCGCCGCCTTCACGGCCCCGGGGCCGCGCACGGTGGTCATGGAGATCGTCGAGGGCGAAGGCGTCGGGAGCGTGGTCGAGACGCACGCCACGCCCGTGTCCGGCCCCGGCGAACCGGCCCGCACGATCGTCACCGAGGCGGTCGTCGCGGCCTCCGCCCGGCGCGGCTTCGCGGTGGCGCGCGCGCTCGCACCGCTGGTGCGGCCCGCCGTCCGCAGGGGCTCGGCCCGGCTGTGGCGCGACGACCTCGCCTACGCCGAGCGGCGTCACGCACTGCGGACCCGGCAGGGGGGCGCGGAGGCGTGAGGACCGTCGACATCGCCGTCATCGGCGCCGGCGCGGCCGGGCTGGCGTTCGCCCACCACCTGTGCGCGGTGCCGGGCGGACCGAGCGTGGTCCTCGTCGAACCGGACACCGGAGACCTGCGCCGGCCGGCACCCCGGACCTGGTGCTACTGGGAGGACGGGCACGGCGCCTTCGACGACCTCCTGACCGCCAGCTGGGCGTCGGTGGACGTCTGCTCCGGTGACGGGGTGCGCTCCCGGCACCCCCTGGGGCCGGCGCGGTACAAGATGCTGGGTTCGGAGGTCCTGGCCGGGGCCGTCGAGGAGCGGCTCGCCCGGACCCCGGGCAGCGGGCGCCTCGTCGGAGCCGTCTCGCACGTACGGGCGGGGCCGGCGGGTGCCCGTCTCACCCTCGAAGGCGACGGGACGGCGCTGCGCGCCGGCTGGGTGTTCGACTCGCGGCCGCGGCCGCCCGTCCGGGCTCCCCGCACCGCGCTGGTGCAGCACTTCCGCGGCTGGACCGTGCGCACCGAGCGACCGGCCTTCGACCCCGCCGCTCCCCTGCTCATGGACTTCCGGGTGCCGCAACCGGACACGGGCCTGGCCTTCGGGTACGTCCTCCCGACCGACAGCCGGCGCGCCCTCGTCGAATACACCGTCTTCGGCCGCGAGCCGTGGCCGGAGGACGCCTACGACCTCCCCCTCACCCGCTACCTGCACGACGTCCTCGGCGTGCGCGCCCACCGCGTCGAGGCGGTGGAAGCCGGGACGGTGCCGATGACCGACGCGCGGCACCTCCGCGTCGAGGGGCCCCGGCACTTCCGCATCGGCGCGGCCGGCGGCGCCGTCCGCCCCTCCACCGGCTACAGCTTCGCCGCCAGCCAGCGCCAGGCCCGCGCCGCCGCCCGCGCCGTCCTGGCCGGCCGCCCTCCGACGCCGCCGCGGCCCTACCCCCGACGGCACCTGCTCATGGACGCCGTCCTGCTCCGCGCGCTCGACCGGGGCCGGATCGGACCGGACTTCTTCACCGGCCTCTTCCGGTCCAACAGCACCGGCAACGTGCTGCGGTTCCTGGACGGCACCTCGACCCCCGCCCAGGAGCTCGCCATCGGCCTGCGCAGTCCGCTCCGGGCGATGCTGCGCAGCTCGCTCGACACCGCCCGCCCCCGCCTCCGCGGCCCGGCCACCCCGGAGCCCCCATGACCGTCCTCCACGGCACCGACCTGGCCGCCGCCTTCGACCGGTCCGCCGCCGCCTACGACCGGCTCACCGCCCTGAGCCCCGGTTACCACCGCCAACTCGCCTCCGCTGCCGCCCTGCTGAGGCCGGCCACCGGTCGTCCGGACCGGGTCCTCGACCTCGGCTGCGGCACGGGAGCGTCCACCCGCGCCGTCCTCGCCGCGGTCCCGGAGGCCACCGTCACCGCGGCCGACGCCTCCACCGGCATGCTGCAGCGGGCACGCGCCAAACCGTGGCCGGCCGCGGTCGGCTTCGTCCACGCCCGGGCCGAGCACCTCGGCACCCCGCCCCTCCGCGGCCCCTACGACGCGGTCCTCGCCTGCTACCTGCTGCGGAACACCGCGGATCCGGACGACGTGCCGGCCGGCATCCGCCGCGTCCTGCGCCCGGGCGGCCGCCTGGTCGTGCACGACTACACCCTGCGCGGCAGACGCGTCGACACGGTGGCCTGGAACGCGCTGTGCTACGGGATCGTCATCCCCCTCGGCGCCCTCGGGCCCGGCGGTCCGCGCCTGTACCGGCACCTGCGCCGCAGCGTCATCGGCTTCGACCCGGTGGGCGTCCTGGCCGCCCGGATCGCAACGGCGGGGTTCACCGGCGTGCGCGTCCACCCGGCCCGGGGCCGGCAGGCAGGGCTCGTCCACACCCTCACCGCCGACCGTCCGGAGGACCGGCCGTGAACCGCCCGCTCCCGCCGGGCGCCCGCGACCGCCGCGCCGTGCTGTGGCCCGCCCACCCGGGAGCGCCGTGCGCGGCTTCGCCGGCGCCCCGCGCAGCCGTGGTCGGCGGCGGGATCGCCGGCCTGTCCGCCGCCACCGCACTGGCCGAACGCGGCATCGGCGTCGACCTCTACGAGCGGCACCCGCACCTCGGTGGGAGGCTCGCGGGCTGGCCCACCCGGCTCGCGGACGGCACCGGCGTCACGATGAACCGCGGCTTCCACGCCTTCTTCCGCCAGTACTACAACCTCCGGGCGCTGCTCCGGCGCATCGACCCCTCCCTCGGTTTCCTGAAGGCCCTGCCCGACTATCCGCTGCGGCACCGGACGGGCGGCACCGACGGCTTCGCGGGGCTGCCCCGGACACCTCCGTGGAACGCGCTGGCCTTCGCCCTGCGCAGCCCCACCTTCGGCCTCCGGGACATGGCGCGGATCGACGCCCGGGCGGCCCGGCAGCTGGCCGGCGTCACCGTTGCGACCGTGTACGACGCCCTCGACCACATCAGCGCCGACGACTTCCTGGCCGCCGTCAACTTCCCGCCGCGGGCCCGGCACCTGGCGTTCGACGTCTTCTCCCGGAGCTTCTTCAGCAGCCCGGACGCGCTGTCGGCGGCCGAGCTCGTCCTGATGTTCCACATCTACTTCCTCGGCTCCGCCGAAGGGCTCCTCTTCGACGTCGCCGGCGAGCCCTTCCCGGTGTCGCTGTGGGACCCCCTCGCGGCCCGCCTCGCGGGGTCGGGGGTGCGGATCCACACCGGTGCCGCCGTCGAGGGCGTCCTCCCCCGCCCCGACGGCCGCTTCGAGGTCTCCGCAGCGGGCGGCACCGTCCGCTGCGACGCCGTCGTGCTGGCCACCGACCCCGGCGCCCTGAGCGCTCTCGTCGCCGACTCGCCCGGCCTCGGCAGCACGGCCTGGCGCTCCACCGTGACCGGCGTCCGCACGGCCCCGCCCTTCCTCGTCAGCAGGCACTGGACCGACACCGCCGCCCGCCCCGACCGGGCCGGGTTCCTCGGCACCGCGGGCTACGGGCCGCTCGACAACGTCAGCGTCGTCGAACGGTGGGAGGGCGAGGCGGCGCGCTGGGCGGCGAAGAGCGGGGGTTCCGTGATCGAGCTCCATGCCTACGCCGTCCCGCACACCGCCGACCGCACGCGGACGGAGCGGGAGCTCGTGGCCCGGTTGCGCCGGCTGTACCCGGAACTCGCGACGGCCGGGATCGTCGACAGCCGGCACGTCTGGCGGTCGGACTGCCCGCGGTTCGCGGTGGGCGGGTACCGGCAGCGCCCCGACATCGGCACCCCGTACGAGCGCCTCGTGGTCGCGGGCGACGGTGTCCGCTGCCCTCTGCCGACCGCACTCATGGAACGGGCCGCGACCACGGGGTTCCTCGCCGCCAACAGGCTGCTGCGGTCCTTCGGCCTCCTCGGCCACGACCTGTGGTCCGTGCCGGTACGCGGCCGCAACCCGCTCCTCCGTGCCCTGTCGCGGGCCTGACCGGGCGTCACCCGCGGTGTCCGGGTCCGCACGGCAGCACCGGCGTGGTCGGAGGCCCGCGGCGAGTCCGCCGTGCTCCGCCGGGTCCTGGACCCTTACGAGCGCGCTCCGCCGACCGGTGCCCGCCGCACCGAACCGACCGGCCTCGGTCTTGCGGTCGAGGAACGTGCCGTCCTCCAGGCCGCCCGTGACCCCGAACTGCCGACGACACGGAGGGCCTTCGCCCGCGGCGCCGCCCACGCCCCTGGCTCGGACGGTCGAACCGCCGTTCACGTGACCATGCCCCGATGGACGGCCCCCTGGTGCTCACGTGTTCGCAGGCTCCTCGCCGCCGGCCCGTTCCAGCTGACGCGTTTCCCGGATCAGCAACGCGAGGACGCCGACCAGCAGACCGGCCGCGACCGCGATCGCCGGCCCGCCGTACAGGCGCGTGCAGATCACCCCTACCAGTGCGCCGCTGGAGAACGCTCCCACGACGACCCCGTAGAGCTGCGCTCGGCGTGCGCTCCTGCGATCCCTTCGGGTCAGCCACTGGTGCCCGGCGACGACGCACTGTCGGATGTTTCCGGTGGTCATCAAGGTGGCGTACGGCGCGCCGTGCAGTGTCGTGAACGTCGAGAACTGCAGCGCGGCGACGAAAGCCACGGTCACCGTCGTCACCGGCTCCGGTGCGTCGTCCGGCAGGGTGGCGAGCATGGTGAGCAGGGCGATCTGGATCGTCAGCACCAACCGGATCGGTCGACGCACGATCGTGACCGCGCGAGGTGTTCCCAGCAGTTCCACGGCGAGCGCGCCGATGATGAAGGCACCCACGGGAACGAGCCGCAGGGCAGCGGCGTGCCAGTGCCGGGAAGTCACCTGCACGCAGAACAGCACGACGTTGCCCGACTGCAGGTTCGCGAACACTCCGTAGCGGGTGAGCGTGTACGCATCGAGGAAGCCGCCGACCGATGCCAGCAACGCACCAGTGGGAAGTCTGTCGGTACGGCGATGGATCGTCACCATGCGGTCATTCTTCCGGATACCGGTGGTCGCACCCCGCTACCTGCGTCTTCCCGAACCCCTTCCCGAACCGGACGTGCCGGGAGTCGGCCACCCGGCCCGGAGCCGGAGTTCGTGGTGCCGCCGGGGCGCGGTCCGGGCACGGCGGTCCGGGCACGGCGGGTCGGGGACTGCTGGTCGTGTTCGGTGCTGGTCAGCGCGTGGCGCGGGCGGGTGCGAGCTGGTCGAAGCAGTAGTAGACGGCGAGGAGCGCGTGGGTGGCGAGCATGGCGACGGGGCTGACGTAGGCCAGGCCGACGGTGGCGAGGTAGCCGAGCCCGCCGATGCCGAAGCGGCGCAGCGCGGTGCGCAGTGCCTCCGGCGGGATGGGCCGGTGCAGCAGCCGGGCGTCCCGGGTGAAGGCGAGGAAGAGCAGCGAGAAGGCGATGCCCATCGCGACCATGGTGCCGGCGTAGATCGCGGCGGCGGTGTGGGCGTCGCTGTCGTCCGCGGTGAGGTACGTGGCGAGCAGCCGTGTGGGGAAGGGGATGACCGAGACGGTGAGCAGCAGGAAGAGGTTGGCGAACAGGGTGCGCCGGTCGACGCGGCGCGCGAGCGCGCACATGGCGTGGTGGTTGATCCAGATGATGCCGATGACGAGGAAGCTGACCAGGTAGGCGAAGTAGGAGGGCCACTGGTGGGCGAGGGCCGCGGTCAGGGACTCGCCGTGGAGGCTGTCGGGTTCGGGCACGTTCAGGTCGAGGACCAGGAGGGTGATGGCGATGGCGAAGACGCCGTCGCTGAACGCTTCGAGGCGGTTGGTGCTGAAGTCCGCTGCCTGCGCCGGTGCGTCGGTCGCGGGCAGGTCGTCGCCGGTCATGGGTTCTCCGAAGCGGGCTGGTCCGGGTCGATGGTGATGTCGAGGGGCTGCTCCGCGCGCAGGATTCGCAGGATCACGGGGCCGCCGGTGGTGGGGTTCAGGTCTTCGCAGGTGCGGATTTCGGCGGTGTCGCGGTGGGTGAGGAGGTCTCCGGGGCGGATGCCGGCGTGTGCGGCCGGGCCGTCGGGGGTGATTGCGGTGACGAGCAGGCCCGGGTGGTCGCTCAGGCCGACGGCGGTGCGGCGGCGGCGGGCGATGCGGGCGGGTTCGAGGGTCATGCCCCACAGCCGGGTGGCGTGGGGCCCGGTGTGTTCGAAGGAGGTGAGGAGTTTGCGGAGCAGTGCGGCGAGTCGGGTCTGTTCGTCGGGGGTGAGGGCGGAGAGGAGGAGTTCTTCGCTGGCGAGGTGCAGGGGTGCGATCCGGTCGAACAGCTCCAGGCCTTTGCCGGTGAGGCGGACGGTGTAGCTGCGCTTGTCGTCGGGGTCGGGTTCGCGGATGACGATGCCGCGCCGTTCGAGGCGGGTCAGGCGCACGCTCACGGTGCCGGAGGTCAGGCCCAGTGCGGCCATGAGCCGTGCTTGGCCGAGTTGGTAGGGGGCGCCGGCGCGGCGCAGGTTGACCAGGGCCTGGAAGTCGGCGGGGGTGAGGTCGAAGCCTGCGAAGACCTCGGCCAGGGCGGTGTCCAGGTGGGTTCGCACGCGGGCCAGGCGTGTGATCACTCCCACCGGGGCCACCGGCAGGTCGGGGCGTTCCCGCCGCCACTGCTCGAGAACGGCGTCGACGCTGTCGTGGATGCCCTTGTCCGTGTCCGCCACCCGTTCAGGATAGAGGAATACTTCCGTTGGCACGATTGCTTGGATTCAAGCAGTATTGCTCGGGGGCCGTTCCCTTCGGAGGTTCTCGCCATGCCGACATCACGGCCGACGTCGCCGCGATCTCGTCCGACCACCACGTACGGGTCGACTCCCGCACCGACCTGCCGCGGGAGGTCCTGATCGTCGTCGCCAACCCGGCCGTCAGCAGCAACAACGACCGGCCCGTGGGCTTCTGGGGCGCCGAGCTCACCCGTCCCTGCTACGAGCTGACCGAGGCCGGCTTCCGGGTCACCGTCGCCTCCCCGGACGGCGGGAGGGTCGAGATGGACGCCCTCTCGGACCCCCGCGACCCCTCGACCTGGGCCGCTACGAGGCTCTGCTGATCGCGGGCGGACAGTCGCCGATGTTCACCTTCCGCGACAACACGACGCTGCACCGGGCCGTCCGCACCTTCTGGGACGCCGAGAAGACCGTCGCGGCCTACTGCCACGGCGTCGCGGCCCTCGTCGACTGCACGCCGGCCGACGGCGTCCCGCTCGTCGCCGGACGCACCGTCACCGGCTTCTCCGACACCGAGGAGGACTACGGCGACCGTGCGGCAGGCGTCCGGATCATGCCGTGGCGCGCCGAGGGCGCCCTGCGCGAGCGCGGCGCCAACTACATCAGCGCCGGCCTGTTCAAGCACTTCGCCGTCCGCGACGGCCGTCTCGTCACCGGCCAGCAGCAGTACTCCGGCCGCAAGGTCGCCCAGGCGGTCATCGCCGCCGTCGGCGCCTGACCCCAACCACGAAGGAGAACAGCCGTGAACGTCGCGGTCATCGGAAGCGGATTCATCGGCGGCACCCTCGGCCGGGCCTTCGCCCGCGCCGGCCACCGCACCGTGTTCGGCTCACGCACCCCCGAGACCGACAGCGCCGCACAGGACAGCGGCGCCACCACCGCCACCGTCGCCGACGCCATCGCCCGAGCCGACACCGTCGTCCTCGCCGTCCCCGGCGCCGCCGTCGAGGAACTCCTCACCACCCACGGCGACGCACTCGTCGGCAAGCTCGTCGTGGACGCCGCCAACAACATCACCGGCCCCGTCGCCCACCACGCCGACCTCGTCGCCCGTCTCGCCCCGAAGGCCCGCTACGCCCGCGCCTTCAACACCCTCGGCGGCGAGAACCTCGCCGATCCCCACTTCGACGGCACACCCGCCGACATGTTCTACTCCGTCCCCGAGTCGGACCGCAGCTACTGCACCCGCAGCGTCACCAACGGCGTCGCCGACGCCGACCTCTATTCCGGGACGGCAGTCTGCTGAGCACCGTGAACGTGCGGCGGCCGCTGGGCATCCTGCTCCGCGGACCGCCGCACGTCCGAGGGGCCGTCAGGTCAGACCGAGCCGGCGGGCGGTCTCCTCACCGCCCTGCATGTGGCCGTGCGCCTTGTCCCCGAGCTCGGCGACGATTCCGGCGACCACGGTCTCCACCACGGCGAGCGTGGGCACCAGGCTGTCGTAGGGCGAGGGGGCCCCGACCTGGCTGGAGAGCACCACCTCCGCCTGGGTGCTCACGGGCGAGAGCCAGGTGTCCGTGAACAGCACGACCCGCCCGCCCGCCTCGCGGACCAGCTCGGCGATGGTGACCTTGTCCTCCTCGTAGCGGCGGTAGTCGAACACGACGAGGACGTCCCGCCGGCCCAGGGAGGACAGCTGAGCCGTGCGCTCCACGGGCCGGTCGGGCAGGATCCGCACCTCGTCGCGCATCTGCATCAGGTGCAGGCCGAGGTACTGGGCGAACAGATGGCTGAAGCGGCCACCGACCAGCGTGATGCGACGCTTGGGGTCGGCGAGGAGTTGCACGGCCCGCTCCAGGTCGTGCGGGGTGACTTCGGCCAGGGTGCGGTCGACAGCCGAGGTGAACACCTCCCTGCCGTGGGCGAGCAGGCCTGCCGGTCCCGTCCGGTCCACCGAGTCGTCCTCGGTGGGGGCGCCGTAGCCACCCGCCGTGTAGAGGGTGAGCGGGGAGGCGTTCCGCTCGTCGAGCTCCGCGCGCAGCGCTGCCTGGAAGTCGGGGAAGCCCCGGTAGCCGAGTCGGTTGACGAAGCGGATGACCGTGGGGGCGCTGACGTCGGCGCGTTCGGCGAGGGTGGCGATGGTCTCGAACCCGGACGCGGGCCAGCCTGCGAGCAGGACCCGGCCGACCTTCCGCTCGGCGGGGCTGCATTCGCCGAGTCGCTGCCGAATGTCCTCGGCGAGGGTGACGGGGGCCATGGGGGTCCTTTCCCGGTCTGCGGCTCGGAGAGGCCGGCGGTGGCCGCCGCCCCGGCGGCCTGGGCGGCGGGAGCTTGATCGTGATCCCCGCAGCCTAGCGAAGTGCCGGGCTGCGGGGAGGTGCTCGGGTGGTTCGGGCGGTCAGTCGGTGGCGGGGGCGATGCGCACGTCGAGGTCGCTGAAGGAGGCGGCCGTGGTGCCGTCCGCGCTCCAGGCGCGGCTGTCGCCCCGCTTGCGGAAGGTGATCTCGAAGGTGGGGCCGGTCTCGAAGGTGGTGGCGGTGGCTGTGCGCCGGTCGGCGGCGGTGAGGGCCCGGGCGGTGCCGGAGAAGGAGTAGGGGGTGCCGTCGGGGTCGTCGACGGAGTAGAAGGCGTCGTGGTTGGCCGGAACGGTGTTCTGCGGGTCGGGCGTGAGCGGGGTCTTGCCGTCGGCCGGCTCGATGTGCCAGGTCCGGGCGTCGTACCGGTCGCCGTCGGTGAGGTAGCTGTAGCGGACGCCTTCGATGCTCCACCGACCGCCGGTGGTGCCGGTGCGGGCTCGGCGCAGGTCGAACACGGAGACGCCGTGGGTGCCCAGGACGCGCAGGGACTCGTCGGCGGATCCGGCGTGCTCGACCTCGAGGGCGGTGTTCTCGTCGAGGGCGAACACCCGGGTGTGTCCGGTGTCGGCCGCGAGCCGGATCGCACGGCCTTCGCGGCCGTAGGTGCCGGTGTGGGTGTCGATGAGGCCGGAGCCGAAGAAGCCGAAGCCGCCCTCGGGGATGTAGCCGAGGCGGCCGGGGTCCTCGAAGTAGCCGGGTGCGCTGCCGTCGCGCAGGGCCGGATAGCTGTCGCCGCCGCTGACCATGTCGGGGCCGGATGCGATCTGCGCGCCGGCGCTGGAGCCGGCGACCACGGCTCCGGCCCGCAGTTTGGCGCGGATCGCGGCGAGGACCTTGGAGTCGGTGTGGGCGTCGCCGTGCAGCAGGCCGGTGATGTAGCGGTACTGGTCGCCTCCGCCGAAGAAGAAGCCGGTCATGGCGTTCACCCGGGCGACCACGGCGTCGGAGTCGGCGGCGTCGACGTGTTCGATGTCGATCGGGATCCACTGGGCGTCGGCTGCTCCGTGGTGCTTGAACAGGTCGGCGTAGTACCTGCCGTTGCACACGGAGTTGGAGCACCGGTCGGGGTCCGCCGCGTCGGGGTCCTGGCTCTCGGGGACGGAGGCGGCGGTGAGCACGCCGATGCGGGCCCGGCCGGCGCCGCCCGCCTTGGCGATGATCTCGTGGTAGATCTCGGTGTTGTCGTCCTTGAGACCTCCGCCCACCAGGATCAGGGTGCCGCCGCCCCGGTGGTCCGGGCGGGCCGGGGTCCGCGGGGCGGCGGAGGCGGTGGGTGCGGCTGCTGCGACGACGGCCAGGGCGGCTGCCGCGGCGATCGCCGCGCGCGGGGACAGGTGGTGTCGGTTCATCCGGGTTCTCCCGAAGGGTCGAGGGGGGTGGGAACCGTGCGGTTCCGGGTGCGCGCGGCCCGCCGGCGGCGCGCACCCGGTGCCGGCGGCCCGGACGGCCGGCGGGTGCCGCTGCGTCCGTCCGGGCCTGTCCTTGGGTGCGTGCTCAGGTGCGGCGCAGGCGCTCGATCAGGGATGCGAGCAGGGTGATCCGGCCGGGCACGCTGGCCACGTCGAGCCACTCCTGGGGGGTGTGGTCGGCGCCGCCGACGGGGCCGAGGCCGTCGAGGGTGGGGATGCCGAGGCCGGAGGTGAGGTTGGCGTCGCCGACCCCTCCGGTGGAGGCACCGTCGATGTCCAGGCCGAGTTCGGCGGCGGCCTCCCGGGCGAGGGTCAGGACGGCCTGTGCGGCGGGGGTGTTCTCCATCGGCGGGCACAGGTCGAGCTGGTCGACGCGGGCGGTGGTGCCCTCGACGACGGTGCGGTCGGCGGCCTGCCGGATTCCGGTGATCGCGGTGTGCAGTCCGGCGGTGGTGGTGGCGCGGACCTCGATGTGCAGCTCGGCCTCGGGGCAGACGATGTTGGTCCGGGTACCGGCCCGGACCACGCCGACGTTGAGGGTGACATCGGGCCATCGGCCGTTGAGCGCCTGGAGGGCGACGACGAGGTGGGCGGCGGCGAGGGCGGCGTTGGCACCGCGCTCGGGTTCGATGCCCGCGTGCGCCGCGCGGCCGGTGACCGTCACGAGGAGGTCGGCCACGCCCTTGCGTTCGACGACCAGGTCGCCGTTCTCCCGGGCGCACTCGAGCGCGAGGGCGTAGTCGGCTCCGGCGGCGACGCGTTCGGTGATCGGGCGGCTGGCGGGCGAGCCGATCTCCTCGTCCGGGGTGGCGAGGACGATCAGCTCGGCGAACGCGGTCCGCCCCTGCCGGACCAGGAGGTCGGCGGCGGTGATGCCGGCGAGCAGTCCTCCCTTGTCGTCGCTGACACCGGGGCCGTGGGCCAGGTGGCCGTCGGTGCGGAAGGGACGGGCCGCGGCCGTGCCGTCCTCGAAGACGGTGTCCATGTGGCCGACGAGTACGATCCGGGCCCCGCCGTCGGCGGCCGGCAGTGTGCCGGCGAGACGGCCGATCAGGACGTCGCCGCACGGTCGGCCGTCGGGCAGACGGGTGGGGATGCGCTCGGTGGTGAAGCCGATGCGGTCCAGCCGATGCTCGACCCAGTCCGCGACCCGGTTCACGCCCGCGGGGCTGTAGGAGCCGGAGTCGAGGGCGACGAGGTCGGCGAGGTCGGCGAGGTAGTCCGGCAGGGCCGCCTCGGCGGCGGCCCGCAGGACGGCGGGGCCGGCCGGCCGGCGGTCCGTGGTGGGCGCCTGCTCGGCGGGGGCGCTCACAGGACCTTGGACAGGAACGCCTTGGTGCGTTCCTGCTCCGGGTCCACCAGGACGGTCCGGGGGTCGCCGGCCTCGACCACGACGCCGTCGTCCATGAACACGGCGGTGTCGCCGACCTCACGGGCGAAGCCGATCTCGTGCGTGACCACGACCATCGTCATGCCGTCGGCGGCGAGGTCCCGCATGACGTCCAGGACGTCGCCGACGAGCTCCGGGTCGAGCGCGGAGGTCGGCTCGTCGAACAGCATCAGTTTCGGCTTCATCGCGAGCGCGCGGGCGATCGCGACGCGCTGCTGCTGGCCGCCGGACAGCTGGGAGGGGTAGTGGCCGGCGCGGTCGCCGAGGCCGACCCGGTCCAGCAGGCGCTGCGCCTCGGCGCGGGCGTCGGCCTTGTTGACGCCGTTCACCCTGACGGGTGCCTCGATGACGTTCTCCAGGGCGGTCATGTGCGGGAAGAGGTTGAAGCGCTGGAAGACCATGCCGATCTCGCGGCGGCGTTCGGCGACCTCGGACTCGCGGAGTTCGTGGAGGCGGGTGCCGGCCTGGCGGTAGCCGACCAGGTCGCCGTCGACGGTGAGGCGGCCGCCGTCGACCTTCTCCAGGTGGTTGATGCAGCGCAGGAACGTGGACTTGCCGGAGCCGGAGGGCCCGAGCAGGCAGCACACCTGGCCGCGTTCGACGGTGAGGTCGATGCCCTTGAGGACGTCGAGCTTCCCGTAGTGCTTGCGCACGCCCTCGGCGTGCACCATGGGCTGGGCCATCGGTTCAGCCCTTCCGTTCGCGGTTGGTGGTGAGGAGGTCGGTGACGCCGACGAACATCCGGCGCAGCGGTGAGACCTGGGCCATGCGGGTGGTGCCGCGGCCGTAGCGGCGCTCCAGCCATGCCTGGGGGACGGACAGGACGGTGGTCAGCGCGAGGTACCAGAGGGCGGCGACGACGAGCATCGGGACGACCTGGTAGTTCTGGGCGTAGACGTCCTGGATGTTCGACATCAGGTCGTGGGCGGCGATCACCGAAACGTAGGCGGTGGTCTTGAGCATGTTGATGGTCTCGTTGCCCATCGGGGGGATGATGACCCGCATGGCCTGCGGCAGGACGATGCGGCGCATCGTCAGGGCGGGCTTCATGCCGAGGGAGTGGGCGGCCTCGGTCTGGCCCGGGTCGACGGACTGGATGCCGGCGCGGACGATCTCGGAGGCGTAGGCGGCCTCGTTGAGGCCGAGGGCGAGCAGGGCGGCGATCGACGGGGTGAGCAGGCTGTTGGTGTCGAACTGCACGAAGGTGACCGTGGTGAACGGGATGCCGATCATCACGTGCTTGTACAGGGCGGCGGCGTACGCCCAGAAGATGATCTGCACGAGCAGCGGGGTGCCGCGGAAGAGCCAGACGAACAGTGAGGAGAGTGCGTACAGCACGGGGCTGGCGGACAGTCGCATGACGGCGACGAGGGTGCCGAGGGCCAGGCCGATCGCCATGGCTGCGGCGGTGAGCCACAGGGTGGTGACAAGGCCGTCGAAGATGAGGTCGGCGAAGAGGTAGTGGCCGACGACGTCCCAGTGCAGGTTGGGGTTCTTGGCGAGGGAGCCGACGAGTCCGACGAGGGAGAGCAGGGCGAGGGCGGTGGCGATCCAGCGGCCCCAGTGGCGTACGGGGACGGCGGTGAGTTCGTCGGCGCGCACGGCGGCTTCCTCGGTCCGGGTCGCGGGTGCGGAGGCGGGAGAGGCGGTCATGTCAGTCCACCGCGCCGTTCTTGGTGGCCTGCTTGACGGCGATGGACGCGGCGCCGTACTTGGCGTGGATCGTGGCGAGGGAGCCCTCGTCGATCAGCTGCTGGAGTGCCTTCTGGACGGCGTCGGTGAGCTGCGGCAGGTTCTTGGCGATCGCGATGCCGTTGGGTGAGGCGTTGTAGCCGCCGAGTGCGGCGGGGTCGTCGACGACCTCGAACGCGGCGCCGTCGTCGGCGGTCTTCACGGTCCATCCGGCGGCGGGCTTGGTGAGGACGTCGGCGACGACCTTGCCGGAGCGCAGGGCGAGCTGGGCGTCGGAGTCCTTGGGGAAGGCCTGGAGGTGGATGGCGTTCCTACCGAGCTCGCGGCACCTCTCCTGGTGCTTCTCGAGGAGCTTCTGCTGGTTGGTGCCGGTCTGGACGGCGACGGAGCGGCCGCACAGGTCGTCGAGGGTGACGATCTTCTGCGGGTTGCCCTTGGCGACCATGACGCCGGTGCCGGAGGCGGAGTAGTCGACGAAGTCGACGACCTGCTCGCGCTCCTTGTTGTCGGTGATGGCGGAGATCGCGGCGTCGTACTTGCCGGCCTGGATGGCGGGGACGATGCCGTCGAACTTCTGGGCCTGGAACTCGAACGTGACGCCGAGCTTCGCGGCGAGGGCCCGGCCGAGGTCGAGGTCGAGGCCGGTCATCTCCTTGCTGCCCTCGGAGACGTACATCTCGAACGGGGGGTACGGGATGTCGGTGGCGACGCGGACCTTGCCCGACTTCTTGACCGCTTCCGGCAGCGAGGCGTGCAGGGCGGCGTCGGGGGTGATCGTGACGCCCGCGATCGTGACCGGGGCGGCCGCGGGGGGAGCCGGCTCGCCGCCTCCACCGGTGCAGGCGGACAGGGCGAGGGATCCGCACAGGGTGACGGCCGCCAGCAGGGCCGGTCTGCGGAAGACGAGGGAGTTCACGTCGCTACCTTTCGGGAACCTTGGCGGCGCCCGTGGGGCCGCGCCGCGAGCCATGACGTTACATCTAACGCTGGAAGATGAACAGATGTAACACAAGATACAAATGCATAACGGCCCGGCCCTCGGGTTGCCGCTGCATCGTTTCCGCACCGCAAGACCAAGATTTCCCCCCGGACTTCCGTTACATCTATCGCCGACCACGCGGGATCTGTATCTTCCGTTCCCGAGCGCCGTTCGGCGCGCCGCCGCTCCCCCGTCGGCGGCCCTCCCCTGCCCCGGGCCGTACGCCCGGGGCAGGCCCCCACATCGCCGGCCCCGCCCCACGACTCCGGGGCCGGCCTCCCCGAGGAGCACGCATGTCCGTGTCCGCACGTCCCGCCGTCCGCACCGCCTCCCTGGCGGGCGCCGCCGCGCTCGCCCTGGCGCTGCTCGCCCCCGCCCAGGCCGCGCACGCCGCCCCGATCACCGGCAGCCTGGTGCTCGCCGGCGGCGCGGTCGCCCCCACC
The DNA here is from genome assembly GCF_040683455.1 of Kitasatospora sp. NPDC093679. Classification (NCBI taxonomy): domain Bacteria; kingdom Bacillati; phylum Actinomycetota; class Actinomycetes; order Kitasatosporales; family Streptomycetaceae; genus Kitasatospora; species Kitasatospora sp. NPDC093679. The sequence continues at coordinate 43,860 of NZ_JBFBDW010000050.1, forward strand.
AACTCCGCGGTCTACGGAACGTTCCTCACCAAGGCCGGCGGGAGCGGCGCACGGATCGGCGTCATCACCGCCGCCTCCGACGTCCCCGCCAACGACCCCAACGCGGGCGACCCCGCCACCTGCAGCAACTCGGTCTGCAACGGCACCTACTACGTCGACCTGCTGAAGAACACCTACGGCGCCGCGGACGCCCAGTGGATCCCCATCGACCTGGACCACATCGCCAACAACTCCAGCCAGAGCGTCATCAACCAGATCAACTCGATGACCGGCTTCTTCTTCGGCGGAGGCGACCAGAGCCGCCTGGTCACCACCCTGCTCAAGAGCGACAACAGCGACTCCCCCGCCCTGGCGGCCATCCGCGCCAGGTTCACCGCCGGCGCCGCCGTCATGGGCACCAGCGCCGGCACCACCATCGCCAACGGCCGCGACATGGTCACCGGAGGCGAGAGCTGGGACGCGCTGCGCTACGGCTCCTACACCACCGTCAGCAGCAGCCACCCCGACGACCTCACCTACCGGCCCGCGGGCGGCTTCAACTTCTTCACCTCCGGCCTGCTCGACACCCACTTCGCCGCCCGCGGACGCCAGGGACGCCTCACCCGCCTGGCGGCCGACACCGCCCACACCCGTGCCTTCGGCATCGACGAGGACACCGCACTCGTCGTGACCAACCCCGGCTCCGCCAACGAGACCGACGCCGTCGTCGGCACCAACGGCGTCTCCGTCTTCGACCTCCGCACCGCCACCGTCGGCACCCACAGCGGCTACTGGTCGATCGACAACGTCAAGTGGAGCTACCTGACCAGCGGCGACACCTACACCCCCGCCACGTGGACGGCGTCCTCCACCAAGCCGGGCTACGCACCGGGCACCGGCAGCGTCGGCAGTCGCTGGAGCGACGTCTTCTCCTCGCCCGACTCCTCCACCGACCACCCCTACCAGATGGTCAACATGGCCAGGGAGCTCGTCAACGCCGGCCGCAGCACCTACCAGTACGGCATCAGCTACGAGAGCGGCCCCACCTTCGAGGCCGACCTCACCAAGGGCACGGGCTACCAGGCGTGGAAGAGCGGCACCGCCGTGTCCTTCACCAACCTCAACACCCACCTGTACGTCTACTGAGCTTCCGCGGTCCGACCGCGGAACCGGGCCGGTGCGCCGTGCGGCGCGCCGGCCCGGCCCGTTCGGCGCCCCGGCGCCCGGCGTGCCGTCAGTCCGGCTGGAGCCCGGTCAGTCGGCGCGGATCGAGGATGCCGTCGAGTTGCTCGGACGGCAGCACGCGCGCCTCTCCCGCGAGATCGCGCACCGTGCGGCGCTCCACGACGCAGCGGCGGGCGAGTTCGGTGGACCTGCGGTAGCCGATCACCGGGTTCAGCGCGGTGGCGAGGACCGCGGAGCCGCTGGCGTGGGCGTAGGTGCGCTCCGCATCGGCCTCGATGCCGGCCACGCAGCGCTCGGCCAGCAGCCTGCAGGCGGCGGTCATGCGTCGCAGGGCGGTGAGGAGGGCGTGGGCGATCAGCGGCTCGAAGGCGTTGAGCTGCAGCTGGCCGGCTTGGGCGGCCAGGGCGACGGTCGTGTCGGCGCCGACGGCGTTGAAGCAGACCTGGGTGACGGCCTCGGGGATCACCGGGTTGACCTTCCCAGGCATGATGCTGGACCCCGCCTGGAGTTCGGGCAGCCGGATCTCGGCGAGGCCCGCCTGCGGACCGGAGGCGAGCAGGCGCAGGTCGTTGCAGACCTTGACCAGGCGGAGCGCGAACCGCCTGAGGGCGCCGGAGAGTTCGATGAACGCTCCGACGCCCTGGGTGGCCTCGACGAGGTCGCGGGCCGTCCGTACCGGTATGCCGGTGATGCGGGCGAGGTGGCCGGTGCACGCCTCGGCGAAGCCGGGATGGGCGTTGAGACCCGTGCCGATGGCGGTGCCGCCCATGTTGATCTCGCACAGGGCGCGGGCGGCGTGCTCGATCGCCGCCGTGTCGTCGCGCACCCCGAGGGAGAAGGCCGCGAACTCCTGACCGAGCGTCATGGGGACGGCGTCCTGCAGCTGGGTGCGCCCCAGTTTGACGACGTCGGCGAACGCGTGGGCGCGGTCGGCGAAGGTGTCCGCCAGGACGCCCTGGGCGAGGTTCAGTCCGCGGGCGGCCGCGTACAGCGCGGTCTTCACGGCGGTGGGGTAGGCGTCGTTGGTGCTCTGCCCGAGATTGACGTGGTCGTTGGGACTGAGGCGGACGTAGTCGCCGCGCGCCGCCCCGAGGAAGTCCAGCGCGCGGTTGGCGACGACCTCGTTGGCGTTCATGTTGGTCGAGGTGCCGGCGCCGCCTTGGAGGACGTCGACGAGGAAGTGGTCGTGGAGGGCGCCTTCCCGGATCTCCTCGCAGGCGCGGGCGATGGCCCCGGCCCGTTCCGGGTCGAGGACGCCCAGATCGCGGTTCGCGAGGGCGGCGGCCTGCTTGACGGAGGCGAGCCCGGACACGAGTTCGGGATGGGCGGAGAGCGGGATGCCGCTGAGCGGGAAGTTCTCGACGGCTCGCAGGGTGTGGATGCCGATGTAGGCGTCGGCCGGGAGGTCGCGGTCGCCGATCAGGTCGTGCTCGGTTCGCAGGGATCCACGGGCTTCGAAGGAAGGTGGCGAGGAGGCGGGGCCGCTGGTGCTGGTCATGAAAGGGGTCCAGGTGGGGTTGGGAGCCGAAGGGATGTATCGCACGTTACAATGCTGGATGCATCGAGTCCATATGTAACGGACGCGGATAGCGAAGCCACCGCCCATGCCAGGCCGATCGCTACTCCCACCCGCGGGAATGCACCGTTGCCGTAACGTAACGTTCGATACATTCACCCGGTTCATCGCATGGATGTAACTTTTGCTTCGCGCCGATGACGGCGCGCCACCCCTTCCTCCTTCGACAGAGGGCGCCCCATGACCTCCTTCCGCTCCCCCCTGCTCCGCCACGCGGCCGTCACCCTCGCGCTGGCCTCCTCCGCACTGTCGCTCAGCGCCTGTTCCAGCTCCTCCGGCAAGTCCTCGGACGCGGCTTTGGCCGCCGCCGCACCGTCCGCCTCGGTGACGGTCAAGGGCGTGCCGATCTCGGCGGACGGGAAGCTCACCGCCACGCTCCCCGAGGCGATCCGCAAGGCCGGCAAGGTGCGGGTCGCCACCGACGTGCCGTACCCGCCGTTCGAGATGTACGTCTCCGAGGGCAGCAAGGAGATCACGGGCATCGACCACGACCTCGGCCAGGCCATCGGCGCCCGGCTGGGCGTGAAGTTCGAGTTCACCGGCCAGAAGTTCGACGGCCTGCTGCCGGCCGTCCAGGCCGGCAAGTTCGACGCCGTGATGTCGGCGATGACGGACAAGAAGGAGCGTCAGCAGGCGGTCGACTTCGTCGACTACGTCAACGCGGGTCCCGGGTGGCTGGTGCGCAAGGGCAACCCGGACGGCATCAAGGTCGTCACGGACGTCTGCGGCAAGAGCGTGTCGGTCCAGACCGGCACCAACCACCAGAAGATCCTCGAGCAGCGGCAGGAGCTGTGCAAGCAGCAGGGCAAGCCGGCCATCACCGTCCTGGCGTTCCCGAAGGACTCCGAGGCCCAGCTCGCGCTGCGCTCGGGCAAGGTCTCCGCCGACTTCCTCGACGAGGTCACCGCGGCCTTCGTCGCCGACACGGCCGACAACGGCACCGCCTTCGACACCGTCACCGGCAAGGAGGCCGTCGGGCCGACCAGCGCGTCGCCCATCGGCATCGGCATCTCCAAGTCGGTTCCCGGCCTCAAGGAGGCCGTCCGGGCGGCACTCCAGTCCCTGATGGACGACGGCTCCTACAAGAAGATCCTGGAGGCCTACCACGTGCCGAACATCGCCATCCCGCAGGCGACGATCAACGGCGCCCTCGACTGACCGGTGCAGCGGATTCTGCCGACGGGGCGCACGGCACACCTGTGACCGGCAGCCGGTCGCGACCACGGCCGGGCCGCGGCTCCTGGGGCAGGAACCGCGGCCCGGCCGTATCGCGCGCACGGACGGGCGTGCCGGTGCGGGCACGCCCGGAGGTTGTTCAGTCGAGGTGGGGCTCGGTCCTCGACGGGGCACCGGTGTCTGCTCGGCGTGTGCGACGCCTACCGGGCCCACCTGTCAAGCGAAGTGAGGCGGTGACGTCCCCATCGCGTCCGGCCGCCCCGGCCGATCGTTCCCCACGGACGCCCGCCCTGACCCTGCCTCAGCGGCGCAGCGTGGGTGCGCCGTGGACGGGGTGGGGCATGAGGACGGACGCTCCGGAGATCATGCCTTCGAGGAGGGCGGCGACCCAGGCCGAAAGGTCCGCGCCCGGTGGTGTCGGCGGTGGGGTCCCGGCCACCGCGCGGTCAACGAGGCCGGTGTCCAGGTGCGGCAGGCGCGCGTCCAACACCGAGATCCGGTTTCGTCTCTGCTCGGTCCGCACCGCATCGAGCCACGCCGACAGGGCGGCCTTGGAGGCCTGGTAGGCGGCCATGCCCTTCACGGGCCGGTCGACGATCGCTGCGGTGATCGCTCCGACGGCACCGCCCGGGCCGATGACGGCGAGCGCTCCGCGCAGCACCGCCATCGGTGCCAGTGCGTTCACGGCCATCAGGTGCTCCTCGATCACTGCCGACGTCCGCTCCGCGGGGCCGAAGGCGACGGTCCCGGAGGTCACCAGCACGGCGTCGAGTCCCCCGAGTCGATCGGCCGCCCGGGCGGCGAGGCGGGTACAGCCGTCCGAGTCGTAGGCGTCGAATCGAAGCATCGCCGGGCTTCCCAGGCGCCCGGCGACCTGCTCCAGTCGGTGCGGGTCGCGGCCGGCCGGGACGACACGGGCGCCTCGCTCTGCGGCCAGTACGGCCACTGCACTGCCGAGTGCGCCGGTTGCCCCTGCGACGAGGATTCTCACGTCGGCGGCTTCCATGGCCGGTTCTTCTCCACAGGTCGGGCTCCGGGGTGCTTCGGGCCGCTGCCGGTCCGGTGCGGGACCGGACGGGTGCTCGCGCAGCTTGCGGGCTTCGAGAAGGTGTCCGCGCCGTGGTGCGTCGCGCGGGTGGCATGTGTCAGGGGCGGTTGAGTCGGCCCAGTCTGAGGAAGACGGCGGCGAGCACCGCGGTCGCGGCGGCGGCGGGGACGGCGGCTGTGTGCGTGCCTGCGGCGGCCCAGAGTGCGCAAGCGGCGGCGGCGAGGGTCGACAGGCCGACCATGAGGACCAGCACCTTGGGGTGCCAGGCGAGCCGACGCGCTGTGTTCCACGTGCCGAGCACCCTGTCCAGCCCGGGGTCGGTGAGTCGCAGGTGTTGTTCGATCTCGTGGAGCGTCCGCAGTTCGCCGGCGGTCAGTGGCGCGGTCACGGTGAGCACCCCCGTTCGTGGTCGTGGGTCCAGCGTCACCGCCCGGGGGTCTCGACGGCAGTCGCAGCGTTTGCGCATCTCGGTAGGCGGGTGCTGTCCTGCGGCAGGACTTCGACCGGGCCGTCGGTGGCGGGGCATTCGTGCAGGTCGTCGGCGGCCGCGGTCCGCGGCTCCACGTCGTCGAGGTCGTCGAGGTCGTCGAGGTCGTCGAGGTCGTCGAGGTCGTCGAGCTGCCCGAGGTCGCCGGCGGGAGTCGCAACCACGGGCGGCCCGGTCATCGCCTGCGGATCCATGGCGACGGCTGCACGGGCATCCGCAGGACCGGGACGCCGGTCAAGCGGCCGCCGAGGGAGCCGTCGCCGATCGCCGTGGATGACCGTCCACCGCTGTCGGCGCGGGGCCGCCACCTCGGAGCCCTGCAGCGCCCCACGCGCACACGCGGGGCGGAGCGGGCCCGGGGGGCGGTGTCACGCCATGAGGTGCATCAGTTGTGCTGCGGCCCAGCGCGGGCCGCGCAGGTGGAGTTCCTCGCGCACCGCTTCGCTCGCTGCTGCGTCGTCGGCCAGGAGCCGGGCGACAGCGGCGCCGGCGACGGCCGGCGTGAGGGTGTTCGGGTCGAGGCACAGGCCGAGGGCAGCTCGTTCGAGGTCGTGGGCGATGGCGAACTGGTCGCTGGAAAAGGGCAGGGCGAGGGCGGGCACGCCCGCCGCGAGGCATTCGGTGAACGAGTTGTTGCCGGCGTGGTGAACCATGGCGGACGCCCTGGACAGCAGGGCGTGCTGCGGGATGCGCGGTGCCACGTGGAGGCGGTCGGCCGGAGCGCCGGAAGCGGTGAGGGCTGCCGACACCTCGCGCACGCGGTCTCCGGCCGCGACGATCACCGCGGCCGAGGTGTGTTCGAGCACCCCGGCCGCCGCCGTCGCCAGGACGTCGTGGCGGGCGGACAGGAAGGTGCCGAGGGCCACGAGGACGAGCGGTCGGCCGTCGGCGGTGAGGCGGTCGACCACGGTGGTCCAGTGATCGTCCAACGGCGGCGTGTCGGGGGTGCAGTGGCCGCAGTGGACGGCGGTGCCCGCGGGTGCGGCGGGCAGCCACGGCAGGTCGGGGTAGTTGTGGACGACCGCGCGGGAGGACGTGAGCGCGAAGGCCCGTTCGGGGCGGGGCCGATGCGGGGCGTGGCGCTCGACGACCCGGTGGAAGGCGGCGGTGAAGGCGCGGTCGTTCTCGGCGACGGCACGGGTCAGGCGGGCGAGGTCTCGGGGCGTGGGCCGGACGGTGTCCGGCCACGCGTAGGGCAGGCCGAAGTAGGCATCGGGGCCGGCCGGGACGTACGTGGGGTGACCGGGGCAGAACGTGGCGTACGGCAGGTCGAGGCAGTGCAGGGCGAGAGTGGCCGAGTAGGCGAGCTGGTCGACGAGGTACCAGTCGGGCCGCAGCCGTTGGTGGAGGTCCCGGACGTCCGCCAGAACCCGGTCGGGTTCGGCGAGCATGTCGGCCCGGCGGTGCGCGGCCTGGGTGAGCAGCGCAGCGGCAGGGCCGTCGGCGGTGGCGGCGAGGAACTCGCGCAGGCGGGCTTCCTCCGCGGGGTCCTGTCGGGTCCGTTCGGCGATTCCGTGGTTGGCGTTGCGGGTGACCGACAGGTCGAGGAAGCCGAGGCCGGCCTGGGCGGCGAGCGGGGCGAAGGGGCGGGTGCAGGCCAGGTCGACGCGTGCTCCGCGGCGGTGGAGGGCCGCGCCGAGGACCGCGAGCGGCGCGGCGTGCGAGGCGAACGGCGGGCTGATGACGACCACGTGCACGACGGATCCTCCCTCGGCAGGCATCGCGGCTGCCGTCGATGATGCCAGGCCGGCCCGTGCACGGCAGGCGAGGGAGCGCGACCAATCCGTGCCGGCCCACGCACCGAACCGTCCCCCGGCAATCCGCCGTGCATGGGAGGCAGGAACGGATGCAGTCGCAGCCGGGGTGGTACGAGCAGCAGGAGGAACGTGCGCGGGCGTCGGGCGTGGCCGACGAACTGCAGGCGTGGCGCCGCCACTTCTGGGCAGGCCATGCTCCGCCCGGCGCGCCGCGGGACCTTCTCGGCATACTCGCCGGCGCCGAGTACCGCCGTGGCGGACGGCCTGGCCCGGATCTGCCGCGGACCGCTGACCGCGACGGACGGGCCGTGGACCTGGCCGTCGCGGCGGTGCGCAGGCTCGCCCGGTGCCCCGGGACGGCTCCTCGGCCGGATCTCCTTCTGCTGGCGCCCCGTTCACCGGAACTGGGGACGGCACTCACGGAGGTCTGGACGCGGTACGCCGCCACGGACCCGGAGGCGGCGACCGCCCAGGTGCGGACGCGGCTCCTGTCGGGCCCGCCCGCGGCCGAGGCCGCCTTCCTGCTGGACCTGTCCGAGGCGACGGGGCTGCGCCCGCTGCGGCCGGTCGAATGCGCTCCTTGGCTGTGTCCGGACCGGCGGGTGCGGCACGCGGCGTGGCGCTACCTGGCGGGCATCCCCCGTGGGTACGAGGTGCTGCCGTCGACCGCACCTCACCCACCGGACGCGTACGAGGTCCTGCTGCTCGCGGCGTGCTGGCACCGGGCCCGCCCCCGGGCGCCGCAGGCCGCCGCGTTCCGGAACACCGTGCAGGCCCTGCCCGGCGCGGAACCGGGCCCGGTGGTGGCGCAGTCCGTGTTGCTGGGGAATCCGGCCGAGCCGGGGGTCGGCATGAGCGGCGGGATGGGCGTTCTGCTCGCCGCCCTGGGTGGGGCGCTCACCGGCACCGGCCGGATCGGTCGGGTCCTCACCCTGGTCACCGCCGACCGCGCCGCCCTGCGCGGCGGGCGGGCCGGCCTGGTGTCCCCGTTCGGCCCGAGCCACTGGCAGGTCGGCATCCCCGTGGACGCCGACGGTCCCCCGGATCCGGCAGTGATTGCGGAGCACCGCTCCGCTCTCGCCTGGTGGGCGGCTCGCCTGCTGGAACTGCCGGGAGCCCGACCGCGCCTGGTCCACGTGCGGTTCGCCGACGACGGGTCACTCGCGGTCGCGGACGCGGCCCGACGGTGCGGGGCCGGGGTGGCCTTCACCGTGGCGCCGGACCCGCACCGCACGATGGCCGAGCGCCACGCCGGTTTGCCGGCCCTGCCGGACGTCGACACCGGCGGGGCGCTCCGCGCCGACCTGCACCGGATCTTCGTCGCGGACCGCCTGGTCGCACGCGCGGACCTCCTGGTGGGGATCCCGGGGCGCGCGGGAAGTCGTGAACTCGCCGCGCACTTCCCGCAGCTCGCCGGCCCCTCGCCGCGGCCTGTTGTCGAGGTGCCGGAAGGGATTCCGCCGTTCGTACCGCAACCGGGTGATGACGGACTTGCGCAGGCGATGGCAGCCCGCCTGTTCGCCGACGGCCGCCGACCGGACGGCCTCGACCCGGCCGACCGCGGATTGCGGCTGCTGCTGAACGTCGGGCGGCTGCACCCCGTCAAACAGCAGGACCGGCTGGTCGAGGCATGGCTGCAGGCCGGACTGCACCGGTCGACGACGCTCCTTCTGGTCGGCGGCTCCCCGGGCGAGCCGACACCGGTGGAGAGCGACATGCGGGCCGCCATCGGCAAAGTCCTCGCCCCCCACCCCGAGGCCCGTCGCCGGGTGGCGCTGTGGCCGGCCGTGCCGAACCGGCAGGTGCGCGTGCTGGAACGGATGCTCGCGGCCGAGAAGCCGGGCGGGGTGCTGTACGTGTGCCCGAGCGCCAAGGAGGAGTTCGGCCTCGCGATCCTCGAAGCCATGGAGGCCGGGCTCGCCGCCGCGGGCCCGCTGCGGGGCGGCGTCCCGCACTACATGAGGCACGGGCTGAACGGCTTCCTGCTTCCCACCGCGGCGACGGCCGAACTCGCCGCGGCGCTGGCATCGGCGTGCGACGTCTCCGACGCCGGCCTGGCCGCGATCGCGGCGCGCGGCCGGAACACGGTACGGCGCAGCTACTCCGTCCGTGCGATGGCCGATGCCCTGGCCGAGGCCTACGCGGCCTCGTTCGGAGGTTGATCGTCGCTGTCGCGCGCGGGGCGGCGGGCACGGTCTCCGGACGGTCCCTCGTGGCCTTGGGGCCGTTCATCGCGCAGTGTTTCGCACCCGTCCTCGTTGCCCGTGATCGGACGGCCCCCGATCCGCACTGACGACTCGTCTCCCGGCCGTACGGGTCCGGCCGGGCGGACCCGGCAGTTCCGCCCCACCGGCCCCGGGGCCGGTGGTCATGAGCGACGGCGGAGGCCGCGGAGGGTGGTGCGGGCCGGGAGCCAGGTGCCGACGGCGGCGAGGGTGGCGGCGCCGGCGAGGACGAGGGCGAGGCCTTCGGTGGGGGCGCTGACGCCGGCGGTGCCGCGGGTGATGCCCTCGGCGTAGCTGGTGAGGACCGCGAGGGCGACGGCAAGGCCGAGGACGGTGGCGATGGCGAGGGTGGTGGCCGTCTCCCAGCCGAGCATCCGACGGATCTGCCGGCGGGTGGCGCCGGTCAGGGCGAGTGCCGCGAACTCCCGGCGGCGGTCGCTGATGCTCATGGCCAGGGTGTTGAGCACGGCGACGGCCACGAAGGTGGTGATCAGCCCGAGGGTGACGTAGCCGACCTGGGCGCCGACCCGGGTCTGCGAGGCCTGTGCGGCGGCGCGGTCGAGCACCCCGAGTCCCGGGTCGCCGTGAAGGGCGGCGGTGAGGGCCTGCCGGGTGAGGCCGTCGCCGCGCACCAGCAGCTCGTCGTCGAGCGGCACGTCCACGTGGGCGGCGACCAGGTGGTGGGCGAGCGTCAGGTCGCCGAACCCGAGGCCGCGGCCGTACAGCGCGACCACCGTCACCTCGGTCGGGGTGCCGTCGGCAAGGGTCAGCCGGATCCGCTGGCCGAGCCGGTAGCCGAGCCCGTCGGCGGCCGCCGCCGTGCCGTCCGCCAGCTGTCCGACGTCGCCGGCGGTGATGCCGAGGTCGAGGGTGTCGGACAGCCCTTCGGGGGTGACCGCCTGAACGCTGCGCCTGGTCAGCCCGTCGCGGACCTGGGTGTGCAGCACCCGGGTGACGGTCCGGACGCCGGGGACGTCGGCGACCGCCCGGGCGGCGGTGGGCGGGACGCGCGGGCCGACGACGAAGTCGGCGACGGTGCCGCCGTCCCGCTGCGCCGTGGCGGCGTGGTCCACGGTCGTGCCGGTGAACAGGATCGTGCAGGCCATCGCGATCAGCAGGGTGAGCGGGGTGACCACCGAGGCCAGCCGGTGTGCGCCGGCCCGGAGGTTGTGGGCGGCGAGGTAGCCGCCGACCCGGGACGCCCGCAGCGGCAGGCCGAGGACGGCGGTGCCGACCCCCACCAGCAGCGGGCCGAGCAGGGCGAACGAGGTGCACCACAGCAGCACGGTGATGAAGCAGACCGGTGTCGCCGCCTGGTCCGAGTGCAGCGCGGTGAGCAGGACGGTGAGCACGACGGCACCCGCGGCGGCGAGCACGCCGGCCCCGATCCTGGTCCACGCCAGGCGCGGCGGCGTGAGCTCGGCCTCGCCCAGGGCCTCGACCGGCCTCACGGCGGCGGCCCGCCGGGCCGAGATCCGGGCCGCTCCCCAGCCGGACAGCAGGGTCGCGGCAGCGGCGGCGAACACCGGGAAGGGCGAGTGGACGACGGGCAGGTTCGCCGGAATCACGTCCAGGGCCACGAAGCGCCCGTGCAACCGATCGCCCAGCGGGAGACCGGCGATGGCGCCGAGCGTCCCGGCGGCCAGGCCGACGACGAGCGCCTCGCCGCCGATCATCCGGCGGACCTGCCGTCCGGTCGCCGCCACCGCCCGCAGCACGGCGATCTCCCGCTGTCGCTGCTGGATCGACAGACCGAAGGTGCCGACCACGACCAGCAGGGCGACCAGCAGCGACGTCCCCGCGAGGACGGCGCCCGTGCTGACCAGGCGGACCCGGGCGCCGGCGGCCCCGGGGAACTCCAGCGGCCCGCGGTCGTCGCCGGTGCGGACCACGGCGGCCGGGACGGAGGGGAGGCCGGCGAGCAGCGCCCGGACGTCGGCCGCGGCCGACGGCGCGGCCGGGAACACCCCGATCGCACCGACCAGGCCCTCGTGGCCGGCGAGCAGGCGGGCCCGGTCGGAGGAGAAGAACACGGCGCTCTGGCTGTCGAACCGCTGGCCGGTGACGCCGACCACCCGGAGGGCCAGCGTGCCCGAGGCGGTACGGGCGGCGGTGGTGGCACCGGGCGACAGGCGGGCCCGGGCCGCGGTGGCCGCGTCGAGCACGACCTCGTCGGGGGCTGCGGGCGCCCGGCCGGAGGCCAGGGTGAGGCCGGCCAGCGGGGCGGACTCCCAGCCGTGTCCCCAGGAGCCGTCGGTGGGGCCGCCGGGCAGCAGCACCGGGAAGGTCACCTCGGTCGCCACCGCCTTCACCGAGGGCAGGGCCTTGATGCGGTCGGCGAGGACGGCCGGCACCCAGGCCCGATCGGCGAGCGGCTTGGTCTTCTCCTTGACCTTCCCCTTGCCCTTGTCCTCCACGGTGTGGACGTTCTGGTCGCCGGACACCACGATCGGCGCGGCCGCGTAGCGTTCCGGCCGGACGGTGCCGGTCAGGCCGGTGACCAGCAGGGTCCCGCACCCGCAGACCAGGGCGGCGGCACAGAAGAGGGCGACGAAGGCGCCGGCGAATCCGGCCCTGCGGTGCCGCAGGGTCGAGAGGGCGAGTCCCAGCATCATCGGTTCCACGCTCCCAGGCGGATCATGCGGTCGGCGACCGCGGTGGGGGTCGGAGCGGACAGGGTGTCGCAGATCCGGCCGTCGGCCAGGAACACCACCTGGTCCGCGTAGGACGCGGCGACGGGGTCGTGGGTGACCATCACGATGGTCTGGCCGAGGTCGTCGACGGTCTGCCGCAGCAGGGTCAGCACCTCGCGGGCGGTGATGGTGTCCAGCGCGCCGGTGGGCTCGTCGGCGAAGACCACCTCGGGGTCGGAGATCAGCGCCCGGGCGATGGCCACCCGCTGCTGCTGACCGCCCGAGAGCTGGCCCGGCCGGTGCCCGGTGCGCTCCTGCAGCCCCACCCGGCACAGGAGTTCGGCGAGGCGTCCGGCGTCGGCCCGCCGGCCCGCGAGCCGCAGCGGCAGCGTGACGTTCTGTTCGACCGTCAGCGAGGAGATCAGGTTGAAGGACTGGAACACGAACCCCGCGCGCTCCCGGCGCAGTTCGGTCAGTTCGGTCTCGCTCAGCCGGGACAGGTCTGTGTCGCCGAGCCGGACCGTCCCCGAAGACGGGCGGTCCAGGCCCGCCGCGCAGTGCAGGAAGGTGCTCTTGCCCGAACCCGACGGCCCCATCACGGCGGTGAAGCCGCCCTTGGGCAACCGCACCGTCACCTCACGCAGGGCGGCGACCGCGCCCCGCCCCTTGCCGTAGACCTTGCTCACGGCGTCCAATGTGATCGCTTCGCTCATGCCTCCACCCTGCCGATCCGCGAACTCCCCTCCCAGGGAGGCGATCACGCGGCACCCGTGACATCGTCACGGGTAGGGTCGGGGCATGATCAGAATCCTGCTGGCCGAGGACCAGCACGTGGTCCGCGGCGCGTTGGTCGCGCTGTTGGAGCTGGAGCCGGACCTCCAGGTCGTCGCGGAGGCGGACTCGGCCGACGACGTGCTGCCCCGGGCGATGGTCTTCGCACCGGACGTGGCGGTGCTGGACATCGAGATGCCGGGCCGGACGGACGGCCTCCAGGCGGCCGCGGCACTCAAGGAGAAGCTGCCGGAGTGCCGGACGCTGATGCTGACCTCGCTCGGCCGGCCCGGGCTGCTGCGCAGGGCGCTGGACGCCCGGGTCGACGGCTTCCTGCTGAAGACCGTCCCGCCGCCGGAGTTGGTCGCGGCGATCCGCCGGGTGGCCGCCGGCGGGAGGGTGCTGGACCCGGCCCTGGCCGTCGCCGCCTGGGACCTGGCGGACAACCCGCTCACCCCGCGCGAGAACGACGTGCTGAGGGAGCTGGCCGGGGGCGCCGAGCCGCCCGAGATCGCCGGGCGGCTGCACCTGTCAACGGGGACCGTGCGGAACGTGCTCACCGCCGTCGTCGGCAAGCTGAACGCGCGGAACCGGACGGACGCGGTGCGGATCGCGCGGGAGGCCGGCTGGCTCTGACCCGCCCGGCGCCGGCACCCCGCCGGTCACGGATCCGGTGTCCGCGGACCGGTCCAGCGGCACCTCGGCGCGCAGCAGGTACCAGCCGTCGTCGGGCCCGGCGGTCAGGGTGCCGCCGGCCCCGGCCAGACGGACCGTCAGACCGCCGATCCCCGAGCCGGGCGCGGTGACGCCGTCCGGGGCACCGTCGTTCTCCACCTCCAGGCGCGCCGCGTCCCGGGCCGCCGCGACGGCGATCCGCACGTGCCGGGCGCGGCTGTGCCGCAGGACGTTGGTCACGGCCTCGCGCAGGACCACGCTCAGCACCGTCCCCGCGGTCTCCGGGACCGGCTCCTCCTCCAGCTCCACCGCGATGCCGGCCGCTCCCAGCACCGCGGCCGCCGAGGCCAGTTCGGCGGCCAGGGACAGCCGGGGGCCGTCCTCGGCCACCGCCCCGAGCTCGGCCCGCCCGCGGTCGGCCAGCCGCACCACGTCCGCCAGCTCCTCCTGGCAGCGGCCGGGGTCCGTCTCCGCCAGCCGCCGGGCGAGTTCGGCCTTGAGCAGGATCGCCGCCAGGCCGTGCCCGAGCAGGTCGTGCAGGTCCCGGGCGGCGCGCAGCCGCTCGCCCACGACGGCGGCACGGGCCAGCCCGGCCCCCGCCCGTTGCAGCTCCCGCACCAGCCGGACCAGGCGCAGCACCCCGAAGACCACCACACAGGTGATCAGCACGTCGACCGCGGTCAGCACCACCGAGGCCGCAGGGCCGCCACTGATCGCCCCGGCCGTCACGGCCATCAGCCCGGCCAGGGCCGCACCCGCGCGCAGTGGCAGCGCGATCACCAGTGACCCGGCCAGGATGCCCGCCGCACCGATCCAGTTGGCGCCCAGCCAGGGCAGCGGCAGCAGGGCCAGTACCGCCGAGGCGACCAGCGCGAGGCGCGCGTGGCGGGTCGCGTCGTGGATCGAGAAGCGGATCTGGAAGGCGCAGAAGGCCAGCGCGCACGCCGCCCCGAGGCCGAGCCGCGGCAACGGAACGAACATCAGCGATCTGATGCAGAAGGCGGCGAGCAGGAAGTAGTACAGGCCGAGCGCGGTGCGCAGCTCCGGCGGGTCCGCGGCGGCAGTCGGTGCGGGGGTGGCGGCCACCGCCGCCTCCACCGCGAACCGTCCGTCCGGCTCCAGCCCCGCCGTCAGCCGGCCGCCGACCGCGCGTACCCGCTCCGCCAGGTCGTCGAGGACGTCCGCGCCGAGGGCGGCCGTCGGCACGCCGTCGCTGACCACCCGAAGCATCACCCGCCCGGCCCGTTCCTCGGTGCCGACCTCGCACCGGCGGGCGTCACCGACCCGGACGACCGCGGTCACCGCCTCGCGCAGCACCGTCGCCAGCACCGTCCCGGCCGGTCCGAGCGGCTCGCGGTGCCCGATCCGGATGTCGGCCGCGACACCGGCCGACGCCAGCAGCGCGCGGGCGCTCGCCGCCTCCGGGGCCAGCGACAGGCTGCGCAGCTCGGCGGCGGTGGCCCGGGCCGCCGCCAGCGTCCGGCGGGCCACGGCGATCAGCGGCGCCAGCGCCTGCGGGGTCTGCCGGGCGGCCAGGTCGTGGATCTGCGCCAGCCCCGCGGACAACTCGCTGCGCAGGTCGGCCGCGATCCGCAGCCGCTCGTCGGTGACCGCGGACGCCACCAGGGTCAGCCGGGCGGCATGGACCCGGCTCGCCAGCAGGGCGAGCGTGGTGACGGCGTAGAGCATGACGCCGCCGAGCGCCACCGTCACCAGCAGGTCGACCGCCTCCCGGACGCCCACGGCCCGTTCGGCCTCCACCAGCACGGCGCCGGCCGCCGCCAGGGCCAGCAGCACCCGGCGGCGCTCCAGCAGCAGTGAGGCGGCCGGCAGGCAGAGCAGGCCGATCGAGGCGCCGAGGCCGACGGCGAGGAAGCCGACGGCCAGTTCTGCGGCAGTCCAGCCCGGGTGTGCGGGTGCTCCTGCCGGACCGGTCCGGGCGGGCCGTAAGTGCCGCAGCTGCAGCGCCACCAGGGCGAGGCAGGCCGCCACGACCGCCGTCCCGCTGCCCGGCTCCGCCGGTGTCCGTGCCACGCCCTTCAACAGGTGCACCGAAGCCAGCGCGGCGGCCACCGCGATCACCAGTGCCCGTGCCGGACGCAGCCCGACGTCCCCTCCCCGTTCCCCCACCACGGGCGCATCGTACGCGGTGGACGATCACGGGCGGCGGCCGGCACGACGCCGTAGGGGTCCGTCCGGCATCAGCGGTGCAGGTGGCTCGGCAGGACGGCGCACGGGTCGCGGCCGTCGTGGCGAGCAGGGGGGTGAGGACGCACCGGGCGCGCAGCTGCCGGGCTCGCAGCCCCATGGGCCACCCGGGAACCGGACCGTCTCAGCACCGTGCTGAACGGCATGCCCGTCGGCTCCGAACCGGCCGACTGGCACGGCTGCTGCACCGAGCCTGTCGGCCGACGGCTGCATGCGCTCGACGCCGACCTGGTCGTCGACTCCGGTCGGGTGCTGCCGGGACCACCGCCTGCTGCGCCCGGCCGCGCCGGCGGAGGCACGGCGCCGAAGAACGGGAGGGGTGTAGGAGATCGCGCGGGATTTCGACGTGGAAGCACACCCCACAGAAGTGAGACACCCCTGGTGGTCAGGCCGCGACCAGGTCCTTCACCAGGGCCTGCAGGCCGGCCGACAGCGACGCCTTCACGATCACCAGGTCACCGGGGCGCAGCAGCTTCTCCAGCAGGCCGGTGGCGGCGGCGCGGTCCGGCACCAGGTGGGTTTCGGCGCCGCCGTTCTCGGCGCCGGCCGCGAGAGCGGCGGCGTCCTGGTCGCCGATGGCGACGACCACGCTCGTGCCGAGCTCGGCGGCCAGGGCGCCGATCGCGCGGTGTTCGGCGGCCGCGGCGGCGCCGAGTTCGCGCATCTCCCCGAGGACGGCGACGGTGCGGCGCTCACCGCGCATCGCCGCGAGGGCGCGCAGCGCGGCGGCCGTGGAGTCGGGGTTGGCGTTGTAGGCGTCGTCGATGACGGTGACGCCGTCGGGGCGGTCGTGGCGCTGCATCCGGGAGCCGGTCGCCGCGACCGCGTCGCCGAGGGCGGCGGCGATCTCGGCGGGTGCCATGCCGATGTGGTGGGCGACGGCGGCGACCGCGAGGGCGTTGGAGACGTGGTGCTCGCCGAGCGGCTGCAGCGCGACGGGGGCCTGTCCGGCCGGGGTGGTCAGCACGAAGTGGGCGCGGCCGTCCGGGTCGAGGGTGACGTCCGTGGCGCGGATCTGCGCGGCCTCGGTGCGGCCGAAGAACAGCATCGGCGCCGTCGTGCGGGCGGCCATCGGGGCGACCAGCGGGTCGTCCGCGTTGAGGACCGCGAGCCCGTCTGCGGCGAGGGAGGCCACCAGCTCACCCTTCGCCTTCGCGGTGTCCTCCTTGCTGCCGAACTCGCCG
>NZ_JBFBDW010000051.1:0-60470 GCF_040683455.1 Kitasatospora sp. NPDC093679
CCCGGGCCGATGTTCTCGCGCTCGGTGACGATCTTGTCGCCGGCGGCGTAGACGTAGACCTCGGTGGACTTCGAGCCCTTGTTCTGGACGGAGAGTTCGACCGCGCCGGCCGGGAAGCTCGTCTTCGCGACCTCGCACGCGGAGTCGGAGGCGGTCACCTTCACCGCGTCCGCGGAGGCGGCGTCGTCCTTCTTGGAGCAGCCGGCCAGGGCTGCGCCGGCCACGGCGAGGGCGAGGAGGGTCGCGGTGGTCGAGCGGCGTATGGCAGGCATGGAGGTGCTCCGGAAGGGCGTGAGGGGATGGCGCCGCGCGGCCGGGAGCACGCCCGGCCAGCAAGGCAAGGCACACCTTACTGAGGGTTCCCTAATTCGTCTACTCGCGTGTAGACAACGATTCGGGCGTGCCCGCCGACGAGGCATCAGCTGCGGCCTGCCGGAAGGTCCGGGGCGTCCGGGGCGCGGCCACGGCATCCTGACGCCGCCTCGGCCATGTATCCCCTTCGGTGCGTGCCGCTGACGGACGGCGGGCGCTAGCGGTCCGGGTGCACGTCGCTTCTGGCTGCAGGCCCGTTCGGTTGCTGCGGCACGGTGCGGGAGATTCTCGGCACGACCACGCTTGCGGCGGCCAGCCAGCCGGCGGCGAGGAGCCAGCCGCCGAGGACGTCCAGCGGCCAGTGCACGCCGAGGTAGATCCGGCTGAGTCCGACCGCGGCGGCGAACACGGCGGCGATCGCCACCGTGATCCGGGCCGAGGCGGACCGGGTGCGGATGACGGCCAGGGCGAGCAGGCCGGCGCTGACGGCCGAGGTGAACGCGTGCCCGGAAGGAAAGGCGAAGCCGGCCGCCGCGGTCGCCCAGTCGGCCGCCGGCGGGCGGGGGCGGCCGAAGGCGTGCATGAACCCCTGGCGCAGGAGTTGGCCCGCGATCAGCCACAGCACCGGTGCCACCAGCAGCAGCACCGTCCGGCTCCGGGGGCGCGGGCCGGGCTCGGCCCGCAGGGTGACGGCTCCTGCAGCCAGGGCCAGGGCGTAGGGCACCACGCCGCTGCCGAGCGACGTGACGGCGAGAGCCGCGGCCCGGGCGGCGGGCGGCCGGTGGGCAACGGCCCAGTCGACGGCGGCCCGCTCGAAGCCGAACGGTGCCCATCCGTGGCCGGCGAGCACCGCGGCCACGGCCGCGAAGCCCGCCCACGCGGCACCCACGACCGGCGCCGCCTTCTCGGCGACGGGCCATCTGGGCCCGATGCCGCTCATGCGGCCAGCCACCACTGCAACCGGCCCGACCGGGCGTGGTCGACCAAGGCCCCGCCGCGGCCTGCCAACAGGCCGAGACCGTAGCCCGCTGCGGTGCCGACCAGCGCGCCGAGCACGACGTCGTGCGGGTAGTGCACGCCGACCAGGACGCGCGAGACGCCCATGGCCGCGGCCAGGAGCAGGGCGAGAGCACCGATGCGGCGGTCGACCAGCCACAGGGCGGCCGCGCCGGCGAACACGATGACGGTGTGGTTGCTCGGCAGCGCCCAGTCACCCGTCGCGGGACACGCCTCCAGCGTGGGTCCGGCAGGCAGGACCTGGCAGGGGCGCGGCTCGCGCAGCACGCTCTTGAGGAGGGTGTCGGCGGCGAACGCCGCGACCACGCACAGCGGCGAGGCCAGGGCCCGGGACATCGCCGCGCTGTCGGTGCGCCGCGCCCGCCACCACGCGGCGAGCATCAGCACCGCCAGCAGGCCCAGTCCCCAGGCGGAGAACACCGCGATCGCCTCGCGGATACCCCCAGGCAGGTGCTGGGCGAAGTGGTCGGCGCGCAGGTACAGGCCGCCGTCGACCGGGCGCCCGTCGAAGGCGAGCAGACTGTGCGCGGCCGTCATCGCGCCCTCGCCTGGCGGCGGGAGCGCAGCAGCTCCACCGCCAGCGGCAGCAGGGACACCGCCACGACCACGGCCACGATCGGCAGCAGGTAGTGGTCGACGTTCGGCACGGACGAGCCGAGTGCGTAGCCTGCGAGGACGAGGCCGAGGGTCCACACAAGGCCGCCGACGACCTGCCAGAGGGTGAAGGTGCGGGCGTTGACGCCGAGGGCGCCGGCGAGCGGGTTGAGGACGGTGCGCACGACGGGTACGAAGCGGGCGAGGACGACGGCCTTGCCGTGGCCGTAGCGGTTGAGGAGTTCCTCGGCGCGGACGGCGCCTTCGTGGAGGCGCTTGTTGCGGGAGCGGGCGAGCAGGGTGCGGCCGCCGCGGCGGCCGATGATGTAGCCGACCTGGGCGCCGGCGAGGGCTCCGACGGCGGCCGCAGCGAGGACTTGGGCGAGGTCGAGGTGGGGGCCGCTGTGGGCGCCGGTGGTGCACAGCAGGCCGGCGGTGAACAGCAGGGAGTCGCCGGGGAGGAAGAAGCCGACGAGCAGGCCGGTCTCGGCGAACAGCACGGCGGCGATGCCCAGGGCACCGAACGCGCCGAGTAGGGAGCCCGCGTCCAGCGGGTTGACGGCCAGCAGCGTGGACGAGAGGTGCATCGGGTGGCGCCTTTCCTAGCAGGGGCAGGGGCAGGGGCAGGGGTCTCAGGTCGCGGCGGGTGCGCGCCGCTCGCCGGCGGCGAGGGCGGTGACGGCTGCGGCGATGACGACGGCGAGGACGAGGCTGACCGGGCCGGTGCCGAGGTCGAGGCCGCCGCGCTGGTGGCTGACGCCGGCCCAGTCGGCGAAGCACGCGCCCAGCGGCCGGGTGAGGACGTAGGCCCACCAGAAGGTGAGGACGGGCGACAGGCCCGGCACCAGGCGGTGGGCGAGCGCGGGCAGGGCGATCAGGGCGGCGAACAGCAGCCCGGAGGGCAGGTAGCCCCAGCCGAGGGTGGCGGCGGCGAGGTCGCCGACGGCCGTGCCGAGCGCGAACGTGGCCATGACCGCCAGCCAGTAGAAGACCTCGCGGCGCCCGCCGGCGACGCTCTCCACCGCGAGGGTGCCCTCGACCCGGCGCCACACGGCGAAGACCAGGGCGAGGGCCGTGGCGAACGCGAACGCGGACGCGGTGTAGGGCACGCCGAGGGCGACGTGCGCGACGTCGGCGGCCATGGTGCCGAACACGCTCACCATGACCACCGCCGCCCAGTACACGACTGGCACATAGCGGCGGGAACGCGCCTGCGCGGCCAGCGCGACGGCCAGCAGCACGCCGGCCGCGCCGACCGCCGGGACGGGCCCCAGGGTGCGGGCGAGGTAGTCGGAGGTGGTCTCGCCCATCCCGGTCGTGAGGATCTTGACGATCCAGAACACGGTCGTGACCTGCGGGACCTTGCTCCACACCGGCCGCTGGGACAGATCCTGGCGGCGGTGGGCCGCAGCGGTGGTTGTCGTGGCGCCCAAGGCGGCGCACTCCCTTCTGCACGGCGCGACCCCGCCGCGCCGACCCGTTGAATCAGCCGTTCAGGACCGTGTTGCCGGTCAGGGTGCCGCTCGTGCCGTCGACGGTCACCACGTGCCGGACCCCGTCCGGGCCGACAACGACGGCCTGCCACGCCCGGCCGCCGCCCTGCTGCGCAACCGTGGTCAGCGACTCGACCCTGCCGCCGGCGACGGCGGCCTGCGCCTTGGCAAGCGCGTCCGCCGCCGCCAGCGACGGCAGCGGCGCCGGGGCCGCCTTCGCGCCGTCGTCGCCCCGGGTCCCACCGTCGCGGCCGGTGCGGCCGTCCTCCGGGCCGCGGATGTCACCGACCTCGTCGTCGCCCTTCGTCACCATGCGGTGGTGCTTGCCGTCGGCCGCGGACACCATGCGGTGGTCACCGTGGCCCTCCTCCTCGTGGTGTATCGCGGCCGCGGCCGCGCCGCCACCGATCACCACCACGGCCGCACCGACCGCGACCCAGCGCGCCGAGCGGCTGCGCACCCACCGGCCGGCGCGCACCTTGCGTCCCGGCTGCTCCTGCAATCCCCCGGTGCCAACGGGCTCAGTCACGGCACCCACCCCGATCCTCGGCGTGGCCCGGGCCGACCCCGGGCAACAAGGTCAGCATGGCGAAACGCTGCTGAAGACCCGCTGAAGACCTGAAGGTGCCTTCAGCTTCCAGCAGCTGCGACCTGCGACGCTGGTGGTCATGCGCGTACTGGTGGTGGAGGACGAACAACGGCTGGCCCAGGCCCTACAGCACGGCCTGACAGCCGAGGGCTTCACCGTCGACATCGCCCCCGACGGCCTGTCCGGCCTGGCCAAGGCCACCGACCACACCTACGACGTGATCGTCCTCGACATCATGCTGCCCGGACTCAACGGCTACCGGGTGTGCTCACGGCTGCGGGCGGCCGGCAACGACGTCGGCATCCTGATGCTCACCGCGAAGGACGGCGAGTGGGACGAGGCCGAGGCCCTGGACACCGGCGCCGACGACTACCTGTCCAAGCCGTTCTCCTTCGTCGTCCTCGTCGCCCGGCTCAAGGCACTCGCCCGCCGGATCGGCAGCCGCGCACCGCGGCGCACCGTCCTCGGCGACCTCGTGGTCGACTCCGCTGCCCGCACCTGCACGCGCGCCGGCGTCGCCGTCCCCCTCACACCGCGCGAGTTCGCGATCCTCGACCACCTCGCCCGGCGGGCCGGTGAGGCCGTCTCCAAGCGGGAGATCCTCGACGAGGTCTGGGACAGCGGCCCCGACAGCGACCCCAACACCGTCGAGGTCCACGTCAGCTCCCTGCGCCGCAAGATCGACACCCCGTTCGGCCGCTCCGCGCTGCAGACCGTCCGCGGCGCCGGCTACCGACTGGCGGCCGACGGTGGCTGACCCGACCCCGGCCCCCACCTCAAGCCCGGCCACGACTCGCGGGCCGCTGCGCGCCGTAGGACGCCGCATCCGGGCCGTCCTGCACCGCCTCGCCGGGCATCCCCGCGTCGCCGCGGCCGTCCGCCGCCTGCAACCGCGCTCCGTCCGCACCCGCACCACAATCGCCGCCGTCGCCAGCGTCGCCATCGTTCTGTTCATCGCATCAGCCGCCGTCCTCCTGCTGCTGCGCACCACGCTGGAACGCACCGTGCAGACGGGCGCCCGCGAACAGGCCCTGGCCGTCGCCCGGCTCGCCAACCAGGGGCATCTCACCGACACCCTGTCCCTCGACCACGGCACCGATTTCATCCAGGTCGTCGACGCCGACGGCACGGTCGTCGCCGCCAGCCAGAACATCACCGGCCGACCCGTCCTGACCACCACCGACCCGCGCAACGGCCATTTCAGCTACAACCTCGGCGAACTCGGCGACGAACACCACCAGCGGGTCACCACCCTCACCACCAGCACACCGACCGGCCCCGTGACCATCCACGTCGGTGCCTCCCTGCGGACCGCCGACACCGCCGAGGACCTCGCCACGGCCGCCCTCGCCGCCCTCTCCGCCGTCCTGCTGCTCACCGTCGCCTTCCTCACCTGGCGCGCCGCCGGCCGTGCGCTGCAACCGGTCGAGGCGATCCGCGCCGAGGTAGCCGCCATCGGCGACCGTGCCCTGGACCGCCGTGTCCCCGACCCGCGGAGCGACGACGAGATCTCCCGCCTCGCCGACACCATGAACGCCATGCTGGAGCGCCTCGAAGACGCCGGTACACGCCAGCGCCGGTTCATCGCCGACGCCTCCCACGAACTGCGCAGCCCCCTCGCGGTCCTGCGCACCCAGTTGGAGGTCGCCTCCACCCACCCTGACCCCGAGGTCCGGGCCGACCTGGTGGCCGGCGCGCTGAAGGACACCGAACGCCTCCAGGCCCTCGCCACCGACCTGCTGCTCCTGGCCCGGCTCGACGGCGCGCACGACCGGCCCGATCAGCCCGTCGACCTCACCGAGTTGGTCCACACCGCCGTCCGCTCCCGCGGCACCGAACAGCACCCCGTTGCGGTGGAAGCGGCCGACGAGATCACGGTCCCCGGCAACCCGCTGTGGCTGGGTCGGCTGCTGACCAACCTGCTCGACAACGCCCAACGCCATGCCCAGCGCCACATCACCGTCCGCCTCGACGTGGACGTGGCATCCGGGCAGGCGGTGCTGGACGTCTCCAACGACGGCCCGCCGATCGACCCGGACGACCGCGAAAAGATCTTCGAGCGGTTCGCCCGCCTCGATGACGCCCGCAGCCGCGACGACGGCGGCACCGGCCTCGGCCTGCCTATCGCCCGCGACATCGCCGCCATCCACGGCGGCACCCTCACCGTCGTGGACAACGCACCCGGAACCACCACCTTCCGCACCACCCTGCCCATCACGTCACCCACGGCCAACACGTAGCGGGGAGCTGTCACCGCCGGGCGTCGAGCAAGCCGCAATGGCGGCATGCCCAGCCCGGCCGCCTCGAGCCAGGAGCGGCGTCACGGTCGGTGTACTCGGTGCCAGCTGGTACTACCGCCGACGCCCGCCGCGCCCCCGCGATCCGCAGCGTCGCGGCTTCTGGAAGGACCACTGGTCCAGAGCCGAACCGGCACTCACCGAGATGACGGAACGGCACGCCCAGGCAGAAACGCTGTGGAGTGCTGCGGAACGCGGAACGCCGGGTCAGGAGCTCCTCCATCGGGTAGACCGGGTGCTCGCCGAGGCGCCAGGGCCGATGAGCCGACCCGCATCCTGGAAGAGCTCGGCCAGGTCGAGGGGCGGCACCGGGAGCAGATGGACGAGCTACTGGCGGTGCTGCGCCGCTATCCGATGTTCTGCGAGGCCGGGCGGGGATTGTGGCAGGTGGGCCAGCTCGGGTCGGCAGCCGCCCGTCCATAGCGCCTGATCGTTCACGCCCACGTCAGCGACAGCAGGCACCAGGGGGCGCAGACCCGTGGAGCGCACTGGCAGGCATCTCCTGGCGGCACCGGTGCCCGGCCTCGTGACTGCTGCGACTTCCACCGACCTGAGCGGTCTGCCGGGCCGAGGTCTCCTCGTCCCGGCGGGCGGCCCTCCCCCGGGGTCAGCAGGCAAGGTGGCTGTGAGCGGCTCGTCGGGGAAGTCACCGGTGAGCCGGCGAAGGCTGTCGGCCTCGGCGCGGTCGGCCGAGCGGCACCAGCGGGACTTCGGTTGTCGAAGTCGCCAACGAAGGGGAGCAAGGACAGGAATCCGCCGCCGCCTTCACCCGGACCTCCGGCTCCGGCTCCGGCTCCGGCTCCGGCTCCGGCTCCGGCTCCGGCTCCGGCTCCGGCAGCAGCATTAACCTGGTGTCCGCATGGGATCTCGCCGAGGCTGTCGGAGGCCCCCTCACCCGGCCTCGAGGGCTCCGACGGCATTCACCGTTCTGCTGGGGTCCGCAGCGGAGTGGCGAGGTGGCGCCGGTTGGGCGCGGGCCGGGTCTGGTCAGCGGAAGACGCCGGTGTGGCCGAGCGAGTACCGGCCGGGTTGGGGGTAGACGCACAGGCCGTGCGGACCCAGCCCTACGGGGATCCGGGCGAGCAGGTGTCCGTCGTCGGTGGACAGGGCATAGACCTCCGCGTTGTAGCGGCCGCTGAGCCACAGGACCTTGCCGTCGGCCGACACTCCGCCCATGTCCGGGCTGCCGCCCCCGGGGAGCTGCCACTTGGCTCTCGGCTTGCCGGTGGCGAAGTCCAGGACGGAGATGCTTCCCTCCCCGCGGTTGGAGATGTACAGGCTCTTGGAGTCCCGGCTGACGTAGAGGCCGTGGGTGCCCTTGCCGGTGGGCAGCAGCGTGGGGGTGGCGAAGGTGTCGCCGTTCAGTACCCACAGGCCGTTGGCCATCATGTCGGCGATGTACCAGGTGCGGCCGTCCGGCGAGATCTTGACGTCCTGCGGCATCGCGCCCTCCATCGGCAGCTTCTGCTGGGCGACAACTGTCATCGAGGCGGTGTCGACCTTGAGCAGCTCGCCGGAGAATTCGCACGAGACGATGAAGTAACGGCCGTCGGGTGAGAAGTCGGCATGGTTGACGCCCGCGCAGTTGACCGGGACGGTCTTGACCTGCTGCATGGTGTGGGCGTCCCGGAAGACCAGTTGCCGGTCCTGCGAGGCCATCACGACGGCGTACTTGCCGTCCGGGGTGAAGTAGAGGTTGTACGGGTCATGGACGTCGACCGGTACCCCGGCCTTGCCCGTCGAGGGATCGATGGGAGTGAGCGTGTTGCCGAGGTCGTTGTTGACCCACAGCGTCTTGAGGTCCCAGGAGGGGACGACGTGCTGCGGCTGGTGACCGACCCCGATGGTTCCGATCACCTTGTACGTCGCCGGGTCGATGACGGTCACGGTGTCGGACAGGGTGTTGGGGACGTAGACGCGGGAGGGGAATCCCTGCACGACGGGTGACAACTGTCCGGGGCGGTCGGCCGCGTACACGTCGTTCGGGTCGAGGAGGCCCGGCATGCCGGGCAGGGCACCTGGAACGGCGGACGGTGTCGACTGCCCACCAGTGCCTTGTGGTTGGGAGGCTGCGGGCGGTCCTGCCGCCGGTCCCGCCGTGGAGGAGCTGCACGCGGGCACCGTGAGCACGAGCCCTGCCGCAACGGCGAGGACCTTCAGGGCGGACCGGCGCCGGGGTGGGGTTGTCGTCCTCATCAAATGAACAACTCCGTTGCAGTGACGGCCTGAAGGCCCCGGGCCCGCAAGCCTGCGAGGATGGCGGGAAGCGCCTCGGCAGTTCCTTGGTGGCCGAGGTGGAGGCTCACCACGGAGCCCGGTCGGATGCGGGCCAGGACCGTTCGCCGCACCGCGGCTGCGCCGGGGTCGGTGTAGTCGAGGGAGTCCAAGTCGTAGCTGAGGCAGTGCTCGTAGCCGGCCCGGCGGGCCTGGGCGGCGACAACGGGCGTGCAATCCTCGGCCTGGGACGGACGAAACCAGCGTCCGGGTGAGCCGGTGAGCCGCTTCAGGCGGTCGGCGCAGCCTGCTATCTCGGCGTAGGCGGCCTCGGCGGTCATGGCGGAGATGTTGCCGTGGGTCAGGGTGTGGTTGCCGAGTTCGTTGCCACCGTCCAGGACCGATCGGGCGAGTTGGGGCTGCTCGTCCAGCCAGGTGCCCACGGCCAGGACGGTGATGCGGGCCCCACCGGCTGAAGTTGCGTCCAGGACCGCCCTGGTGAACTCCGGGCTGCCCTGGCCGTGGAAGGTGAGCGCCACCCGTGGCCGGTCCGTCGGGCCGGCCGTGATCAGGAACGGTGTTCCGGACGGGAGGGCCGGTATCGCATGGTCGGTCGCCGGCGGGGAGCCGCGGCCGTCGGGGCCGGGCGGCGGAGAGCGCCTGATCGTGGGTGCGGTGCTGGGGGCAGGCGGGGCGGCGCTCCTTTGGCTGCAGGCGGCAACGGCCGCCGCGGCGGCGCCCAGGGCCGCCGAGCGCAGGAGCGTACGTCGATCGACGGAAGTCACATCAGCGACCATAGGAGGTCCGGGAAACTCCGCAACGCGAGCAGCCTGGGCGGGGATGTGGCGAACGTCTGCCCGGTGGGGCGGGCTCCTGGACAGCCCGACAAGCCTCCCGAGGACGACGTTCGAAAGATCCCGTCTGCAAAACGCGGCCCGACACGTGCCCGATTGCCCTGTGCGGCGGCCCGGGGTTGCGTCTACATTTCTGTAGACGCAGGATGGCGTTTGTGGCCGGAGCCACGACGGGCATCGGCGCGTGCCGAGCGGCTCGTCCGGCCGCGGGGCCGCGACGCTGCGGGATACCAGCCGATACCTCGCATCGAGAGGATGCCGGAGATGAGACAGCGCGGCAGCAGTCGTTGCGAGTTGTCCGCGCGTTCGGGCGGCGGGGCGGCGCCCGCCGCCCCGACGGCGGAATCGTGGCTCTCGCTCATCACCGTCTCGGGCCTCGGGGCCGCCGGCGCCGACTGGGCCTCCGCACATGTCGGTGCCGGTCCGGCCTTGGTTACGGCTGTTCCGGCCCTCGCATGTGCCGTGGCAGCGGCGATCGCCGCTCCCAGAATGCGTCGCGGTATCTCGTGGGCGGCCCTGGCCGTGGGCAGTCTGGCCGGCACCGCGGCAGCCGATCGACTCCACACCACACTCCACTCCTCTGTACTGTCGGCAGCCCTGTGCACCCTGGCACTGGTGGCCGCCAGCATCGCCGTTCGCCGTCGTGAGACCGGGGGTGAAGGAAAGGATGCGGTAGCGGAGATCGCGGGCTGGGCATCCGTCGTCGTGACCGTGATGGCGGGCGTGTCCCTGGCGGACCTGGCCGCACGGCTGGCCGGCAGCGGCTACGGCTGGGTCATCGTCAGCTTCGGCCTGCTCATCACGCTGTCCGTCAGCCTGCTCCGCCGGCAGACATCCGTCAGCTGGACAGCAGCCCACTCGGTGCTCGCGCTCACCTTCGCTCTCGGTGCCCTGATGACCGACTGGATCGCGTCGGCACCCGGCCACGGGGGTCTTGGCTTCGGGCCGGGGCCGACAGGCGCAGCACTGGCCGTGCTTGTCATCGCCCTGCTGACACCGCTTAGCGCCAACGACACCCGAGCCGGCCTGCGCCTGTGGTGATCGCCACCCGCGGCCGCCCAGCGCTACTTCCGCGATCCACCGCCCATCGGTGAGGGGCAGCGCGCATCCTCGAGCCTGATGCCCCGGTTCGACGGCAGTACCGCCCGGCGCGCCCAGGCTCGACTTCTGCTCCAGTCCCGAGAACGCGCACGAGGCCCTCACCTGCGGGTGGCGGTCTCCGGCACGGAGACCGGACCGGCCGCCCTTCCTCGCAACGCCCAAGCACGGGTACGGGCCGCGTCGGAGGGCCGGATGCCCTGCGCGGTCGGGGTCGTGCCGGCCAGGTCCAGCCACAAGGAGTGGATGCGCCGGTCGAGGGCGATGGAGATGCGGCGGCGGAACCCGCCTCGCACGGCTGCGACAGTCGCGGTGCTCGTGCCCAGGCGGGCGGCAAGGTAGGTGGCGGGCCAGCCCCGGGCTGCCAGCTCCGACAGGACCGCGGCCGCCGGCCCGGCGCCGGTCAGGCCGCGGCCCGGCGCCGGGGGCTGGTCACGCCGGGGCAGTGGGATGCCGAGGACGGCCTCCGCGGTGCTGCGGGCAATCTGCGCCGGACGCCTCTCCGGCGTGCGCAGCAGACGGCGGACAAGGGTGACGGCGATCCCTGCGGCATCCGCGATGTCTTGGGCGGACATGCCGCGGCGGACCAGGACGGCAGCGCGTACGGCGGCGGGGGTGGGGTCGACGCGGGCGGCCCGGCCCTGGGCGCGGTCGGCGTCGCGGCGCTGGCGGGCCCGCAGCGCGGCCTGGCGGCAGGTTGTACGGGCACAGCCGTAGTCCGCACACGACGCCTGCCCGTGACGCACCTGGCTACGCGCAGGCCGACGCGACGGCCGCACACCCGCCATCTGGTCCTGGCCCACCGTCACCACCCGTACCCCGCTCTCATCCATGGGTCAGGACGGCAGTATGCCGGGCGGTTGCCGAAGCGTGATCCGCAACGGTACGACCGCCCGGTGCCAACGGCACCGTGCCCACTGTTTTGGCGCCGTTCTCCCGAGCCGGGAAGCCGGCTTCGCCGGGACGAGAACCCGTCCGACGAGCCCATGCCCGCCGCGTCGCAGCGAATGCGGTCCGGCCTCATGCGGCTCGCCGCGGCGGGAGCTCGAGAAGGATGGCGACACTGCCCTGATCACCGCCCCGCGCGCCTACTACCAACTTCACGTCGGCGGGCTGCATGCCAACAGTGTCCTACCGGACCCACCCCTGTTACGGGACCGGAGGGTCACCACCGTGGGTCGGCAGCTTCGCGAGCCGCTGCGGCCGATCGGCAGGGACACGAGTCAGTGGCTGTTCCCCTGGCACTCGGGGCAGGCAATCAGCCCTCGACCGTTCGGTGCGACCAGGGTGCCCCAGCCGTTGCACCCACGGCAGTCCCGTGCCGGGGCGGGGCCGGACGGGCTGTTGCCGAAGGCTCGGGCCAGGAAAGCTATCTGCATGCAAACAACCGTAAAGGTTCCATTCTCAACTATCCAGGACATGAGGAACAACTGTTGGCAAAGTCCTGATCGATCATGGCCGGGCCCGGCCTGCCGAAGCGCACCGAGCCCGACCGCTTCGCAGCGGGACTTCCGGCCGGAGACCGGCGCTTTGTCCTCGCTTCGAACTGGGCTGACAGGTCAGTTGGCGAGTTCCCCGCGCAGGTGCCGAGCAGCGGCGACCAGGTTGTCCAGCGAGGCCCTGGTCTCGGTCCAGCCGCGGGTCTTCAGGCCGCAGTCGGGGTTGACCCAGAGCCGTTCGGCCGGGATTGCCGCGAGGCCGGTGCGCAGGAGTTCCACGGCTTCGGCGGTGCTGGGGATCCGCGGGGAGTGGATGTCCCACACGCCCGGCCCGACCTCGCGCGGGTAGCCGGCCTCGGCGAGTTCGCCGGCGACCTGCATGTGCGAGCGGGTGGCCTCCAGGGAGATCACGTCGGCGTCGAGCTCGTCGATCGCCGTCATGATCGCGCCGAATTCGGCATAGCACATGTGGGTGTGGATCTGCGTGTCTGCGCGAACGGCGGAGGTCGCCAGGCGGAAGGACTCGGTGGCCCAGTCCAGGTAGGCCGGGCGGCCGGCGGCGCGCAGCGGCAGGGTCTCGCGCAGGGCGGGTTCGTCGACCTGGACGACGGCCGCGCCGGCGGCCTCCAGGTCGGTGACCTCGTCGCGCAGGGCGAGGGCGACCTGGCGGGCGGTGTCGCCGAGCGGCTGGTCGTCGCGGACGAAGGACCAGGCGAGCATGGTGACCGGCCCGGTGAGCATGCCCTTGACCGGACGGTCCGTCAGGCTCTGCGCGTAGCGGAACCAGTCGACGGTCATCGGACGGGGGCGGGAGATGTCGCCCGCGAGGACCGGCGGCCGCACGTACCGGGTGCCGTATGACTGGACCCAGCCGTGCCGGGTGGCGAGATAGCCGGTGAGCTGTTCGGCGAAGTACTGGACCATGTCGTTGCGCTCGGGTTCGCCGTGGACGAGCACGTCCAGTCCGGCCTTCTCCTGGAAGGCGATCACCTCGCGGACCTCGGCCTCCATCCGCTCGCGGTAGGCGGCCTGGTCGATCCGACCTGCCGTCAGGTCGGCGCGGGCGACGCGCAGCTCGGAGGTCTGCGGGAACGAGCCGATGGTCGTGGTCGGCAGCAGCGGCAGGCCGAGGCGGGCGCGTTGGGCCTCGGCGCGCTGCGGGTAGGCCTGCGGCCTGCGCGCGTCGGCCTCGGTGATCGCACTCGTGCGGGCGCGGACGGCCGGGTCGCGGGTGATCGGCGAGTTCGCCCGCGAGGCGAGGTCGGCGCGGTTGGCGGCGAGGTCGGCGGTGATCGACGCGGTGCCCTCGCGCAGGCCGCGGGCCAGCAGCGCCACCTCGCTCGCCTTCTGCTTGGCGAAGGCGAGCCAGCGGGCGATCTGCGGGTCGATGTCGCGCTCGGCGTCGGCGTCCAGCGGGACGTGCAGCAGAGAGCAGGAGGTCGCGACGTCGACGCTGCCGGCGAGGCCGAGCAGGGTGGCCAGGGTGGCGAGTGACTTCTCCAGGTCGTTGATCCAGATGTTGCGGCCGTCCACGACACCGGCGACCAGCCGCTTGCCGGGCAGGCCGCCTGCGGCGGCCAGGTCGTCGAGGTTGGCGGCGGCCGGGCCCGTGAAATCCAGGGCCAGCCCGTCAACGGGGGCCTTGGCCAGTACCGGCAGTGCCTCGCCGAGGCGGTCGAAGTAGCTCGCCACGAGCAGCTTCGGGCGGTCGGCGAGGCCACCCAGGTCGCGGTAGGCGCGGCCGGTGGCGTTCAGCTCGGCCGGGGTGCGGTCCTGGACGAGCGCCGGCTCGTCCAGCTGCACCCACTCGGCGCCCGCGGCCTTCAGGTCGGCCAGCAGGTCGGCGTAGACGGGCAGCAGCCGGTCCAGCAGGGTGATCGGTTGGAAGTCGGCAGGCACCCCCGGGGCGGGCTTGGCGAGCAGGAGGTAGGTGATCGGGCCGACCAGCACGGGCCGGGCCCGGTGGCCGGCCGCCAGGGCCTCGCCGAGCTCTGCGACGGCCTTCGCCGGGTTGGCGACGAACACGGTGTCGGGGCCGAGTTCGGGCACCAGGTAGTGGTAGTTGGTGTCGAACCACTTCGTCATCTCCAGCGGCGCGACGTCCTGGGTGCCGCGTGCCATGGCGAAGTAGCCGTCGAGCGGGTCGGCGTCGACCGCGGCGCGGTGGCGGGGCGGGATCGCCCCGACCGCGACGGTGGTGTCGAGGACGTGGTCGTAGAGCGAGAAGTCACCGGTCGGCACCTCGGTGACGCCGGCGGCGGCGAGCTGCCGCCAGTTCTCCCGGCGAAGATCGGCTGCGGTGTTCTCGAGGGCGTCGGCAGTGACGATGCCCTTCCAGTAGCCCTCGATCGCCTTCTTGAGCTCTCGGCCCTGTCCCTGGCGGGGGTATCCGTGGACGGTGGCCAGGGTCGCCGCGGCTGCGGACTTCGCTGTCAAGGGACTCTCCTTCGCGAGTCTTGCTCCTGTGGCCCGGAGACGGGACGAAGACGCGAAGGGAGGACGAACCGGACGGCAGCCCGCAGAGAAGTGCGTGCCTGATCCGCCTGGTGTGGTCGCCGACCCGCCCTCGAGGTCACCGGATGTCCGCCCGCGGATCATCCTTGGGCGGGCAGCGGGCAGGTCTTCGGACTCGCGGACACGTCCACCTTGTGAAGGGCGGACACCTACTGGCCGTCGCTTCCCAGACCCGACCCGGGCCCAGTGCGTATGACGGCGGTCGTTCCCACTCACCGCTGCGGGGCAGTCCCGGATTCCCACCGGGTTCCCTCTTACGACACCCTGCCTGGCGGGCAGGGCGAACCAGCTGCACCGGCCAGCTTAGGCCGAGCCGGGCGGACTCGTGCGCCATGACCCAAGAATGTCCGCATGGTGAGCACACCGCGGATGCCTGCGCCGGCCCCGTCCGGGTGACGACCTCGTCAGTCAGGTGCCTGCTTCGGGATTCACCGGGTAGGGGACGAAGGTGCTGGTGTGCTCGTCGACCGCGAGCGGGCGGCCGATGGCGGGGGCGGCGCGCTGCGGGCAGGCCGGGCGTTCGCAGACCTTGCAGCCAAGGCCGATCGGCGTGGCGACCGCCGGGTCGGCCAGGTCCAGTCCGGCGGAGTAGACGAGGCGGTCGGCGTGCCGGAGTTCGCAGCCCAGCCCGATCGCGAAGGTCTTGCCCGGCATGCCCCAGCCGCCCGGGGAGCGGGTGACGGCCCGGGCCGTCCAGAGGTAGCGGCGGCCGTCGGGCATCGCGGCGACCTGGACGTGCACCCGGCCGGGCGCGGCGAAGGCCTCGTAGACGTTCCAGAGCGGGCAGGTGCCGCCGGTGCGCGAGAAGTGGAAGTCGGTGGCGGACTGCCGCTTGGAGACGTTCCCGGCCCGGTCGACCCGGACGAAGGAGAACGGCACCCCGCGCAGCCGCGGCCGCTGCAGGGTGCTCAGCCGGTGGCAGACGGTCTCGTAGCCGACGCCGAAGTGGTCGGCGAGGTGCTCGATGTCGTACCGGGACCGCTCCGCCTCGGTGTGGAACGCGGCGTACGGCAGGACGAGGGCGGCGGCGAAGTAGTTGGCCAGGCCGATCCGGGTCAGTGACCAGGCGGTGGAGCCCTCCGGGCTGTCCTGGGCGGCGAGTTCGGAGAGCAACGGGTCGTGCTCCAGGTAGGCCAGTTGGGTGGCCATCCGGAAGGCCTGCTGGCCGGGGCGCAGTCGGCCCGACAGGTGGAGCACGCGGGCTTTCGGGTCGTAGCGGTGGAGTTGCTCGCCGCCGGTGGCGACCTGGACCCGGTGGCCGGCCGCCAGTCGTTCCGCCAGTACGGCGCGGACCTCGCCGCGCCGGAGCCGGATGGCCGCGGCCAGGTTCTCGGCGGCGGTGTCGAGCTCGTGGACGTAGTTCTTGCGGCGGTAGAAGAACTCGCGGACCTGCTCGTGCGGGGTGAGGGCCTCGGCCGCGGGCCCGCGCTCGCCCGCGAGGACTGCGAGCTGCTCGGCGACGGCGCGCCGCTCGCGGCTCAGATCCGTCAGCAGTCGTGCCACGGCGGGCAGTCGGGCGGCGACCTCGGCGAGGTCGCCGGGAGTGACGCGGCCGCCGGCGATCTCTTCGCCCAGCGATTCGCGCAGTTCGGCGGTGAGCCGGGCGCTGTCGGGTGGGGCGAAGTAGCCGGCGTCGACGCCGAACGCCTCGGTCAGCCGCAGCAGGACCGGGACGGTGAGCGGGCGGGCGTCGTGCTCCAACTGGTTCAGGTAGCTGGGCGACAGCTCGACCAGTCGGGCCGTCGCGGCCTGGCTGAGCCCGCGGTCCTCCCGCAACCGGCGCAGCCGCGCCCCGGCGAACGCCTTGCTCATGCGGCCCCCTGCTCCTCGACCCAACGACACGATGCCGCAGCCTAACCGGAAGGTGGACCGTTGATCATTCGCAAGCTTCGCTGATTCGCCGATCCGGCTTCGCAGAAGTTGGCAACGGTCCATGGATGACGGACGCGTTCCTGGGATGCCAGAGTCGTTGCTGCGGCCGGGAGGCGCACACGACAGCACCGAATTCCCAGGTCAGTCACCCCTGGATCGGCTGTCCGGGCGAACCGTCTCGCGGTCCGGTACCGCCGCCCGGCGCCACCCGGCCGCACGCTCACCCCCATGCGGTGAGACATATCACACCCTTCGCAATCCAGCACCCTCGGGAGCAAACCATGACGACGTCGGTTCGGCAGCAGCAGGAGCAGCAGGCGGCGGAGCTGGCCGCACGGTGGGCGGCCGACCCGCGCTGGGCCGGCGTCGAGCGCACGTACAGCGCCGCCGATGTGGTGCGGCTGTCCGGTACCGTCCGCGAGGAGCACACCCTGGCCCGGCGCGGCGCCGAGCGCCTGTGGCGGCAGCTTCACGAGCGCGACTACATCCACGCACTCGGCGCACTGACCGGTGGTCAGGCCGTGCAGATGGTCAAGGCCGGGCTGCAGGCGATCTACCTGTCGGGCTGGCAGGTCGCCGCGGACGCCAACCAGGCCGGGCAGACCTACCCCGACCAGAGCCTCTACCCCGCCAACTCCGTTCCCCAGGTGGTCCGCCGGATCAACAACGCCCTGCTGCGCGCCGACGAGATCGACGCCGCCGAGGGCAACGACGGCCCGGACTGGCTGGTGCCGATCGTCGCCGACGCGGAGGCCGGCTTCGGCGGTCCGCTGAACGCCTTCGAGCTCACCAAGGGCATGATCGCGGCCGGTGCGGCGGGCATCCACTACGAAGACCAGCTCGCCTCGGAGAAGAAGTGCGGCCACCTCGGCGGCAAGGTCCTCGTCCCCACCGCCCAGCACATTCGCACCCTCAACGCCGCCCGCCTCGCCGCCGACATCGCCGACGTCCCCACCCTGATCGTGGCCCGCACCGACGCGCTCGCCGCCAACCTGCTCACCACGAACGTGGACGAGCGCGACGCCCGGTTCTGCACCGGCGAGCGCACCGCCGAGGGCTTCTACCGGGTCGAGCCCGGCATGGCGCCGGTCATCTCGCGCGGCCTGGCCTTCGCCCCGTACGCCGACCTGCTCTGGGTGGAGACCGGCACCCCGGACCTGGCCCAGGCCCGGGAGTTCGCCGAGGCGGTCAAGGCCGAGTACCCGGACAAGATGCTGGCCTACAACTGCTCGCCGTCCTTCAACTGGAAGGCCGCCCTGGACGACGACCAGATCGCCAAGTTCCAGCGCGAGCTGGGCGCGATGGGCTACCGCTTCCAGTTCATCACCCTGGCCGGCTTCCACGCCCTCAACCACTCCATGTTCCAGCTCGCGCGCGGCTACGCCGAGCACGGTATGACCGCCTACGTCGACCTCCAGGAGGCCGAGTTCGCCGCCGCGCCGGACGGCTACACCGCCGTGAAGCACCAGCGCGAGGTCGGCACCGGCTACTTCGACCAGGTCTCCACCGCGCTCAACCCGAACGCCGAGACCCTCGCGCTCACCGGCTCCACCGAGGCCGAGCAGTTCCACTGATCCGGCCTGTGCCGTAGTGACCTGCGCCTACGGCACTCCCGGTCCGGCGGCCGCCCCGCGGGGCGCTCCACGGCCGCCGTTCACCCCGCCCGGGGCCTCGTTGAGGGACGACGCCCCGGGCCACACCCTTCTGGAGAACCGGATGAGCACGACCAGCCGCACCACGATCCCCGTCGAGATCCTCGGTGAGCACGAGGACCGCTTCGAGGAGATCCTCACCCCCGAAGCACTCGACTTCGTCGCCCGCCTGCACGACGCCTTCGCCGACCGGCGCACCGAGCTGCTCGCCGAACGTGCCCGCCGCGCCGCCGCCCTCGCCGACGGCGGGACCCTGGACTTCCGCCCCGAAACCCGCGCCGTTCGCGAGGACCCCGACTGGCGCGTCGCGGGCGCCGGCCCGGGCCTGGCCGACCGCCGGGTGGAGATCACCGGCCCGCCCGAGCGCCGGATGACCGTCAACGCCCTCAACTCCGGTGCGAAGGTGTGGCTCGCGGACTTCGAGGACGCCACCGCCCCCACCTGGCACAACATCGTCTCCGGCCAGCTCAACCTGCTCGACGCCGTGGAGCGCCGGATCGACGACACCACCCCCGAGGGCAAGCACTACCGGGTCGGCGACACCCCGGCCACCATCGTGGTCCGCCCGCGCGGCTGGCACCTGGACGAGGCCCACCTGCTGATCGACGGCCGCCCGGCGATCGGCGCCCTGGTCGACTTCGGCCTCTACCTGTTCCACTGCGGCCGCCGGCAGATCGACCGCGGCAGCGGCCCGTACTTCTACCTCCCCAAGCTGGAGAACCACCTCGAAGCCCGCCTGTGGAACGACGTCTTCACCTACGCCCAGGCCGAACTCGGCATCCCGTACGGCACGATCCGCGCCACCGTCCTGATCGAGACCATCACGGCGGCGTTCGAGATGGACGAAATCCTGTACGAGCTGCGCGAGCACGCCGCCGGGCTCAACGCCGGCCGCTGGGACTACCTGTTCAGCCTGATCAAGAACTTCGTCGCGCACGGCCCCCGGTTCGTGCTGCCCGACCGGGCGTTCCTCACCATGACCCAGCCCTTCATGCGCGCCTACACCGACCTGCTGGTGCGCACCTGCCACCGGCGCGGCGCCCACGCCATCGGCGGCATGGCCGCCGCCATCCCGCAGCGCGACCCCGAGGCCAACGAGGTCGCCCTCACCCGGGTCCGCCTCGACAAGGAACGCGAGGCCGGCGACGGCTTCGACGGCTCCTGGGTCGCCCACCCCGCCCTGGTCGACACCTGCCACACCGCCTTCGACGCCGTCCTCGGCGACCGGCCGAACCAGCTCGACCGCACCCGCGAGGACGTCGAGGTGACCGCCGCCGACCTCCTCGGCGTCCACCGGCTGAGCGTCGGCCTGCCCACCGACCAGGGCCTGCGCTCCAACGTCGCCGTCGCACTGCGCTACCTCACCGCCTGGCTCGGCGGCACCGGCGCCGTAGCCGTGTTCGGGCTGATGGAGGACGTCGCCACCGCCGAGATCGCCCGCTGCCAGATCTGGCAGTGGGTCCACCACTGCTCCCGCCTCACCGGCGGCTCACTCGCCACCCCCGACCTGGTGCGCCGGCTGATCGACCGGGAACGGGCCGCGCTGCTCGCCGAGGGCGCCGACCCGCAACTCGTCGACGACGCGGTGCGGGTGCTGGAGGAGACCGCACTCGGCCCCGAGCTGCCCGCCTTCCTCACCACGGAGGCGTACGCCCGCCACCTGGTCAAGGTCCGCACCGCGGCGTAGGCGCCCGAACGAAGGGAATCCCGTGAACGACATCCGCCGTGTCGCCGTCGTCGGCGCCGGACAGATGGGCTCCGGCATCGCCGAGGTCTTCGCCCGCGCGGGCCTGGACACCGTCGTCTGCGAACGCGACGCCACCGCCCTGCGCGCCGCCCGCGCCCGCATCGACCGCTCCCTGCACCGCGCGGTGGACCGCAGCCGTCTCGACCCCGAGGAGCGCGAGGACGCCTGGGCGCACCTGCTGTTCGCCGACGACCTCGAAGCCCTCGCCGACCGCCAGCTCGTCGTCGAAGCCGTCGTCGAGAACGAACAGGTCAAGACCGAGGTCCTCACCGGGCTCGACAAGATCCTCGCCGACGACGAGGCCGTCCTCGCCACCAACACCTCCGCCATCCCGGTCACCCGGCTCGGCATCACCACCGGCCGCGCCTCGCACGTGCTCGGCCTGCACTTCTTCAACCCGGCGCCGGTGATGCCCCTGGTCGAGCTCGTGGAGTCACTGCACACCCACCCCGACGTGCTGCGGCGCGTCGAGGCCTTCGCGACCGACACCCTCGCCAAGCGCGTCGTCCGCTCCCGCGACCGCGCCGGCTTCGTCGTCAACGCCCTCCTCGTGCCCTACCTGCTGTCCGCGATCCGGATGGCCGAGGCCGGGCACGCCGCCCCGGAGGACATCGACGCCGGCATGGTCCACGGGTGCGCCCACCCGATGGGCCCGCTCCGACTCGCCGACCTGATCGGCCTGGACACCGTCGAGGCGATCGCCCGCTCCCTCTACGAGGAGTACAAGGAGCCGCTGTACGCGCCGCCGCCGCTGCTCTCCCGGATGGTCGAGGCGGGCCTGCTCGGCCGCAAGACCGGCCGCGGCTTCCACCCCTACCCCGAGGGGTGACCGACCCGGGCTGCCTGTGCCCCGGCTCCAGTCGCGGAGGGCCGGGGCACAGGCACGGGCGTGACGCCTCGGGCGGGCCCGGGCGGGAGACAGGTGCGTGGCTGGCGGCCGACGCTCGCCTGCCCCACAGCGCCTTCGCGCCGCGGCTTGTCACCGCTGGGACGGTGCTCGACACCGTCCTGCTCATCGTGGCCGCGGCCTGCGTGGAGCTGCCGGCCGGACGCTACCTGTGCGGCAGGCAGTTGCATTCCGCCGTCTGACGGCTGCCCGCGGCGGGCGACGGGCCGAGCAACCTGACGGCGTCGTGACGAAGGCTGGTCCTCGTCTCGCCCCGTTCCACGGGGCAAGACCGCACGGTGGGCGTTCATTCGTTCGCCGACGCGCTTGCCCGGGCCTCGCCCATCGGCGTGTCTGCTCCCTCTTCGTCTCCGGGCCGGTCGGCGAGGGCTCGCCGAAGGGCCCGGAGACGGGCGCCCTGAGCCCCCGCCTGCCGCCTGATCGCAAGGAGCGTCTGGTACTCCTGCTCTGTCAGGAGAACCATGGTCTGCCCGTCCACCTCCATGCGCCGCGGCTCACGCCTCTTACCCACTGCGCGGTCCCCCCGATCTGTGATGTGTTGCCCGAACGCTCGAAACGGATCAGCGGCCCGTCGGCCTCGGTCCGAACGAGCCGGGCAGTAGACCGCTCGCGGGTGGCTGTCCGCGAGCTGCTCACGGTGTGCGGCAGTAACGGATTCTGCAAGGCCTGACAGGTCCCGGTCCACCCGCCCCCGAGGCGTTGGCCCGATTACATGCCGTGAGGGGCGGGCCGAGCCTCCGGGTTCGCCTCCGTACCTGAAGCGCTTGACGCCGCAAGGCTGGACGTTGCGGCGAGGGGATGAACAGGGCCTGGTTCAGCCGGAAGGCACCTTCTCGAGCAGGCAGATCAGCAAGGACGCCTCTGGCGTGCCAGTGCAGATCCGGTAGCGGATCACGCGCCCGTGCCGGCTCCCACTGACCAGCCCTCCGTCCTTCAACCGTCGCAAAGCCTGGGAGACCGAGGTGTCGGACATGCCGGTGGCAATGGCCAGATCCGAGACCGCAATGGAACCTGCGGCTCTCATCCCCAGCAACAGCGCGAGCCTGCCCGGCTCGGCGACCAAGGAGATCACGCGAGCTGCCCGGAGCAGCTGTTCGCGGTCCCCGATGCCCTGGATCGCCCGCGCGACGGCCGCCTCATCGAGCGGTCCGCTGCGACTGGAATGCTTTTGTCCACGCACCAATGGCAGGATCCTCCCTTCACCCGTTTCGGCCGACAGACCTGCTCGAAGGGGCGGGCGCGCGAGTGCGCGTGAGCAGCCGTCTGCGACCAACATCACGAATGCCGCCATGCAGCGGCACCGCACGCCCCATGCAGTCCCGTTCGCATGCATATATTCAATGCTGTCCGCAGGTCGGCTCCGTGTTCACCTGCTGACCCCTTGGCCGCGCCCGGCGAAGACGGTACCTTCTCGTCGACAACTGAAACGACGAGCGCGTGGAAGCCGGTGGAAATCCGGCACGGTCGCGCCACTGTGAACCGGCACCTGACACCGCGTCGGGGCCGGGAAGTCAGACCCTCCGCCGTCGTCCGTGCTCCACCGAACGGGACGCGTGTTCCCAAAGGAGGTCCAGGCCGTGGCTCACCCCATCGCCCCCGCCGCCACCCCCGCTATCGCCCCCATCTCCCTCAAGGCGATCGCCCCGTGGGCGGTCTTCTTCGGCATCCTGCTGATGGCCCTCATCTACTTCGTCGGTGCCGAGCAGGGCGCCACCTCCCTGATCTCTGGCGAGGACGTGCACGAGTGGGTGCACGACGGCCGGCACCTGCTCGGCTTCCCCTGCCACTGACCCGAGGGGAAACCGAAACTCCGTGAACTCCGCAACCGTCAGAAACCTCCTGGTCCGCGGCATGCTGGCCGGGCTCGCGTCCGGCCTGCTCGCCCTCGTCGTCGCCTACTTCCTCGGTGAGCCCCGCGTCGACGCGGCCATCGCGTACGAGGAGTCGCACTCCCACGAGCACGAGATGGAGATCGTCAGCCGGTCCCTGCAGTCCACTGCGGGCCTGGCCACCGGTGTCCTGGTGTTCGGTGTGGCCATGGGCGGCATCGCTGCCCTCGCCTTCTGCTTCGCCCTCGGCCGCGTCGGCCGCTTCACGCCGCGCGCCACCGCGGCCCTGCTGTCGGCCGCGGCGCTCGTCACCGTCTACGTGGTGCCGTTCCTCAAGTACCCGGCCAACCCGCCGTCGGTGGGCGATCCGGAGACCATCGGCAAGCGCACCACGCTGTACTTCCTGATGATGGCCCTCAGCGTGCTGCTGGCGGTCGCCGCCGTGATCGTCGGCAAGCGTCTGGCCCCCCGGCTGGGCAACTGGAACGCCACCGTCGTCGCCGTCCTGGGCTTCGGCGTGCTTGTCGCCCTGGCCTACGTCTTCCTCCCCGCGATCAACGAGGTCCCCGAGGACTTCTCCGCCGCGCTGCTCTGGCAGTTCCGCGTCGCGGCGCTCGCCATCCAGCTGACCCTGTGGGCGTCCTTCGGGCTGCTCTTCGGCCACCTCGCCGAACGGCAGCTCAACCCGAAGCCCGCCGCCCGCGCTGCAGCCGCGGTGGCCGCACCGTCGCACTGACGGCACCCGCAGCTCACCGGCGAAGGGGCGGTGGGAGCAACGAAGCGTTGCTCCCACCGCCCCTTCGCAGTTCCAACCGGAGGACTTTGTCTTGCGCCGCACGGCGCTCAGCCTCGCCGTCGTGCCACTGGGCGAGTGAGGATGTCCGTTCGGCAGCAGTCCGGCCGCGGCCCGTGGTGCGGCCGGGGCGGTCCGGACACGCGGCGGACACGGTCCAGCTCGGCGCCCTCCCGGACGGCCTGGTGGACAGCGCGCGCAAGCCGGGCGCCCCACCGCGATCGAGGGCCGCCGAAGGGGTCGGCGGACGGGCCGTCACCCGGCGCGCGTACAGCCACGCACACCGCGTCGGACGGAGTACCGGAGCAGTCGTACCCGGCGTCCAGCAGCGCCTGGACCTTCGCCTCGGTGGCGGTGGCGAGCAGGTTCACCAGCCCTGCGTCGGACACCGGAGCGGGCACGACGGCGAGGATGTTGATCGTGCCGGGGACATACCGGTCCGGCCGCGCCCCCGAGAGCGCAGCGTGCCCTTCTGGCGCGGCGGCCCAGGCCGGGACACCGATACCGGCCGTCACCAGGACGGTCGCACCGCCGTCCTCGGCCCATATGGCATGGTCGACCTCGGCCGCGGTCATCAGACCGACACCCTCACCGCGCAGCCCCTCGGCCTTCGCGAGCTCGGCGAGGTGGCGGTCCGGGTCGAGCCGGCTGTAGCCCGGGCGCACCTGGGCGTTGAGCACCCAGTGGCGCTCGCCGATCCCGCCGCCGAGCACCGCGCTGCTGACCATCCGCCAGCCCGGGCCCGCCCGCCACACCAGCAGGTGGCGGCAGGCGTCGTCCTCCCACCGCGCGGCCCGCGACACCACCGGTGCCACGGCGGTCGTCGGGGCGATCGGGGCTCCTGCGTTGATCAGCATGTCCTCTCCCTTCGTCCCGTCAGTCGATCACATGCCCGGCGTCCCCCGAGCAGCTGGGCCGGCACTGCGGTGCGACGACGACGGCCCGGTGTCCCCGACGGCAGCACTGCTCTACTGCCGTCGGGGACACCGGGTCAGGGGCTGAGCCGCGCCTCGGCGGTTGCCTGCGGTACGGTCTGCGCCCTGCTGGTGGCAGGTCAGGGGGCGGTGATGCCCGGCTGGGAGCCGGCGCCGAAGGCCCAGCCCTCGACGTCGCCGGGCGCCGGGTCGTAGCTGCCCGCGCCGAGGGTGCTGTAGTTCCAAGGGCCACCGTGCGCTGCGTGCCAGTAGGACCAGTACGCGGTCGCCGGGGCGCCGTTGCACGGGTTCGGCAGCGCGTTGATCCGGCAGACCATGCCGGGGAACCGCGGGTGGAAGGCGTAGGTGAAGCCGGCGCCGGTGAGGGCGGCGAGGCCGCTGGTGGGGTCGCCGGGGGCGCAGCCGGTCTGGATGCTGCCGCCGAGGGCGGTGAAGTCGACGACGACGGTAACGCCGGAGGTGCCGGTACAGGCGGCGGCACTCGCCGGGGGTGCGGTGGCGGTGGTGGTGCCGAGCAGGCCGGCAGTGAGGACGGCGGCCGCGGCGAGGGAGCCGAGGAGTCTGCGGCGGGGGCGGGTGCGGTTCACGGTGGTCTCCAGGTGGGAACGGGTGGCGGTCAGGGGCAGGTGAGGGTCGGTGCGGCGGGGCGGGCGCCGGCCGCGGTGAGGTGGGCGAGTCCGGTGCCGGACAGGCCGAGGACGGCCTGGGTGGTGGCCCGGGTGGTGGTGGCGGGGTTGAGGCCGGTGGCGTCGTAGGCGACGGCGCCGCGGTCCGTGGGCGTGGCGGTGCAGCCGGCCTGGAGCTTGGCGACGAAGTTCCAGGCCTTGAGCCCTGCGGCGATCCGGCCGCCGGCGAGCAGGGCCTGGGCGGCGAGGCCGGTGGTGTTGGCGTTCGCCGTGGTGGCGCCGCCGCTGGCGATGCCGCCGTCGGGGAGCTGGTGTCCGGCGAGCCAGGTCAGTCCGGCCTGGGCCTTGGCGTGGCGGCCGGTGGCGGCGAGGGCCTGGGCCGCGAGTGCGGTGGCGTCCGGGTCGCTGGCACAGGTCGCCTGACCGAAGTTCAGCGGGTAGCCGCCGTCGGCGCACTGGGTGGCGGCGAGGAAGTCGACCGCCGCGGCGGGCGCGCCGGCGGGGGTGCGGTTGAGGGCGAGCAGGGCGTAGGACTGGCCGAAGGCGTTGCTGTAGTCGCCCCACTGGGAGCGGTCGGAGAAGCGGCCGGCCGGGGTCTGCAGGGAGCGCAGCCGGGCAGGCAGGTCGACGCCACCGAACGTGGCCGGGTCGGCGCCGCGGACCTCGGCGGCGAGGAGGAGCTTGGCGGTGGCGCCGGCGTAGGCCTCGGTGGTGCCGTC
This sequence comes from Kitasatospora sp. NPDC093679, assembly GCF_040683455.1. NCBI lineage: Bacteria > Bacillati > Actinomycetota > Actinomycetes > Kitasatosporales > Streptomycetaceae > Kitasatospora > Kitasatospora sp. NPDC093679. Next base: position 25,502 of record NZ_JBFBDW010000051.1, read on the forward strand.
GCCGATGTAGCCGGCGAGGATGTCCGGCTTGGCGAGCCAGGCGGTGGCATTGGCGGCCACCTGGTCCGCGGTGCGGGCGGCGGCGAAGGCGAGGACGGCGTCGACGGTCAGGCCCTGGTCCGGGTAGGAGACGCCGTCGAAGCCGGTCTCCAGGTGATTGCCGTCGACGAGTTGGCCGGCGAGCCAGCCGGCCGCGGCGGCGTCGGGACGCCGGGTGGTGGCGGTGGTGTCGGCCGCCGCGGTGGCGGCGGGCAGGAGCGCGGTGGCGGCGAGGGCACCGGTGACGATGAGGGCGGCGGCGCGCAGGCGCAGCTGCATGGGTGGCCTTTCCGGGCCTGCGTCCGGACGCGCCCGGCCGCGCCGCCGCTGCACGAAGGCAGAGGCAGTCGTGGGACAGGGGCTCCGACCCGCAGTCCGCGACGGGTGGAAGGACGGTTCCTCCGGTGCGGGTGTTCGGGCTTGCCGACGCGCAGGATGCGCGGCGGCCTACCGTTGCGGGTCAGCGCCGGATTTCGACCGGTCTTCCCCCATTGCCGGAGTTATCAGCTTTTCTGACGATTCATCATCTCGGCTGTGCGGAGGCGGGGTCAAGGGCCCGGCCGGACCGGCTTGGGACGGCTTCGTCACATCCGGCCGCAGGATCCGGATCCGGGCGCCGAAGGCGGCGCGGTCGACGGCGCGGCGCAGCGCGGCGAGAAGGCGGGGCCCGGCGAGGACGACCAGGGAGGCGTTGAGGACGCCGCGCGGGACGTCCCAGCCGAGGGAGGTGGTGGCGTAGAAGGCGGCGTAGCGGTGGAGGTTGCCGAGCGGGCCCGCCTCGGGGTCGTAGGCGACGGTGGAGGTGGGGTCGATGCTCAGCGGCCAGAACCAGAGGTTCATCACGATGCCGTAGAGGAAGCCCGCGAGGACGGCGTAGGCGGCGAGCATCGCGGTCTCGGGGCGGCCGGTGGGCCGGCGGGGCAGCAGGCCGGCGCCGAGACCGACCCAGGAGGCGGTGAGCATCTGGAACGGCAGCCAGGGGCCGATGCCGGCGGTCAGCAGGGCGGAGGCGAACATCGCGGTGGAGCCGAGCGCGAAACCGAACGCGGGCCCCATCACTCGGCCGCCCAGGACCATGATGACGAACATCGGCTCCAGCCCTGCCGTTCCGGCGCCGAGCGGTCGCAGCGCCGCGCCGACGGCCGCGAGGACGCCGAGCAGGGCGACGGCCTTGGCGTCGGCCGCGCCGTCCAGCAGGGCCGTGAGGACCACGGCGAGAACCAGGACCGTCAGCAGGGCGAACAGCCAAGGGGCGTCGGTGTCGTGGGCGACCGCCGAGGAGTGGTCGGCGAGGAACGGCCAGCCGAACCCGGCGATCCCGACCAGGGTGACGAGCACCAGCGCGAGGATCGAGCGCGGGCCGAGCCGGGGAAGGTCCGGCGTGCGGGCCGACAGATAGGTGGTGGTGGTCATCGGCGTCCCCCGGCGAGCGCGAGGCGGACTTCGTCAACCGTGAGCAGCGGCGCGGGAGCGAGGATCTTGGCGGTCTGCGGGGCGAACGCGGGCGAGGCGGCGAGCGCGTCCACGGCCGGTTCGTCGGTGACGATCTCGCCGTCCGCGAGGACGGCCACGTTGTCGGCGCACGCGGCGGCCAGTTCGACGTCGTGGGTGACCAGCAGCACGGCGTGGCCGTCCGCGGCCAGCTCCCGCAGGATCTCGGTGGCGCGCTGCTTGGCCGGATAGTCCAGGCCGCGGGTCGGCTCGTCCAACAGCAGCAGCTTCGGGCGGCGGACCAGCAGCACGGCGAGAGCCAGCGCCAGGCGCTGGCCACTGGAGAGGGTGCGCGGGTGGGCGGCCGGGTCGATGCCGGGCACCAGCCGACGCAGCAGGTCGGCAGTGGTGCTAAAGGTCGCCCCGGCTTCGCGGTCGGCGGCGGTGCACTCCGCATCGACGCGGTCGTGCAGCAGCAGGTCGCCGGGGTCGGCGGGGACCATGCCGACCAGGCCGGCCGCCTGCCGCCGCCTGAGCCGACCGGGCTGGGCTCCGTCGACCTCGACCGTTCCGGCGCTGGGCCGGTGCAGGCCTGCGAGGCAGGCGAGCAGGGTGGACTTGCCGGCGCCGTTGCGGCCCATCAGGGCGGTGATCCGGCCGGCGTGCAGGGTGAGATCGACACCGCGCAGCGCTGGGACGGGACCGTGGTGCGCGACCAGGCCGCGCACTCGGGCGACGCTCTCGCCGGGTACGGCGGCGGCCGGGCGGACCGGGACGGCGTCGCGCAGCGGGTGGCCGGCGGCGCGGCGGCGGGCGGCGCGGACGCTCAGCGCGACCGGGTCCCAGCCGAGCAGCCGGGACAGTTCGACCACGGGCGGCGCCACCGGTGCGTCGGCGAGGATCGCCGCGGGCGCGCCGTAGCGGACGGGCTCTCCCCTGCCGGGGACGAGCAGGGCGGAGTCGGCGTACTGGGCGACGCGCTCCAGCCGGTGCTCGGCGAGCAGCACGGTGGTGCCGAGGTCGTGGACGAGGCGAGTAAGGGCGGCGAGCACCTCCTCGGCAGCCGGCGGGTCGAGGGCGCTGGTCGGCTCGTCCAGAACCAGCAGCGCGGGTTGGGCGGCGAACGCGGCGGCGAGGGCCACGCGTTGCTGCTGTCCGGCGGAGAGCGCGGTGAGCGGGCGGGCCCGCAGGTCGGCGAGGCCGAGCAGGTCGAGGGTCTCCTCCACGCGGCGGCGCATCACCTCGGGCCGGTACGCGAGGCACTCCAGGCCATAGGCGATCTCCTCCTCGACCGTGTCGGCGACGAACGCATCGGCCGGGCGCTGCGGTACCACGCCGACGGTGTCGGCGAGTTCGCGCGGCGGGTGGTCCGCGGTGTCGCGGCCGGCGGTGCGCACACGCCCGTGCAGGGTGCCGCCGGTGGCGTGCGGGACGGCGCCGTTCACGGTCCGCAGCAGGGTGGACTTGCCGCTGCCGGTCTCCCCCAGCACCAGGACCAGTTCGCCCTCCGGGACGGCGAGGTCGACACCGGTGAGGACGGGCTCCTCGGCGCGCGGGTAGTGGAAGGTGACCTGCTCCCAGTGGACGGCGTTCACGGGCGCTTCCTCACAGGGTCGTTCAAGGCGGGGTCGACTGGTTCAGGGTCGGCACCCGAAGGTCGGACGTCCCGCAGGGGCTTGCCCGAGGACGGGCTTCCCGCCGCGGAGGCGACCGGTGCGGAGCCGTACGCGGCCGCTGGCGGTGGCGGTGTCAGATGGGCGGGCAGCAGCGCCAGCACCAGACCGGCGACAGCGAGCGGCGGCAGGCCGGGCAGCTGCAGGCTCCACGGGTCGGGTGCCAGACCGGAGTCCGGCCCGCCGGCCAGGACGAAGCAAACGGCCGCCCCGACGCCGCTTCCGGCGGCGATCCACTCCGGCAGCACCCACGGGTCGGGGCGGTAGCGGGTGTGCCGGACGGCCGTTCCGCCGAGGCGCAGCCCGGCCAGGCAGCCGGCCAGGCCCACGGCGAGCAGGACCGGCCCGGCGCTGCCGGTGGTCACCTCGCCGAGCGGCCCCACCGGGATCACGGTCGAGGAGTCGAACACGGCGTACAGGCCGACGACGACACCGAGCAGACCGCCGAGGGTGAGCAGGTGGACGGTGGTCCGGCGGCCGGCCGGCAGGACCGCCCGGCGGCCGTAGCCGCGCGCGTCCAGCGCGGCGGCGGTGGTCAGCGACCGGTCGAGCGCCTCCTCCAGGACGGGGACGACGATCGACAGGGTGCCGCGGAGCCCCTTGACGGGCAGGGCGCGCAGCCGCCGGGCCCGGCGCACCCGGGCGACGGCGGTGACCAGTTGCGGTGCGGCGCTGAGTGCGACGGTGACGGCGACGCCGAGTTCGTGCAGCGCCCTCGGCAGGGCACGCAGCAACCGGGCCGGGCTCGCCAGGGCGTTGGCCGCGCCGAAGCAGAGCAGCATGGCGGCGAGCCGGGCGCCGTCGTCGAGCGCCGCGTACGCCGCCTCCGCGGTGACCGGTCCGCCGAGCCGTACCCCGGCCATCCAGCCGGGCAACGGGATCTCCGGCAGGTCGAGCAGCACGGTGGTGCCGCCGGAGCCGACCAGCAGCGACTGGAACACCACCCGGATCAGCACCACCGTGATGCCCAGGCGCAGGAACACCCCGTACGCGCGGGCCCACGGCGCCTCGGTGCGGCGCGCCGACACCACGTACCCGGCAACCGCAGCGAGCAGCGCGAGCAGCAGCACATTGGTCGTCCGGCCCGCCGCGGCGGCCAGCCCGAGCGCCCACAGCCACCAGGCGAACGGGTGCAGCTGACGCGGCAGCAGCACCCGCCGCAGACTCACGGCAGATCCCCCGCGCGAGGAGCGCGCCTGCGCCGCCAGGCTGCCGCCCCGGCGAGTGCAGCCACCGCGGCCGTGCCGAGCGCCACCGGCAGCCACGCCCCGGCCCCGTGACCGGCCGGCTTCCCTGCGTCGGCACGACTGGATCCCGGTGCGGCGGTCGACGTGTTCGAGGACGCGCCGGCCCCGGCGCTGGCGGGGCCGGAAGCGGGCGCCGACGGTACTGCCGATTCGGCGCCGGGCGGGTTGGACGGCGATGCAGCAGTGGCCGCCGGACCCGCGCCAGTCGGCGAAGCGCCGCCCACCGCACCGCCGGCAGTGTCTCCCGAATCGGCCGAGGCCGGACCTGTCGGGCGTGGGGCGGACGTCGCTCCCCCACCCCCGCCGCCGGACGGAGGGCGGGTGGTGGCCGAAGGCGGCGTCGGAGTCGCCGGCCGCGCCGGGTCCTTGGCGCTGCGCGGGGACGGCGGCTCGCTGCCGCCGCCGTCCTGCCACACCCAGCCCTCGATGCTGCCCCTGGGCGGGACGCGGTTGCCCGCGCCCAGCTGGCTGTACACCCAGGTGGAGGTGCCCGGCAGCATGTACCAGTACGACCAGTAGTGATCCTTGGTGACGGCCCCGCAGCCCGCCTTGGGCGCGCCGTCGAGGGCGCAGACGAACCCGCCCGCGTACGGACCGGTGCCCAACTTCACCGAGAACCCGGCCTGCTGCAACGCCTGGATACCGCTGCGCGGCGCATCCGAGCAGCCGGTACGGCTCCCGTAACCAGGGCGGTCGGGGACGCTTCTCGTCTCGACGACGACCAGCACGCCGTCGCAGCCCTCGGCCGCCCGCGCCGGCAGGGGCAGCAGCAGGCTGCCGCCCACGGCCGCGGTCGCGGCCAGGGCGGCGGCGCCGCGGCGGATCACCGGTGGCTGCCCGAGCGAAGTCGGCGGGCCGTCAGCACGGCGGCCGCGCCGAGCAGCAGCAGGGCGATCGCGGCGACGACCGGCGGCATGAGCTCGAAACCGGTGGAGGCCAGGCCGCCCGAGGACGGGGTGCCGCCGGTGTCCGTGCCCCCGGGGCCGGCCGAGTCGGACGCCACCGCGGACACGGCCGCCGAGGGCGAGCCGGAGCCGGTCGGCGAGCCCGACACCGATGCGGACGCCGAAGCCGAGGCCGAAGCCGACGAGCTGGAGGAGGCAGAGGCGCTGCCGCTCGGCGAACCGGACGGGCTCCCGCTCGCGCTCGGGCTGGGCGAAGTGCACTCGAGGGCCGGCAGACCGGCCGTGCCGAAGCGCCCGTCGACCGCCGCGAGCGACACCCCGGCGAGCGCGGGAACGGCCTGGACGGTGGCGCGCAGCGTGGTGCCGTCGACCTCGGCCTTCTGGTAGCCGATCGCGCCACGGTCGCTGCTCTTACCGGCGCAGCCGACCTGGCGGGACTTCAGCCAGGACACGCCCTTGTCCGCGGCCGTGGTGCGACCGCCGGCCCGCAGGGCCTGGACGGCGAGCGCGGTCGAGTTGGAGTTGGAGGAGGCGGTCGGTCCGGAACCGCCGAAGCCGCCGTCCGCGGCCTGCCGCTTCTCCAGCCAGTCCAGCGCCTTCGCGGCCTCCCCGCTGCGACCGACGGCCAGCAGCGCCTGCACCACGATGCCGGTGCCGTCCGCGTCCGAGGCACAGTCGGCCGGCTTGTCCGGGTAGGCCACCGGGAAGCCGCCGTCGACACACTGGTTGCCGGTCAGGAACTCGATCGCCTTCGCCGGAACGGCGTCGGCGCCCTGGCGGTCGAGGGCAAGCAGGGCGAACGCCTGGCTGAACGTGTTGGAGAAGTCCGAGACGTCCGGGCCACCGAAGGTGGCGTGGTCGGTGTAGCGGCCGCTGGGCTGGAGACGCGCGGCAAGCTCGGCGAGCAGATCGTGGCCGCCGAAGCTCTTCGGGTCCCGCTGCTGGACCTCGGCGACCAGGGCGAGCTTGGCGGCCGAACCGGCATAGATGTCACCGGGCGTGTCACCGGTCAGGTAGGAGGTCGCGTTCGCGGCGAGCCAGTCAGTGGCTGCCTTCGCCTCCCCCTTGCCCTGCCCTGCGGCCGACAGGGCGAGCACCACGTCGGCAGTCAGGCCGAAGTCCGGACCCCAGTCACCCTCGACGCGACTGCCCTCCTTCAGCTGACGGCCCGCCCAACCGGCAGCGGCCGAGGCATCCGTCACGGCGGGCGCGGCACCCGCAGAAGCCGCGGTGGCCGTCAATGCGGGCAACACGACGGCGGAGGCAACGAGCAGAACGGCAGCGGGCCGGAGCGAGGTACGCAAGGTGAACTCCTGGGGCGTCTCGTGGAGACGCACCGCAGAGCACGGCCACCGCCCGCAGGGCGAGGCACAACCTCTGGGCATCGTCCCGTAGACCACGACGGATGAGAGCCGGACAAACCCCGGGCAGGTAATCGGGCTCACCGCCGACACCGTGCCGACGGCCTACCGTTGCGGGTCAGCGCCGGACTTTCACCGGACTTCCCCTGCCAGAGGCGCTCGGCACCTTACTGCCACCCGCACACGCGCCTCAACCGCCCGGACACAGAATGTGACCAGCGGCACGCAGAACACGCACTGCCCGAACGGGACCAGTCCGCGACAGGCCCCGCCGACCCCGCGGGGCGGCTCCCCGTAGCGCCGGCGGGACACGGGGGTCAGGGCCGATGCGGGCCGATGCCGGTGGTCAGCCAGCGCGGCTCCGTCACGGCCAGGACCAACGCAAGGACGCAGGCCGTGGCCAACCATGCGACACCCACCCCGGTAAGGCCGTAGCGGGGCATCAGCACCAGGGTGAGGACCAGCAGCAGGCCGGCGAAGACGAGCTGCTGACCCGCCAGGAAAGACCAGGGCCTGCCCCACCCGGTGGCAGAGCGCAGCCCAGGCTGCAGCCAGCCGCAGCGCCGTGCCGCGGCCGAGCAGCGGACCGATGCCCTCATCGGGCACGGGCTGCCGACCGGTGGGGTCCTGTCAGACACAGGTGGCCGAGCGGACTACTCCTCGCCGTTCGGGCCGGCGACAGTGCGGCGCCAGCGACCACAGCAGTCGTATCCCGGGCCGCCGGGCCGCGGGGCGGGTGAGTCGCCGCTGCAACACGCAACCGCCCGGCCTGCCGGGACCGGGTCGGACGTCCTGGCTACCAGGGGAACAGGGCTGCTACGGGCCGGCCGGCGGTGGGCAACCTCGGCGATGCGAGCACGGTGCCGCATGAGATGGCCTGCCCGGGAACCACTCGTCTGCCCCGATGCACCGTCAGCATCCCCGCACGGCAGAACGCGGCCGGGCTGAGTACGCGGCTGGATCGGCCCCTCTCCGGGGGCCGGTCCAGCCAGCGCCTCCGGGCCGATGCAGCACGCACCAGCAGCGCAGCGGGGCAGCCGGTCTCCGCAGCCGGCCGCCCCGAGGATTCGACTGCCGCAGCCGCGGCGCCCGGGTGCGGGCCGGACGCCGAACCGCGGGGCGCAGCCGGATGTCGCCCGTGATGGGGTGGCGGGGCGGCGCCCGGTACAACGACCGGCACCCGGCCGAGGACACCCGGCCGCGCCGGGATGCTGCAGCAGCCGGTGAGCAGCGGGGCACCGAGTCAGAGGCTGCGCCAGAGCCCGGGTGACGGCGGCCATGGAAAGCTCCCCATAGGCGGCCAGATACCGCCCCACTGACGGCCACGGGATTCCCCGCGTACGGCCAGATATCTCCCCACGTTCAAGATCCATTTCCCGGTCGGCGAGGGTCGGCCGGGTGAAGAACAGCAGGGAGATCATGGAGATCCTCGAGGCGTACGACCTCACGGGCAGTTACCGCGCCGCGGCCGAGCTGGCCGGGTGCGACCACCACACGGTGGCCCGGTATGTGAAGATGCGGGCCGCCGGCCAGCAGCCCGACCAGCGCCGCCACCGGGCGCGGGCGATCGACGACTATCTGCCGAAGATCGAGGAGCTGGTGGTCCGCTCGCAGGGCAGGGTCCGCGCGGACGTGGTGCACAAGCGGCTCGTCGCGATGGGCTTCGCGGGCGGGGAACGCACTACCCGCCGCACGGTCGCCGAGGCGAAGGCCCAGTTCCGGGCCGGTCGGCGCCGCATCTATCGGCCGTGGGTGACCGAGCCGGGCCTGTGGCTGCAGTACGACTTCGGTGACGGGCCGGTGATCAAGGGCAGGAAGACCACGCTGTGGTGCGCGTGGCTGTCCTGGTCGCGGTTCCGGGTGGTCATCCCCATCTGGGACAAGACGCTGCCGACCGTGACGGCGTGTCTGGACGCGACGTTACGCAGGATCGGCGGGGTCCCAGCGTTCGTGCTGACCGACAACGAGAAGACGGTCACCACCGGCCACGTCGCCGGGATCGCGGTCCGCAATCCGGAGATCGTCGAGGTCGCCCGGCACTACGGCACCACGATCCGCACCTGTGTGCCGGCGGACCCGGAGAGCAAGGGCGGCTCCGAGGCGACGGTGCGGATCGCGAAGGCCGATCTGGTGCCCAGGGAGGTGAACCTGCGCGAGGAGTACCGCACCTTCGGCGAGCTGGAGGCGGCCTGCCGGGCGTTCTGCGACGAGGTCAACTCCCGCCCTCACCGCGAGACCCGGCGCAAACCGGCCGAGCGTCTCGCGGAGGAACGCGAGCGGCTGCACCCGTTGCCCAGGCAGCCGTTCACCGCGGTGTTCGGCACCACCCGCAGGGTCAACTGGGACGCCACGATCTCGGTCGAGGCGGTGCGTTACTCGGTCCCGCACGAGCTGATCGACAGCCGCGTCTGGGCCCGCTTCCACGGCGAGGAGCTGATCGTCACCTCTGTCGACGAGCACGGCTCGGCCCGCGAGGTCGCCCGCCACCGCACCGGCACCCCCGGCTCCCCGGTCCTGGACGACGCGCACTACCCGCCGCGCGAGGACAAGAACGGCGACCGCACCCCGAAGGCCACCACCGCGGAGGAGGCCGCCTTCCTCGCACTCGGACCGGGCGCCGCGGCCTGGCTGGTGGAGGCCGCGACCGCCGGCACCCGCCGGATCAAGGCCAAGATGACCGAGGCCGTCGCCCTGGCCAAGCTCTACTCCGCCGCCGAGGTCGACCGGGCGCTCGGCACCGCCGCCGTCACCGGCCGCTTCGCCGACAAGGACCTGCTGTCCATCCTCGACTACCAGGTCGGCCTGACCAGCACCGAACCCGTCCGTCGCGGCGAGGACCACTCGCTGCAGCCCGGCACCTCCGCCTGGGCCCGCTTCGGAACCACTACCAGCACCGAAGACGAGGACAGCATCTGATGGCCACCCCGCTCCGCACCGTTCACAGCAGCAACGGCGACCCGCTCGCCGAGGCCATCGAGCTCACCAAGCGGTTGAAACTGCCGCACATCCGACGCACACTGGCCGACCTGATCCCCACCGCAAAGGCCCAACGCTGGGACCCCGCCGAGGTCGTCCGCGTCCTGCTGGCCGAGGAAGCCGCCGGCCGAGACCGCGCCAACCTGCACACCCGCCGCAAACGCGCCGGCTTCCCGGCCGGCAAGACCTTCGGCGACTGGGACGAGACCGCCTCCGCCATCCCCCGCCCCACCCAGGACGCCCTCAAGACCCTGGAATGGGTCGGCCGGCGGGAGAACCTCTGCGTCTGCGGACCCTCCGGCACCGGCAAGAGCCACTTCACCGAGGCCCTCGGCCAGGCCGCCGTCGAGTCCGGCATGACCGTCGCCTGGTTCACCATCGAAGACCTCGGCGCCCTGGTCCGCCGGCACCGCGCCGACGACTCCATCGCCCGGGCCCTGGCGAGGATCGTCCGCTCGGACCTGATCATCGTCGACGACATCGGCCTGCTGCCCGTCAGTCCGGACGCCGCCGAGGGCTTCTACCGGCTGGTCGACGCCGCCTACGAACGCCGCTCGGTCACCGTCTCCAGCAACCTCCACCCCTCGGGCTTCGACGAGATCATGCCCAAGACCCTCGCCACCGCAACCGTCGACCGGCTCATGCACCACGCCCACATCGTCGTCACCCAGGGTGACAGCTACCGGCTCACCCAGGCCACCAGCGGCAAGGGAGTGAAGCCCTTCAGCTGATCCAATCCACTCGGTGGCGGGGAGATATCTGGCCGCCACCGGGGACTCCTACCCGGCCACCAGTGGGGACATCTCCTGGCCGCCTACGGGGAGAACGAACTGGCCGTTGACACCCGGGCTGGATGTGGTCGGCCCGCCTCGCGTTCACCGCGGCGTCGCGGACGACCGCGAGCAGGTCGCCGCCGGTCCCGGGGCGAGCATGTCCGGCACGGAGGCCGGTACCACCGCCGGCTCCGGGTTTGCCGGCCGGCGGCATCGGCGCCTGCCCCCTGCGCTCCGTGCTGCTGTGCCCGGCTTGTGGGCCGCCGGCCCCGATACGGGATGCCGGCCTGTCGCGTCGTTGGTTGGGGCGGCCGGTGTATTCGGTCAGCCGCCCCGGGGCGGTGTCCTGCCGGTTCGGCGCCGTCGGGGGTTGATGCGGCCGGGCGGTACGCGGGCGCGGCCGGCGCATCCCCGCAGGGGTCGGGACGCCGCCCCGTCCAACGACCGGGAGTGCTCCAGGACATCCGCGGGAGGGGTGCCGGGGCGCGGTGGGGGACGCGCCCCGGCACCCGTACGGGGCGGCCGGGCACTGCTCGACCGGCCGCCCGCGGGCACCATGGCTACCCTGCCGGGCGGTTCACGAATCTCTCGGCCGGGCGGGAGGTCAGGGGCGGGGCGGGCACTGCGGCGGCCGGCGGGTGCGCCGGTCGGGCGCGGGCCAGGCGAGGTCCGGGATCGTGCTGCCGAGCAGCGGGCCAATGTCCTCGTCCGGGACGGGCTGCCACAGGGCGGGGTCGTGGCACACGTAGGGGCCGAGCGGGTGCCCCGCACCGTTCGGGCCGGTCACCAGGCGGCGCCAGCCGAAAGCAGTCTCGCCGGCCTCGCCCGTGTGGGGGCGGTCGTCGAAGCCGCCGGGTGCCCGGCCGACATGGGCGACGACGAACACCTCGGCCCCCGTTTCGTCCGGTGGTCCGCTGTTCCTGTACCGGTAGACGCCACCCGGCTCGAAGAAGGAGTCCTCGCCCATGGGCCGCGTCTCCGATCCTTCCGGTCCCTGCGTGGGGTGAATGGGTCAAGGGTGCCCCGGCGCGGCCGTGCTGCTGCCGCCTCCTCTTCCCCGTGCCGGGCCGCCCGGGCCGCACCGGCTGACGCGCAGCGTCGCGCGGGCCTGCGGGGGCGGTGCCGGGCAGGAGTCGGGGAGGGTTCGCGCCCGGTGGGCGGCCTTGGCGGCCCGCTCAGTCGGCGGATTCCGGCGGCGGCAGGCGGCGGAATGTGTCCTGGCCGACGACCGTCGCCTTCCACGCCTCGTCGGGCCGTTGGCGGTGGTGAACAGCCAGGAAGCGACGATCCGCTCGTCGTCCGGGAAGTACTGGCCGCTCCAGCTGGTCACCGATGCGGCGCTGCCGTGCTCGTCCCGCCAGGCCACCGTCCAGCCGAGCGCGACACTCGGCGCGGCCGGGCACACGTCGAACCGCCCCACCAGCTCGCGGCGCCCGACAGGTCCGGCACCGGGCTCGAACGTGCCCGTCAGCAGGCCGCCGGGATCGGCCTGCAGCCGCAGACGCGAGCCGAACTCGTTGTACCAGTCACCCGCAACCGCCACTCCCACAATCGGTCCCCTTTCTGTCTGTCTCGGCCCGACGTGGCCGCATCTCCCGCATCGTCACACCGGCCGTTCGCGCCCGGCATGCCGAACTGCTGCAACCGGCACCGACCGGCCCACTGGCGACCGGCCGGTGTGCGGGCTCATCGACCGGGGCGACCACCGCCCACCCGCGGCCCGATCCTGGTCCTGGCGTGCCGGCACCGCCCGGGCCGCGCTTCCTTCGATGCCAGGACAAACGGCAGTACGCCGGGTGGTTGCATGCGCGCTCCCCGGTGCCCGGACGTGGCTCACCCCTCCGCCGGGGCCGTCGTCGGCAGTTCGCGCAGCTGCCGGTCGTGGGCGGCCAGCAGCCGTGCGAACTGGTGTAGCGCCTCGGCCGACCTGCTACCCACCGACGGCGTCACCGACGACACCGCCCTCGTCATCGTCTGCCTGTAACCGCCCGGGGCCAACCAGACCAGGATCCGGCAGCGTCATCGGGCGTGGTCCAAGGCGCCAGACGGCGCCCGCTCGTCGGCGGGGCGTGATTGTCCGGCGCGGTCCATGGCGCCGGACAGGTTCGAGGCCAGAAGACGCCGCAACAGGCAGCGCAGGCAGGCCCGCCCGGCCCGCAGGGCAGGTGGTTGATCCATTGGCATGCACGCCCTCCCGGGGGGGTGGACTCGCCCCGGAGAACGAGGGGAAGGGGCCAAACTGCGGATCTCGGTGACCGCACAGGCCCCCGCCCCTCGGCCGTCTGCTCCCCCGCACCCGCAGCATGCGCACACCAACGCCCGAACCACCCGATCGGCGCAGCGCTCCGGTCGCGGCCGGAGACGCTGGCGAACGGTCCGTTCCGGGCACCCGGCGGGCCTGCACGGGCGGGGTGGTAGGTCATGGGTGCCGCCCCGGCGACACCGGGGCGGGCGGGGTGCATGCCCCGGCCCCGCCGGCAAGTGGCCCCGCCACCCGGGAACGCCGGGGGATTCGCGGGCCGAACGGCGGGGTGCCGCGCGCCGTGGCGGGCGATGTCCTGCCGGCCCGACACCGTCAGGGGTGTGCGTGCCGCGTGGACGGGGCAGGACCTCGCCACGCGCCCCGGTCGGGGCGCTCGCCCGGGTTCAATGACACAAGCCCCCCGAGGGCACGACGACGGATGCGGGTAGGCCGGCACTGACCGGCGCCCGGTGTCACAAGCCTCTGGGAAGCGTCACCAGCAGGTGCCAGGATGCCTGGATGAACGACGATGCCGCACCCAGCAAGGCCGAGCAGGTCCGCCTCTACCTCGAAACCCTGCAGGCCCGCATGGACCCCGAGCAGTTCCGGGTCCTGCGCCACCTCGTCAGCCGCTCTCTCACCGTCCTCGCCGCACCCGACGGGGAAGGCCACCTCGACCTCGACGACGAGGACAAGGTCCACCTCACCCCGGAGGTCACCAACGAACTCCTCGTCGTCCTGGCCATCGCCGCCACCGGCACCATGGAGCACCACGTCGTCGACCTCGGCGACGGCGCGGCGACCGTCATGGACGCCGACGCCGCCAGCGACCCCGAAGCCGTCCAGGAGATGCGCGACTGGGCCGCACAACGGCGCAGCGAACGGGAGCACACCGACGCCGTCCTGCGCGGCATCGCCGATGCCTCCAACACCTGATCCCGCCAGCCGCCCGGGTGCGCGACGCGGGGTCGCCTGCCGATCGGTGTCGCGCCCCGGCGGGGCGGGGTGAGAACATGGCATACGGCCTGACCAGCGTGCCTCCCCATCCCTCGGCCCCGCACCGACGTAGGGTCGGGACAACGGCGGCAGATCAGGAGGCGATGCCGGTGGCCCCCGCACCGTCCCGGTGGCTGCTCACCTTCCCCGGCCGGCCCGGAGCCCACGGCGAGCAGGACACCGTGCTCGTCGAACAGCAGGCCGGCTACGGACCCCACGGACACCCGATCTACGCCGACGCCGAACGCACCGTCCGCGTGGAGATCGAGGACACCGGCCTCGTCCACGTCCTGACCCTCATCGGCCGCCCGGAGCCGGACACCCCCGTGCACGCCCAGCCCCTGCGCTGAAACGCCCCCCACCGGCCGACGGCGCTTACGGGCGGGCGTTGCCGTCGGCGGCCTCGAGCTCCCGCAGCTCTGCCTCGGCGCGCCGCTGGTCGGCGACCGCGTCGATCCCGAAGTCCACCGCCCGCACATACGCGGCGACCCGGCGCCGGGCGAGATCCAGGAGCTGCTCCCGGGGCCAGGGCTCGCCGCGGCCAGCCGCCTGCCCGGAGCGCACGTTGTCGTCCGTCACCTCCGCCATGGCGCGCATCGCCTCCCCCACCGCGGCCAGGTCCGACAGCTGCGCACTGCGCCACGCCAGGTACTCCTGCCGCACGTAGCCGAGCGGGCCCACTTCGCCGTCCCACTCGGGCGCGTCCGGGCCCAGCGGGCCCCGGCCGGTGCCGTCGCGGCGGTCCAGCTCCCTCAACTGGTTCGCGAAATCGGCCGGGTCCCGGGGAGGCCGGGCCCCGGGCCGGATCGGGACACTGCCGGCCGGCGGCGCGGGCCTGCGCAGTGCGGCGCGGTCCTGCTGGGCGGCGTAGCGGAGCATCCATTCGCGGCCGTGCACCGGTGGGGTGTTGTGGTTGGCGCGGGAGAGGTTCATCAGGGCCAGCATCTCGACCTCGTCGTCCGGGGCGTCCGCGTAGGCCTCTTCCGTGGTGGGGGCGGCCGGGCCGGCGGTGTGGTTCGGCATCTGGCGGTTGCTCCTCGATGGTCAAGGTGGGCGCTGCGGTCGGGGCGGCCCGCGTGGAACGGCCGGGTGGGGCGCCGTCTGCATCCTGCGGACGGGTCCCGCGGCCCTGAACTCCATTCTCGGCATGCCGGGTTCCCGGCGGGGCCGGTGCACCGGATCTGACGGGATCTCACTGCACGGTGGCGACCCGGAGCGAACCTGTCGTGGGTCGGGCACGGGGCGGCCGGTCCGTGCACCGCTGCCCGGCTGCTCGGACGCCGGTGCCCAGCACGGTGCTCTGGGCGGTCGGCTGCGGCACGCGGGGCGTTCAGGGACGGCGCGAGGTCCTGCAGGCGGGCTCGTGCCAGGTGGTGCGGACGACCGTGCCGCCGTGGGCGATGTGCTCGCTCGACCAGGTCCTGCAGCACCCGGCGGCCGACCGGTCCAGGGACGGCGCAGCGGTTCGCGGGGGCGCGACGGGTGTGGGGGCGGTGGGTGCGGCCGGACGGCGGCGAGGGCGGCGGTGCCTGGCGGGGGTCGTCATGTCGGGTCCTGTGCCCGCCCCGGTGCTCCGTCGAACCACGGGCTACCCGAAGGAACCAGCCCCGGCCGGCCCCGGGCACGCCCCGAGCCGTCCAGTGTTCCGAGCTGCGCACCGGCCGGCGCCGCGGTGCCCAGAGGGCGTCAGGCGAGGTCGACGGCGGCGACACCCTGCAGGACTTCTCCGCTGTCCCGGGCGGCGGTGAGACTGCCCTCGAAGACGTCGGCGCGGTGCTCGGGCGGCAGCGCGCCGAGGTCGGCCGGCCAGGTGCCCGGCGGGACCACCGTCACCAGCGCCCCGCCCACGGCCGCGGCGCACAACCAGCCCGGCGTCGCCGGGACCGCCGGCTGCGGCTCCCACACCTGGCGGCCGCCGACCAGCACCAGCCGCTCGAAGCGGCCCTTGCGGACCTCGACCACGCCGGTGGTGACCGGCGCTTCGGCCGCCGCCGAGGACGGAGACGACGGCGACCTCGGCGAGGCAGACCGCGGCGGCGGTGAAGTTCCAGTTGTTCGCGGCGTTCACACCGCCGCCGAAGTTGCTGTCGTTGTCCGCGCGGGCGGGAGCGGCCGAGGTCAGGAGGGTCAGGGAGAGCGCGCCGAGCGCGACGATCTTCTTCATGCCCGGCCAACGCCCCCTCCCGTGGCGCGTCACCGGCCTCGGGCCGAATAGCCGACGCCCACTCGGCGCACCGGGTGCGGTCCCGCGGCGGTTATCCGCGTGTTGCCGTCGGCCCGGGGCGCTTCTGGTCGGGCAGTCTGCGGTTGTGGCCGGTTCGGGTGGCTGCGGGCGAGGCGCCTGGAGGCACACGGAGGTGCCTCGCACGGTCTCCGGCCGGTGGTGCGTGCGCGAGGCCGACGCCACGCTCCCTGCGGGCGGGGACGGTCGTGCGGGAGAACGGTGCACACGAAAGCGGCGCGAAGTGTACAGTTCTGTCATGAGTGACACGCTGCCGATCACCGAGGCCAGGGCCAAGTTCGGCTCGCTGGTCCGCCGGGCCTCCCACAGCCGCGAGCGGATCGTCATCACCGACCACGGCCAGCCCGCCGCCGTGCTCATCAACCCCGTCGAGCTCGCCGAGATCGAAGAGGCCCTTGCCCTCGCCGAGTACCGCAACCGGCGGGCGGCCGGAACCCAGCGCAGCATCCCGAACGACGAGGTGCGCGCGATGCTGGGGCTGGAGCGGCTTAGGTGACCCACTTGATCGTCTGGGACGAGCATGCGATTAACGCGGCCGCCCGGTTCCTCAAGGACGACCCCGACGGCCTGCGCCAGGTCATGGACGCCGTCGACCTCCTCGCCGACAACCCCCGCCCCGCCGGCACTGCCGAGTACGGCTCCCCCGACTTGCGGCGCCTGCACGTCGGCCGCTATCGCGTCCTGTACGAGATCACCGACGCCACCGTGACCATCGTCGTCCTCAACGTCGGCCGCATCGCCTGAGACCTCCCGGAGCACGTGCGGCTGTCGTCCCGGGGCGCAGCCGGCCTCCGCGCCCCGGGGGCGGGTCCCTTCGGGTGGGGTCCGGGGCCGGAAGTCGGCGACTCGCAGCCCGTTTCATCGCTTTCGTTCATCACGCACGCTCAGGAAGGCCGAGGGGAACGCACATGGCACAGGAGCCGGACGTGGAGGGCACCCTGCTGCGCTGGGTGGACACCTTCGCGCAGCTGCAGGTGGGCGAGGAGGGCTGGCGGTTCGGGTCGTTCGCGCAGGCCGTGCGCGAGCTCGGCGTCCTGCAGCCGCCCGCGCCGTGGCCCGGCGACCGTGAGCAGTGGGCGCCCGGCCGGTGCTTCGCCGCCGCCACCGACTACGCCGAGGCCACCGGCGCCACCTACGTCGAAGGCTTCGTCCTCGTCCCGGGCCTGACGCAGTGGCCGGTCTTCGAACACGCATGGTGCCTGCGCAACGGCGAGGTCGCCGACCCGTCCCTCCCCGATGGGTACGCGGCCCTGTACCTCGGCATCCCGCTGGCGGCCGAGTACCGGCGCAGCGAACAGTCCCGCCGCGGGACGCATGCAGTGCTGACCACGGATACGGAGAACCCCTGGTCGCTGGTGAACGAGGACGCCCTGCGCGACGGCCTCCCGGCGTCCGCCGTCCTGGCCGCAGCCAGCGGTGCTGTCGCCGAGGCGTGATCGGCGGCTGCACGGCCGGGAAGTCCTGACATCGTCAGGGACTTTCTGCGGTCGATCGCTGCGGGCATGTTCGTCGTTCGGGCCGTGTGCCGGGGCGCGGTAGGGGCACGCCCCGGCACACGCGCGGTCGGCCGGGCACTGCTCGACCGGCCGCCCCGCAGGGCACCATGGCTACCCGGCCAGGCAGTTCATGAACCGCCCGGCCAACCCCTCCGGTCACCGGCCGGGGATCACGTACCCGCCCGGCCCTGATTCCCCCGCAGCGTGGCGGCGGCCGCGCCGGGAGACGGCGTGAAGGACTCCGCGAGGATCAGGCGGATGTGGCGTTCCTCGACACCCGCTTCGCGGGCAGCCCGGATCCTGGCCGCGATGACACCGGGCAGGCGGTGGACGGGTGCCGTCTTCCAGGTGCCGATGTCGTCGGCCCATGCGCGGACGTGGCCGGTCATCGGCGCCCCCGGGCGGCCACGCACGCCGGCTCGTGCCAGGTCGTGGTCACCACCGTCTCACTCAGCAACAGGCGCTCCGTGCTCCCGGTCCGGCAGCAGAACACCACCGTTGCCGGCGGCCCGGATACTTCCGCCACTGGGGCCGGGGAGTCGGGCGCAGCGGCGGGAGTGGTCGGCCGGCGGCGCCGCGGGCGCCCGGTGGGGGCTCGCCGTCTCCCGCGTGTCCCATGCGTCGCGGCCATCCAACCCGGACCTACCCGGACGGGCAGCAAGCCAGAGCCGGCCGGACCGCAGTCCCAGTCCCGGACGGCGAACCGACTGTAGGCGACACGCCCGCCCCATGGAGGCCAGGATCTATCTCCAACTCCGGGTTGCCGGCCGGCGGCATCGGCGTCACCTGTAGGTGGCGGCCCTTCGGCATGGGTGGTGGCTACGCCGCGGCGGGGGCCGCCCGCGCGCTCGGCCTGCGAGTGGGGAGGTCGCATCGCAGTATCGACTCAGGACGATGTTGGAGGCAGGTGTGACGAGGAACAGCATGTCGGCGGTAGTGGCAGGCATGGTGCTGCTGGTCGGCGCGGTGGCCTGCTCCAGCTCCGGCTCCAGCTCGGCGCCGACGGCAAGCCCGAGTACGCGTGCGCCGTCCACGGCCGTGAGCCGGACACCGAGTCGTTCCGCGACCGGCGACACCGCCGGCGCCCCGGCAGGGGCACAGGTGTTGGGACAGCCCAACGTCGGCGAGCCGTTCACTCTCACCATCCCGAGCGGCGACAGTTCACCGCCCACTCGGATGCGGGTCACCGTTGACAGCGTGACCTGCAACGGCCTCGACCCGCAGGTCCTGGCCTACGCCGCCGACTCCACCGGTGCCTCCACCACGCCCACACCGACCCCCGAGGCCGGCAAGAAGTACTGCGTCCTTGCCATGACCGCCACCAACGTCGGCACCGACCAGGCGAACTGGGACGCCGATAACACCGTCTCGCTCAACGTCGGAGGCATCCACTACCAGCAGAGCCAGGACGACGCCATGCACGCCCTGGACTACGAGCAGTACTGGCACAGCAAGGGCCAGATCGGTCCGGCATTCGGCATCAACCCCAACAGCACCGGCCCCGTCCACGGCGTCTTCCAAATCCCCATCGCCGATACCCCGACCAGCGTCTGGGTCTCCTCCGGCAGCGCCATCCGCAACATCAACGGCGTCCAACCTGGCTACCTCATCGCTCTCCCGGCCACGCAGTAATGCGTACGGCCCGACCCTGGCCATGTGCAGGCGCCAGGGCTGCGCGCAACGCTGCGACGGCCCGTGAAAGGCCACTCTCGGTTCTCGTCTCGTTGCCGCGCTCGGTCAGCATGTAGTGATCAGGATCTACCGGTGCAGTCGGCCAGCGGCGAACCCGGCGACTCTTCCACGTCCCGGCGTTGCGCTGCTGATGATCCGGTCCGGGGCGGGTATCAGTGGCGCATGGCAGCCTCCTGCACCGCGCCCCGGGCCGTTCGGCTCGCCCTGCTCGCCGTCCTCGCCGCGGCGGGCACCGCCTGCACCAGCGCGACCATCTCTGCTCCGGGTGGAGGCGCCGCGGGCAGCATCCCTGCTTCCATCCCCGCCACCGCGCCGGGCCCGGCACGGGCCGGCGGTGCCTGGCCGGGCCCGCAGCCGGTCCCCGCCGCCCTCGCCCGCACCGAGCTCGCCGCCCTACCGGTGGCCGCCGCGGGGTCGATGGCCGGTTACAGCCGCGACAAGTTCCCGCACTGGGCCGCCCAGGGCAACTCCTGCGACACCCGCGAGAAAGTCCTCGCCCGCGACGGCACCGGGGTGCGCGCCGATGCCGCGTGTCGGGCGGTGGCCGGCACCTGGTTCAGCGTCTACGACAACGCCACCATCACCGACTCCGCGAAGGCGGATGCCGACCATCTCGTGCCGCTCGCCAATGCCTGGCGCTCCGGCGCCGCCCAGTGGACCACCGAACAACGCAAGGCCTTCGCCAACGACCTCATCCACCCCCAGCTGCTCGCCGTCTCCGCCTCCTCCAACCGCGCCAAGGGCGACCAGGGCCCCGAAGCCTGGAAGCCGCCCAACCGGCAGATCTGGTGCGCCTACGCCCGCGCCTGGACCGACGTGAAAACCGCCTACCACCTCACCGTCACCACCGACGAAAAGAGCGCCCTGAACCAGATGCTCGACACCTGCACCACGGAGGCACCCCGATGACCACCGACAAAAACCACAACGGCACGAACAGCAACACCGGCGCCACGGCCGAGGGGCCGGTGGTCACCAAGGGCATCCCCGCGGGGCCCGGCGGCGTCATGACCGAGGAAGTCGGCGTCATCACCGGCAACCTCACCCTGCGCACTACCCGGCAGGGCGACCAGGCCGCGCTCGAGATCCAGTACGACGACGCCGACGAGTGGTACACCGTCCAAAACAGCCCCGTCGCCATCCCGGCCGGCAAGGACCTGCAGGCCGTCCACGAAGCCATGCTCGACGCCGTCGAGCAGGGCGGCGGCGCCACCGCACCGCACTGACACACAGACCACCGGCGCCGAAAGCCCGACGGAGTGCGAAAATCCACTGAGACCGCGTTTGAGATCTGCCGTAGCCTGTTGCCAGTAGAGCGTGAGGGAGGGGAAGTGGGCTACAGGCGTGGGCCTTGCTCTCAGCGGGGGCTGCGTGAGTAGGCGGCGCTATGTGGCCAGAGGCGTGCCTGGTGGGTACCGCATCTGGGACAACCGAGGGCGCCGGTGGTGGGGCGACCTTTTCGAGCTTTGCCCCGACGACCTCACTGCTGAACTGAACGGCGAGGCCAACCCGGCAAGGCTCACCGCTCTCCTCAAGCGATACAGAGCCCAGAAGCGGTAGGGCTAACGTCATGGCAAGAGGCGAAGGGGGCGTGGGCCCGGTCGCTGAGCGAGCCGGCCTCGGGTGAGCCGGCGGACCATGATGCCGATCATCGCCCAGCGGATCATCGTCTCCGAGTGGGCCGGGCTGGTCTCGTAGTCCCGGGCTAGGCGCCGGTGGGCGGTGAGCCACGAGAAGGTGCGCTCGACCGCCCACCGCTTGGGCTGGACCTGGAAGCCACGCTGGTCGGGGTGCTTTCGGACGATCTCCAGGTCGCGGCCGAGGATCTGGGCGGTCCACTCGACGAGGCGGCCGGCGAAGCCCTGGTCGGCCCAGATCTTCTTGACGCCCGGGTGGTCGAGGCGGGTCCACAGCAGCGGCCGTTTCGCGCCGTCGCGGTCCTGGATGCTTGCCGCGACGACGTGGACGGCCAGGAGCAGGCCGAGGGTGTCGGTGACGATGAACCGCTTGCGGCCCTTGACCTTCTTGCCCGCGTCGAAGCCCCTGGTGGCAGCGGGGACGGTGTCGGCAGTGCGGATGGACTGCGAGTCGATCAGCCCGGCGCTCGGTTCCGCGTCGCGGCCGTCGGCCTCCCGGACCTTGCCGCGCAGGGTGTCGTGGATGCGTTCGACGGTGCCGTCGTCGTGCCACCAGGTGAAGTACCAGTACACGGTCGGCCAGGGCGGGAAGTCCTTCGGCAGTTGCCGCCAGGAACATCCGGCCCGCACCACGTAGAAGACCGCGTCCACGATCCGCCGCCGCGGATGCTTCTCCCGCCGACCACCCTTCGGACCCACCCGCGCCAGCGGCAGCAACGGCTCCACCAGCGCCCACTGCTCGTCCGCCAGGTCCGACGGATACCCACCCCCAACACCGCTCAAATAGGGCTCAACGAACGCCTCAGCAACGGGACACGGCAGATCTCAAACGCGGTCTGACGCCAATCGTGTGACTGGTGTCACAATCCCGGGATGGTCGCTCTTCGCTCACGGCGTCTCGAACGTCTCTTCTCCGCACGCCTCGACGAGGTTTCCCACGCCCAAGTTGCTGCCCTCATCGATGCCCAAGTCACCGAGCACTATGACCTCGACTTCAAACGAGGGCTGTACGGGAACAAGGACGAGGACCGGCGCAGCCTAGCCGGGGACGTTGCCGCGATGGCAAACACCGCTGGCGGTGTCATCGTCCTCGGGATCGACGAGGACGAGCAAGCCCGAGCGTGCGCTGCGCCCGGCGTTGCCCTCAGCGACAACGAGATCGGACGCATCCGCCAGATCGTCGCCAATCTCGTCTCGCCCCTGCCCACCTTCGACATCCTTCCCGTCTCTCCGGAGGGGCAGGACGACCATGGGTTCCTGCTGATCGCAGTCCCGCGCAGTCCCAGCGCCCCCCACGCTGTGCTGGTGAACACCGGGCTGCGCTTCCCCCGACGTAACGGCACCACCACCACGTACATGTCCGAACCCGAGGTCGCCACGGCCTACCGCAACCGGTACGCCGGGATGCAGAGCCGACTTGACGACGCCGCCCGCTACGAGGGCAGCTTGGTCGCCCGACTCGACGGCGAGAACGAGACCTTCGTGGTGGTGACGCTCGTCCCGGATGTCGCGGGCGGGTTCACCTTGGATACCAAGGCGCTGCGGCACTTCAGGGAGGAGGTCGTCAACAGGGACCCCTACGGTGTGCCTCGCGGACTGTACTGGCAGCGGGCATCGGTCGGCACCGGCCGTCTCGTCGCCGACGGCAGCCACAAGGGGCCCAAGGCCAAGTACCTGGCGTGTGAGCTCTACGAGAGCGGCGCAGGGGCGTTCGCCGCTGTCGTCGACAATCGCAAGACCATGAGGGCCGGCGAGGAGGATGCGAAGGTCAGTCGCGTCGACGACGAGACGCTGGTCAACGCAATCTGGGGCGGTCTGCGGTTTCTCGGGAGTCACGCCCGCGATCGAGCCGCAGCTGGCGGCAACGCGACCATCCAGGCGACGATCTGGCCGGTCACACCAGACCTTCCCGCGATCCTCGCCCACCACCGCGGCTTTGCGGATCAGCTCGGCGACCAGCAGGTCGACCGGATGCCGCACTCGAGCGCCGTCGTCGCCATCGACGACCTGCCGCAGAACGGCCCGGCGCTGATCAGCGCGGTGGCCGTCCTCGCCAATGGCCTCGTCCAGCACTTCGGGCAGCCGGAGGCTCTTCAGGTCACTACCGCCGGCACCATCCGCTTCCCCTACTGGAGCCAGTTCATCCGGCAGAACATCAGGACGGCCGCCGAGAGCGCCGAGATCCCGGTAACCCAGGAGACGGTCTGACCTCTCGCACGACCGTAGGATCGATCGCTCCCGTGACGCACCACCCTCCCATCCGGCGGCCACCTGGCGCGCGCGAGCGCACCGGATTATTGGCTGCCTCCGGCACGCGGATCTGGAGCGGAGACCGCCAGCCTGCCGCGCCGTCTCCGCCGACGATGCGTCAGCGGGAGGTGGCAGGCGCCGTGTCGGCACGGACAGCCGCGGCGCGTGGGGGACGGGCGGGCAAGGGCGCGGTCGCACTCAGGATCTCCGCCACCCGCAGGCGGACCATCAACATCACCGTTCTCAAGGACACCTCCGGGTGGGCCGACGAACAAGGCCACCGCCTGCCCCGCCCAGGCAGGACCATGCCACCCGGCCCGCATGGGCACAAGGCATGGCACAGCGGCCCGCAGACGGCAGCGCTTGGCGCCGGAGCGGCGTGGCTACGATGCCGGGCCCCGGCCATCCCCCAGGCGGCCGGACCTGCCATGCAGGGCCGGGCAGTGGTCGCCGTGGCCGGGCAGCCACGGCCTCGATCGCCAGTACCGGGGAGAGGTCCGATCGCCGGCGGCCCTGCGACGCTTGTCCGAGACGCCTGGACTTGCTCGGCCCGAGATGCTGCCGCGGCGGGCCGGGCATGAACACGACGAGCACCCTCGTCGCCGCGGCCAGCCGAGCGCCTGCCGCCTCGCAGCGGCCGAAGGGCCGGGTCGTCGTCCGGGCCGCGCTCGGCGAGTACGAGCCGGGGACGACGGTGCCGCTCGCCGGGCCGTAGCCGCACTCGACGCCCGGCTCGACCGCCGGCACCGAGCACACGACCTCGTGGCCGACGCCCTGAAGCCGAGGAACTTCAGCAGGGCCGTCCTCGCCTCCTCGCCGGCCGCCGCGCCGGTTCACTCCGCCGAGGACCGCCCCTCCTCCGCTGGATCAGCAGGGGTGATCCATCCCGGTGCCGGGTCGGTTGGACTGGTGAGGACGTTGGCCAGGTGCTCGGCAGTGGTGAAGGGGACCTGCGGGTCCGCGAGGAATGCGGCGGGTTCGATCGTACGGGTGACGAAGAGCGGCAAGACCCGCCAGTCCCGTTCGCCGTCCACGTGGCAGGCGCTGGCTGCCGCAGCGGCGTGCGCGGTGATCGTTTCCGCCTTGGCCAGGAGCTTGGTGCGGTAGTGCCGAGTGAAGGGTTGGACGTGTCGGAGCACTGCGCCTGGTGCGACGGCACCTTCGGGGTTCTTGGCCTCGATCACCCAGAGCCGGCCGTTGACGGGGTCGGCGACGAGGAGGTCGATTTCGCCGGCCAGGCCGGGGATGCCGAGTTGGGCGGCTTCCTTTTCGAGCAGGCGGAATCGGTGCGGGAGCCGGGCCTGCTCGGCGACGTCTTTGAGGTCGACTTCGAGCCGGTTGTCGAGTTGTCCGCGGTAGCGGCGCAGGGCTTCGGCAACGGGTTGCGGCAGGTCCGCGCGGGGCAGGCGGCCGTCGGCGAGGTACCCGGCGTAGAGCTCGTTGGCGGTGTGGGCAAGCCAGGGCAGGAGGAGGATCCGGTCGCCGTCGGCGATGAGGGGGTGGGTGGTGGGTCGGGTACGGCGTTCGACCTCGGTGTAGGCATGGGCGCCCGGGCCGGCGGCGTTTGCGGGGTGGAGGAGGAGCCGCTCGACAGCGCAAACCAGGTCCGCCTCCGGTAGCCCCGTCCAGGTGGCGGCCTCGTGGGCGAGGTCCTGGGCGGTGGTGGTGGCGATGCCGGTGGGTGGGGTGGGCCAGTCGGCGGTGGTGAGCATCACGACGTTGAGGGCGGCAATGCCGCAGCCCCAGTGCTGGCGTAGGAGCTGGTCGGCCTTGGCGAGCTGGCTGCCTGGCGGGAGGCCTACGGCGGTGTAGGGGACCGGGATCCGCCGGGCAGGGGTGAACGCGGTGTCGGGGTCGAGGAGGTCCGGCTCGGCTCGGGAGGCGGCGCGGATGAACTGCTGCTGGCGGGCGTGCTGGTAGGCCTCGGCGTTGAAGCCGAGGTGCGCAAGCTCGGCGACTTCATCATCGTCGCCCCCGTCAGGGTCGGGGGTGTCGGTGAGGGTGAAGACGCCGCTCGGGTGGATCTCGAGGTGGAGGTCGGTCAGGCGGCGGCTGGCTGCGACCGCGGTGGTGCCGCAGTGCAGGACGAGTTCGGCCAAGGCGACCAGGTCGGCGATGGCGAGGACGTCGACCGGCTGGTGGCCGGCGGGCGGGGTGGCGAGGGCCTGTTGGAGCAGGAGCTGTAGGGCGGAGGTGGACGCGGCGGCGGCGGCCTGGCGGCGGCCGACTTCGCCGGTCCAGTTCGCGGCCCAGGGTGCCGCGAGGTTGATCGTGAGTTCGCACTGGCCGCGCGTGCGGGTGGCCCAGGCCGCGTTCAGGTGCCGGGCCAACTCCTCCACCAGGCCGGGCTGGTAGAGGCGGATCTGACGAACGAGCTCCTTCTCCAGGGCGTGGAGCAGTAGCTCGCCGGGCCCTCCGGAGCGGTAGGCGTCCGCGCCGGTCCAGCTGCCCGCCGGCACCTGCGCGCGGCGAACGGCCGCAGCCGCGGTGCGCAGCGCCCGGACGCGGACCTGCTGCGAGCGCGGCACCGTGTACGGGGGTGCGGTGGCTGGCCAGCCGACGCTGACACCTGCCAGGCGCAGGGCGGGGGACGCGGCGTCCCACGCGGCATGGAAGTCCTCCGGGCTGATGCCCGGGCCGGCGTCGCGGGCTTGGCGCAGCTCGGTGACCAGGTGATGCAGGACGCGGCCGAGGACGCGGTGGCCTTCGTGGCCGTCGCCGGCGAAGCGGGCCAAAAGCGGTGGGTCGATGTCGAGGTGAATGCGCGCCGTTGCCGGGTCGTGCGCTATCCGCAGCAGCAGCCCGTCTTCGCCGTCGCCGTGGTCGGGTTCCTCGGCTCCGTCCGTGGTCGGGGACACGTGGGAGCAAGTGCTTCCAGCGAGTTGGAGGACTACGGGCGTGCGGTCGGGCAGTGCGAGGTGGTCGGTGATGGTCTGGTTGCCGGTGATGGTGATGCGTACCGCGTCTGCGAGGCTGGTCAGGGAGCCCAGGTCCACAGCGGCGTCGGGTTCGGTGTTGGGGGTAGTCACGATCACCAGGGGCGGCACGGTGGCAATCCGGGCCAACGCGGTGCCGTCGGCGTCCCGGTGGAGGAGGTCGGCTTGCTCTCCCGGTGTGTCGGGAGCGGCGTCGTCGACGAGGCGGGCGCAGCGCCAGCGCAGTGATGGCGGCAGGCCGGCGGCGGCCAGGACGTCGTCGAGGCGCGCCCAGGTCGCGGCGCGGCGCCAGGAGGGGTCGAAGCGCAGCGGCGGGACGGCGGCGACCTCGTTGCGGGGCGGGCCGGGCACGAGGAGGGTGCCGTCGCGGTGGAAGCGGACCCAGGCGTCTATCGGCTGGGCGTACCAGATCGCGTCGACGCCCGGATGCTCGCTCATCTCCAGCACGAACAAGGCCAGGGCGGCAACGTCGCCCTCGGCGTCGGCCATGATCTCGGTGAGCTCCTCGATGTGCAGGTAGAGGGTGTCGCGGATCAGCTCGGGGCCGAGTACGCGCACTCCGCCGTAGACAACGAGTCGGCCCCGTCCGGCCGGTTGTTCGGTAAGCGCGGCGTGCCCGTCCTCGACTCGGCGGCCCAACGTGCCGTCGGCAAGGGCACTGACCACGGCGATGTCGTAGCGGTGGCTCGGGGAGGAGATCACGCACACCGGCCCGGCCCCGGCCGGCGCCTCGCCCGGGTCAAGGCCCAGCGCTTCGCAGACCTGGAGGAGCGTCAGGTCCTGCAGCCGTTCCTCCGCCTGCTCGACGGCGCTAGCGGGCAGGGCCTGGAGCAGCCGTGGCACGGCGGTGGCGAGAGTGCTCATCGCGGCGGAGGCCGGTACGGGGATGAGGCGGCCGTGCGCGCGCACCGCGAGCACCGGGCCAAGGAGCGGCACGCTCGGGTGGTAGCGCAGGGCGAGGTCGCCGACCGGGCGGGTCAGCCAGTCCAGGGCGCGCCGCGCGCGAGTGGGATCCGCGCATCTGGCGGCCAGCGCGGTGAGGTCGAGATCGGCGAGATCTCGGGCCTGCTGAAGCTCACCGGGATGGATCCCGCAGGCGATGGCGTCCGGCTCCCGGTCCGTGTACAGCGCTGGCCATGCCCCCGCGAAGCGGGCAACGACGTGGTCGCTGTAGCGCAGCACGAGCTCCAGGACGTCGGTCAGAGTGAACTCGAACGCGGCCTTCACCTGGTCGTCGGTGACCAACGCGGTGGACCGCACCTGGCGCAGGAAGCGCATCGGGTGGTCGAGTTCGCCGGGGTGGACCAGCAGCCTCTCGCCCGCCACGGCGAACCTAACCAGGCTCCGGACGTCGTTCGGCTCCCGCTCGGTGACCCCTTGCCGGCCGGGTGCGGCCTCGACGGCGGCCAGCACCAAGCCGGGCAGATCCTCGGCGCTGGCCTGGGCGCCGCCGTGGTCCGTACCGCGCAGGACTCGGGTCCACAACATCATCAAGTGATCATGGAAGCGGGCGCAGCCCGGTGATGCCAGGGCGGTGTTCAGCAGCACCAGCAGCGATTCGGTGGAGAACCGGGCCAGCGCCCGGTCAACGGTCTTCCACTGCACCTTCCGCTGCTTCGCCGAGGTCGGCTGCTGCACCGTGCTCATCTGCTGGCCCGTCTCCCCTCACGTTGTATCCGCAGTCAGGGTGGCAGTCGGCGGGTCGGCTGCGGGCAGGTTTTCCCGGCGGGAGCGTCGCGGAGGGGTGGGAAGTTGCGCATAGACCGGTCTGTGTGGTCGGCAGCGCCGTGCGCTGACCGCCGTGGCCTCGCGCCGAGGGGCGGCGCCCAACGGTCTTCGGGGGCGATGGGTTTGCGCCGCCATGGCCTGCGTGCCGATCTCTGCGCCTGCATCCGTGCCGCTCTCACTGCCGTAGACCGAGCCTGGCCGCTGCTTGGTGACGCTCCCGGCGGCCAGTGGACGTGTCGCTTGCCGTAGAAGACGGCAGCGAATCGGGCAGTGCGGCGTTCCATCGCCTGATGAACCACGGGGCCGCGCCGGCACCGATGTACCGGGCGCGGCCCTTGTGATGGATTCGGGTGTGGTCCCGGGCTCAGCGGTTCGGGGCGCCGCCTGCGGGGTGGCAGTGCAGGGGTTCGTCGAGGTGGTGGCGCAGCGCCTCGGCGAGCAGGTAGGGGCGCAGGCGCTTGACGGTACCGTGGTCGCGGTCGCGGGTCTCGGGCTGGGTGCGGACGGCGTTGTGGAGGGTGCGGCAGAGGTCGGCGGTGCGGGTGCGGGTGTAAGGGGCGAGCGCGGCCTGTTCCGGGGCGGCTCCGCCGGGGGTGAGGTCGCCGGCCTGGGCGCGCCACAGGTGGGCGTCCTGGATGTCGCCGCGGGCGGCGGACCACAGGTGCATGCACCAGGCGGCCTGCTGGACGCCCGCGCCGGCGGCAATTTGCCACCAGGTGCGGCCGGTGTCCGGGAAGGCGAACGTGGCCCGGTCCGCGTCCTCCCGGCAGGTGCGCAGGGCGGCGAGGTGGAGCAGGCAGCCGTGGACGAGCGCCCCGGCCGGGTCGATCAGCGGGTGGTTGACCAGGCCGGCGAGGTGGACTGGGGCGCTGTCGTGATTGACAACCTGTAGGCACAGCTCTTCCAGCGCAGCAGCCGCTCGGGCGGGGCGCAGCCCCGGGCGGGTCCGGGCGGTGGGCGCCGTCGGGGGCTGGAGGGTGAGCCGGTCGATGGCCTGGCGGTAGTCGTAGGCATTCTCCTGGCGGTGGCCCGGGGTGATCTCGGCCGAGGCGAGCAGGCTGCGGTCGGGCGGTAGTGCGGCGGGGATTTGCATGGGGTCGATGTCGACGGTCGGCCACGGGCTGAGGTCGGGGTCTGCGAGTTGGTCCGTGTGGGGGTCGGTCACTGGTCCTCCGGTCCGATGGCAGCGATTTCGTCGGCGTTCATGCCGAGGACGTGGGAGAGGCGGCGGCGGGCGTCGCGGTGGAGGCTGTAGACGGTGGGGGTGGCGATGCCCATCATCCAGGCGGTGTGGCGCGGGGTGCAGCCGACGACGTAGGTGAGGACGACGGCGTCGAACTGCCGCTCGGGCAGGGCTGCGATCGCCCTGAACAGGCCGATGCGCTGCTCCATGAGTTCGAAGGTGTCGCGGGCGTCCTGTCGGACCCGGGCGAAGGCGGCGGTGTCGACGAAGCAGCTGCTGCCGCCGCGGGCCTCGAGGTGGTCGTCGAGGATTTCCTTGAACACGGCCCAGATGTAGGTCTCGACGCTGGGCTGTGTCAGGGCGAGGTCCCAGCTCGTCGCGAGTTCGTAGAGCAGTTCGTCGAGGACCCGCACGGCGTGCTGGTGGGTGCCGAGGTGGAGCTCGGCGTAGTGGAGGAACTGTTCGCAGCGGGCGGTGAGCAGGGCGAGCAGCTCGCCGGGCAGCCGGTCGGGCACGGGGCAGGCGCTCGGCTGCGGGGCGTGTGCAGGGCGGGGCAGTCGAAAGAGGTGCTCGGGGAGGCGATCGGCCGGATCGCCGACGTGGTCATGCATCGGCGCCGCCCGCGGCTGTGGTGGTGCTGCCGCTCATGGGGTGGTCCCTCCCGGCCCGCCGCCGGCAGCCCGGTGGGCTGCGCTCGGGTGCGGCGGGCTCGATCTGTTTCCCAGCCAACCGGCCCGGGGGCCGGATTCTGCAGCCCCGTCAGATAGTGATCATTTCGGGTGGCTTCTCTTCGGTCCTGACCGGTGCCGGGTGGCGCGCCTGGGCTCCCGCGGCGGTCCGGTCGTGACGGACTGGGCCGTTATCGTGATCAACTGCCGGTCCGGGCAGGGCCTGGTGGGATCGGCTGCGCGCCCCGTGTGCGCGGGGATCGGATGGGGGACTGATGAGGACGACGGCCGATATTTCGCTGCCGCCGCTGCGGGCCGGACGGCAGCCCGCCGGGCGGGCAGTCCTGAGCTGGCTGGACGATCCGCGGGCACCGCGGCTGTGCCGGGTGACCGGCAGCGAAGGCGCGGGCGCGTCGTTCCTCGTGTCGTGGCTGGCTGCGGCATGCGGCGCTTCCGCAGCGCCGGTGGGGCGGCGGCTCGATGCGGCGCTGTCGGTGGCGTGCCTGGACGTGCCCGCGGTCGGGTGGTCGCTGGCTCGCCGTCTGGGGCTTCAGACCAGCGGCGCCGACGGGTTGGAGGCCGAGCTCGCCGCGGCCGGGCAGGGGCGGACGCTGGCGGTGTGGGACGTGAACCGGTCCGCGGATCCGGCAGGCGTCGCCGCATTGCTGGTCCGCCTGTCGATGCTGCCGGGTGTGCGGGTCGTGGCCGACATCGCCACGGGACCGGCCGGGGCGGCTGGTTCGATCGGACCCGCTGCTGCGGTGTTGGACCTCGACGATCCGCGGTGGACGGACCGGGAGCGGTTCGAGCGCTGGTACGAAGCCCTGCGCGCGGCCGCCGGCGACATCTCCCCGTTCACGGCCCGGGATGTCTACCCGTCGCCGCGGCGCGCCCTGCTGGCGGCGCGGGTGCCGGCCGGCACGGCCCCGGCGCTCGGCGTGGAGGCCGCCTGGTGGACCGGTGTCGCGCCCGATCTGCGTCCGGCGCTGCGGGCGCTGGCCGCGTGCCAGCGGCCCGTCACCCGCGCACAGTGGGCGGCCATGGCCGGCGACGCCGCGGTGGACCGGCTCACCGCGCTGCTGCCCCCTGAGCCTGCGGGCGAGCGGGGCCAGTCCACCTGGTGGCTGCCCGGCAAACAGCTGCGCGAGCTCGTGCTGCGGGACGCCCCGGCCGCCGGCGCCCTCGCCGCGCCGCGCACCTGGCGCACCGGCTGGACCCACTGGCGGAACGCGGGCGAGCCCGACTTCGGCGCGGGTGCGCTCACCCAGGGCGCCTACGCGGGCTGGGTGCTGCTGCTGGACGCGGCCGGGAGGCTGCGCGCGGTGTCGCTGGCCGACGGGTCCCTGGCCGAGGTGCCTGCGCTTCCAGCGCCGGGGCACATCCGGTCGTTCACGGCAGTCGAGGACGGTTCGGTGGCCGTCCTCGACGGGGCCGGGCTCCCCCGGCTGCTGGCAGGCTCGACCGTCCCGCACCTGCCGGCGCCGGATGCGCTGCGCGGCGCCGAGCCGAGTGTGCTCGGCCCGGTCGCGGGCACGGTCGGCGACACCGCAGGCACCGTTCACTGGCTCGGCATTGCCAGCGCGGCCCGGAAGCGGCTGCACGACGGTCCGGTGACCGCCCTCGGCGCGGCGCTGCCGGAGGGCGGGCTCGGGCCGGTGCTGGTGAGCGGCGGCCTGGACGGGCAGGTGCAGGTGTGGCGGCTGGGCACCGCACCGGGGCCGGAGCCGGTCGAGGAGCGGGAGGTCCCGGTAGTCGCGGTCGGCGTCGGGGCGGGCGCCGACGGGCTGCTGCTCGCCGCAGCGTGGAGCGATGGGCTCGTCCGGGTGCGCCCGCTGGACGGCGAGCGGCCGGCCGCGGCCGATGTCCGGGTCGGCTCGCCGGTCCGCTCCGTCCACATCGCTCCCGGCGGCACCGTCGTCGTGGTGGCTGCCGACGGCGCGCTCGCCCTGCAGCCGCCCGCCTTTGCGGCACAGGGCCCGGGCGCGGTCGATGCGGCCCTGCAGGCGCTCGCGGCTGGCGAAGCCGGCGCCCAGGACTTCCTGGCCGTGCTGCTGGACGCCGAGTTGCTGCTGTGCACCGACGCCGACACCGGCGCCCTGTTCACCTCGCCGGGCGTGCGCGGGCGGGAGGCTGTGGACGCCTGCACCGCTCCCGATCTCACCCCGCGGCACTGGCCGGGCACCACCGTGCTGACTGGCCGCGAGCTGGCTGCCGCGGCCGCGGGTTGCGACCTGCGGCTGACCGCCGCCGGCGGCGCTGGCATCTCGCTGCCGGTCGACGATCTCGCCCGCGCTACCGGGTGACGGGCGGTCAGTCCCAGCGGCGGGGCTTGGCGATCGCGCGCAGCTCCTCCAGGCTCTCGGCGCGGCGCCGAGAGCCGGCGACGACCCGGCCGACCGGCCCGCCCGGGTGCTCGGCCATTTGCGCGAGCGCCTCGGTCGGGGTCAGGCCCTGCGCCTTGTAGCGGAACATCAGCAGGATCCACGGCTCGGCGCCGTTGGTGGCTTCCGGCCCGGCGGCACCGCGTCCCATCCAGCCGGCCGCGCCGTCGGTGTCGTTCGCCCACAGGTAGCCGATGACGCCACCGCTGGTGTCGCTCGCGACCGCGACGTACTCCACTGGCTTGTCGGTGGTGTTCGTGTACCGGGGCGGGCCGTCGTCCACGACCTTGAACATCAGGTCGTCGTGGGTGGGCGGGGCCAGGTCTCCGCCACCGGCCCGGGCCGCCGGCCGGTCGGTGTCGGACTCGGGTCGTTCGTTGCTGCTCACAGCACCTCACCATAGACGTGGACCTTGCCGTCGGGCCCCTCGATGACCTTGTCGGCCCGCCAGCGGGCACCGCGGGCCAGGAGAACCTCGCGCTCCAAGCTGGCGAAGTTGGAGACGTCGCCGACGTACATGCCGGGCGTCCCCTTGGGCACCTTCAGGTGCAGGATGCAGTTCTTGTCGCTCATGGCCGCGTCCCCGAGCGAGGTGGACATGTATGACTCCTCGTCGAACGTCCGGCCGACCAGGTCCTGAGGGGAGGTCACCTTGAAGTGCCGCATGCCGGTGCCGCGGGCGATCACGACGTCCTCCGGCATCGAGCTGCCGGTGAGCGCCGTGTCGAGCTCGGCGACCCGCGCGTCCATCGCCGGGTCGCCGTTGGCGCCGTCCCGCAGGTAGCGGTTGACGTCCTGGAAGTTGCCCTCGAACGGCCAGTCCTTCGTGTAGGCGTAGATGGCGTCCTTCTGGGACTGCGGGAGGTTCTCGGCGTAGTCCTTCCAGTGCTCCTTGCCGTAGGCCATGGCCTCGTCGTTGGTCGCGAAGGTGCGGGCGTCACCGGCCATCGCGTCGTGCGCGGCCAGCATCCGCTCGTCGACCGGGGACGGGGCGAACACCGGGTCCGGGACGTGGGTGTTGAACGCGTCGAGCGGACTTCCGGTGAACCCGCCGGAGGCCTGGCCAGCTCCCGCCCCGCCGCCGGGTTCGTGGCTCGCCGGTTCGTGCCCGGGCGACGGGTCGTGGCCAGCCGGATCGTCCGCACCAGGGTTGTGAGCAGCGGGATCCTGTCCGCCGGGCTCATGGCCCGCTGGTTCGTGCCCAGCCGGCTCGTGGCTGGGCGGCGCCGCGGGTTCGTGCGCGGGGGGTTCGTGGGTCGGGGTGCCGCCGGTTCCTGTGTCGGCCGGGTGCGGGCCGCCGGCGGGGGCGGGGTCGTGCGCGCCGCCGGTGGGACTGTGCGTGGCGGTGGCGGCGGGCGGTTCGTGGACCGGGGCAGGCTGGGGCTCGACCGGCTTGAGCTTCCAGCTGTCCGGGAGTGGACCGGCCGAGGCCGGGTTCGGCTTCGCCGCGCCGACGGCCGCATCCTCCGCAAGGTGCCCGCTTTGCTGGGCGGCGGTGTTCTTCGCGGCCTGGGCCGCGGCCTGCTCGGCGGCGCTCTCCCCGGTGTGGACGGCGGCGTTCTGCGCCGCGCTCTTGGCTGCGGCCTTCTCCGCGGCGGCGATCGCGGCGCGTTCGGCGACGACCCCGGCCTCGCTGCCGCCGCCGGTGGCGATCCCGGAGACGATGTTGAAGACCAGCTTGCCGCCCGCCTCGGCCGGGTCCTTGCCCCAGCCCGAGCCGACCAGCCCGGTCACCAGGTCCATCGGATGGTTGCCCGTCCGCACCAGCCCGGCGACCGTCGAGTTGACGTGGTCGAGATACACGGCGGGATGGGTGAGGTTGTACGGGTCCATCGGGTTCAGGCCGCGGCCGAACTTCACCACGTCCACGGCGCCCTTCACCAGGCCGCCCTCGAAGTGCAGCAGCCCGACGGCCGCCTCCGCCGGCGCGTCGGCCAGCGCCATGGCCGTCCGGTCCAGGAACCCGGGCTCCTTCGGCGCGGCCGTGGTCGCGGCACGGATCGCCCGCTCCGCCTGGTCGGCGGCGCTCACCCGCTGCTTGCGCGCGGCCAGCAGCAGTTCGGCGGCGTGCCGACGGCCGTCCGCGCCCGGGTCCCGGAACGCGCCCGGTTGCGTCGGCGCGGTGGGGCTCTGCCCGGCCGCGGCAGCCCGGTTGTAGGCGTCGACGGAGTGGTTGTAGTCCGCGACCTGCCGGTCGTACGCGTCGGCGGCGTCCTTGCTCGCCTGCTGCGCCCGCCGGTACTCCTCGATCGCCTGCCGGGCCTGGCCCTGCGCCCACTGGATCGTCCCGGCGAGGGACTCCAGGGCGCCGGCCGCGGCCTCGCACGCGTCCGCCGTGACCCGCCAGGCGACGGGCTGCTGCCCGAACTTGGCGCGGAACGCGTCCGCGGCCCTGCCCTGCCAGTGCTCGGAGTCCATCCGCGACAGCCCGGACGCGGTCGACTCGAACGCGGCGGCGAACTTCCGCAGGTGCGCGGCGCTCTGCGCGATCGCCTCGGTGTCGCCGTGCACGAGGTCCTTCGGGTCCTCGCTCTCGCCGAGGTTCTTCTCCCCCACCGCGGCGCCGAGGTCGGCGGCGACGTCGTCGCCCCAGTCGTCGACGGCCTTCGCCGCACCGTCCAGGCCGACGAAGTCCAGCACCGCGCCCGCGGCGTGCGCATGTGCACCGACGACCTCGCCGAAGCCCTCCCTCAAACCGCTGATGATCCCGGCCATCAGCGGCCGCCCCCGGCCCGGCGGGCGGCCCACTGCTGCTCGATGCCCTCGGAGACGGCCTTGGCCCTCGCGGCCTCCTGCCGGTTGGCGCCCTCGTCACCGAGCTGGTTCAGCATCGGATTGGACTCCAGGTAGTCCGCCTCCACGCCCTTCCACGTGCCGTAGGAGTGCTGCGCCGCCTGTTGGAAGGACTGCGCGGAGTAGTCCGCGTCCGCGATCTGACTCGCCGGGTTGTCGGCCAGGGTCTGCCGCCAGGAGCGGCCCTCGACCTGCTCCTGCGTCAGGTCCGGGTTGCCCATCGCCGCCGTGACGACGTCCTTCATGGTGCCGGACAGGTACTGCTCCTGCTCGTGGTAGATCCCCGCCGACAGGTTCAGCTTGTCCGCGATCTCGTTGCC
>NZ_JBFBDW010000052.1:0-60313 GCF_040683455.1 Kitasatospora sp. NPDC093679
GTTGAGTTCTCAAGGAACGGACACTTCCTTCGGACCGCCTTCCAGCGGACCCTCCGGGCGTTTCGCTCTTTCGTGTTTCCAGCTTATCAGATCCGCGCCCGGCCGTTTTACCGGGGTTTTTCTGATTCGCTTTCCGCCTTTCGGCGCTCCCGAACTCTACCAGAGTTTTTCGCGTGCATTTCCCGGTCGATTTCTCGAAGGGGTGTGCGACGGTCGACTCGTCGGAGGAAGGGGGCCGTTACCGGTTCGCAACCAGTTTCGGCGACTCGTCCAACGTTAGGGCACTGGACTGCGAGCGTCAAACACCAGGGGCCGGATCTGGCTGGATCCGGCCCCTGTGGGGTGTCGTGGCAGCTCAACCGCGTTGCGGTTCAAGCCACCTGACGTCAGTTCGACGCGACCTCGACCGCGGCGAGATTGCGCTTGCCGCGCCGCAGCACCAGCCAACGGCCGTGCAGCAGGTCCTCGGCGGCCGGGACGGCCTCCTCGTCGGCGACCTTCGCGTTGTTCAGGTAGGCGCCGCCCTCCTTGATGGTGCGGCGGGCACCCGAGCGGCTCGGGGCGAGCCCGGTCTCGACCAGCAGGTCGACGACCGACTGGAGCTCGGTGACCGTGGCCTTCGGCACCTCGGCGAGCGCGGCCGCCAGGGTGGCCGGCTCCAGGTCGGCGAGGTCGCCCTGGCCGAAGAGCGCCTTGGAGGCGGCGACCGCCCGCTCGTACTGCTCGGCGCCGTGCACCATCGTGGTGAGCTCCTCGGCGAGGGCCCGTTGGGCGAGGCGCGCGGCCGGACGCTCCGCGGTGTCCCGCTCCAGCTGCTCGATCTCCTCGCGCGAGCGGAAGGAGAAGATCCGCAGGAAGTTCGAGACGTCCCGGTCGTCCGCGTTCAGCCAGAACTGGTAGAAGGCGTACGGGGTGGTCAGCTCGGGGTCGAGCCAGACCGTTCCGGACTCGGTCTTGCCGAACTTGGTGCCGTCGGCCTTCACGATCAGCGGGGTGGCAAGCGCGTGCACGGACTTGCCCTCGGCCTTGCGGATCAGGTCCGTGCCGGCGGTGAGGTTGCCCCACTGGTCGCTGCCGCCGGTCTGCAGGGCGCAGCCGTAGCGGCGGTTCAGCTCCAGGAAGTCCATGCCCTGGAGGATCTGGTAGCTGAACTCGGTGTAGCTGATGCCCGCGTCGGAGTTGAGCCGGCGGGCGACCGCCTCCTTGGCGATCATGTTGTTGACCCGGAAGTACTTGCCCACGTCGCGCAGCAGGCT
This sequence comes from Kitasatospora sp. NPDC093679, assembly GCF_040683455.1. Lineage (NCBI taxonomy): Bacteria > Bacillati > Actinomycetota > Actinomycetes > Kitasatosporales > Streptomycetaceae > Kitasatospora > Kitasatospora sp. NPDC093679. The sequence continues at coordinate 1,257 of NZ_JBFBDW010000052.1, forward strand.
GATCGCCGACATGCCGGACGTCCAGTCCAGGTTGTTGACCATGCGGGCCGCGTACTCGCCCTCGAAGTCGAGGAACCTCGAGATCTGGCCGCGCAGGCGCTCCACCCAGCCGGCCACCGTCTCGGGGTCGTTGAGCACGCGCTCGGCGGTCGGCTTGGGGTCGCCGATCAGGCCGGTGGCCCCGCCGACCAGGCCGAGGGGCAGGTTTCCGGCCAGCTGCAGGCGCTTCATGGTGAGGATCTGCACCAGGTTGCCGAGGTGCAGGCTGGGCGCCGTCGGGTCGAAGCCGCAATAGAACGTGACCGGGCCGTCCGCGAACGCCTTGCGCAGTGCGTCCTCGTCGGTGGACAGGGCGATCAGCCCACGCCACCGGAGCTCGTCGACGATGTCCGTCACGGTCACGCTTCTCCTTCGGTCGCGTCCGGCGTTGTCCGCGGCCCGCCGTGGGCCCCGCGCCTGGACGACTCCAGCGTTCTAGAGAGTACGCGCATCGGGCCAGCGGATTTCGGCCCGGCCGGGGGGCGGACGGAAATTCCGTTGTTGCCGGTGGCCACGCGAGTTCACAGTGGACCCACCGCCGAGTGCGGCGAGGACGGGACGGTCGTGCCTGGCGGCACGGCCGCACAGGGGAGGTGGCCGGAACGATGCGCAACACGCTGGTACTGAATGCGAGCTACGAGCCGCTGACGACGGTGTCGCTGAAGCGCGCCGTGGTGCTCGTCCTGCAGGACAAGGCGGTCGTGGAGCACGCCCATCCGCTGGGGATGGTGCGCGGTACCGGTGTGGCCGTTCCGGTCCCCCGGGTGATCAGGCTGAACCGGTACGTGCGGGTGCCCTTCCGACAACACGCGCCGTGGTCGCGGCGGGGCGTGCTCGTCCGGGACCAGCACCAGTGCGCCTACTGCGGCCGCCGGGCGACCACCGTGGACCACCTGGTGCCCAAGTCGCGCGGTGGTGCCGACAGCTGGATGAACACCGTGGCCGCGTGCCCGGAGGACAACCAGCGCAAGGCCGACCGGACGCCCGAGCAGGCCGGGATGAAGCTGCTGCGGCGGCCGTTCGAGCCGACGCCGGAGGCGACGCTGATGCTCGCCCTCGGCCTGCGCGGCAGTGAGCTGCGTGAGCTCGCCGCCTGGCTGCCTGCCAGCGCCTGACCGGCGCTGCCCGACGGGCCGGTGCCCGCACGGGCGCCGGCCGCAGACCGGGGGCGGAGACCCGTCCCCGTGCACCCACGCCGCCGGCCGGCCCGATCGGGGGACGGGCCGGCCGGCGGCGTGGGGTGCGTCAGCCCTTGGCCTGGAATGCGGTGGCGCTGCCGAAGTTGGCCGAGTGCTCGGGGAGCACGACGACCTTGCCGTCGGCGGAGAGCAGCCGGCCGGCCGTGAGCAGCGAGCCGGTGCCCAGCGGGAAGGCGCCGCCCTGGGTCTCCTGGCCGCCCGCGAGGGCGAAGCGGCTGATGTGGGCGGGCTGGTCGAGGCGCTCGTCGACGGCGAGCAGCAGGCCGCCGCCGTCCAGGCCGACCGCGCGGGACTTGCGCTTCTCCGCGACGGCGGTCGTCCAGGTGGGCTTGCCGGTGGCGAGGTCGTAGGCGGTGACCGAGGTGGCCGGGCCGACGCCGTCGGCCGGGCCGAGCGCGGCGACCATGGTGTTCTGGTGGAAGAAGACGGTCGGCGCGGTGTCGAAGGTGCCGCGGCCGACGTCGAGGCGGCCGGCGTCGCCGGTGACCGGGATCTCGGTGGCGGGGTCGCCGGCGGTGCCCCAGGCGAAGATCCGGTCGTCGGCGGGCTTCTCACCGGTGGTCGCGACGACGGCGGGTTCGGCGGAGAGCACGGTGACGGTCTTGGGCTTGTTGTTCAGCCCGCGCCACCACTTCACCTTGCCGTCGGCCGCGTTGAGGGCGACCGCCTGGTCGGTGGGGGTGCTGTCGGCGCAGCTGCTGTGCAGCACGACGGTGGCGCCGCTCGCGCCGCCGGAGAGGCTGCAGAACTTGCCCTGGCCGGTGTACTGCCAGAGGTCCTTGCCGTCCGCGGCGGCCCAGGCGAAGGCCTTGTCCTCGCCGACCGCGACGACCTTGTCGTCGAGGACGGAGACCTTGGCGTCGTAGCCGTCCTTGGTGTCGGAGAGGTTCTTCGTCCAGGCGGTCTTGCCGGTCTTGGTGTCGACGGCGGCGAGGACGGTGCAGGGGCTCTTGGGGTCGCTGCCGTTCCGGAAGAGCACGCCGCCGAGGCCGGCGGTGTTGACCGTCGGGGAGAGGCCGCACGGGGCGGCGCCCTGGCTGGGGGCGGTGACGGACCAGGTGGGCTTGCCGTCGGCGAGGGCGTAGGCCTGCACGCCGGTGCCGTCGGCGCGGACCACCGCGTCGGCGGTGATCCAGGAGCCGGCGAGGGTGTCGTCGGCGGAGGCCGGGGCGCCCGCGGCGGGCTTGGCGGCCCAGGCCTTGGCGTGGGCGACGGTGTAGGTGCGGGCCGCGGCGGAGTCCGAGCCGCCCCCGCCGGACTTCTCGCCGTCGTCGCCGCCGGTCACCAGGACGGCGGCGGTGACCAGGACGGCGAGCGCCGCGGCGCCGGCGCCGGCCCGGATCAGCAGGGTGCGGCGGCCGGGTCCGTGGTCCGCGGAGACGACGGCGGTCGCGGCGGCCCGGGCGCGGTCGGCGATCGAGCGGCGGCCGGCCGGCCCGTTGCCGTCCGTGTCGTCGCGGTCGTCGCCGTACCTGTCGTCGCGGGTGACGACGTAGGGGCTGAGGGTGCCCCCGGAACCGGCCTCGGGGCTGCCGTCGGGGTCGGCCGGGAAGGCCGTGCCCCGGCCGCCGGTGTCCGGGAACCCGACGGTCGGCATCTCCTGCTGCTGGGTCTGCCAGCTGTCCTGCGCCTGGTCGGCCGGGGCGTAGAGCGACGGCTCGGGGGTGATCTGGGCGTACGCGTCGGCGGTGCCGGTGGAGCTCGCGCCGTAGGCGGCGTAGGGGTCGGTGTATCCGGCGTTCGCCTGGTAGGGGTCGCCGGTCTGCTGCTGCGGGATCTGCTCGTAGCCGCCGGCGTAGTAGCCCTGCTGGCCCGTCTGCTGGTCGTACGCCTGCTGCTGGCCCGTCTGCTGGTCGTAGCCCTGCTGCCCCGCCTGCTGCTGGTACGCCTGCTGGTCGTAGCCCTGCTGCTGGTACGCCTGCTGCTGGTAGGCCTGCTGCTGGTAGGCCTGGGCGGTCTGCGGGTCCCAGGCGGCGGTCTGCTGCTGCCATGCCTGCTGGTCGGCGCCCTGCTGCCAGGCCTGCTGGTCCGCCCCGGTCTGGTACGGCTGCTGCTGGGCGGCCGCCCACTGGTCGGCCGGCTGGTCCGTCTGCGGCTGGTACCAGCCCTGCTGCTGCTGGTAGTCCTGGGCGGCGGCGGGCTGCTGCCCGGTGCCGTCGTGCGGGTACCCCTGGTCGTACGTCCGGGGAGGGTCCTGAGCCATGAAATCCGTCCGTCCCGACTGCTGCTGCAAGCGCCCAGCATCTCATGGCGGCCGGAGCACCCCGCCGGAACGGGGTGCGCTGCGGGCTGACCGGGCCTCAGGACGTGGTGCGCAGCACGTCGTCGATGCGGGCGGCGAGGGTGGTGTCGAGGCCGGTGAGGCCGCCCGCGCTGTGGGTGGAGAGGGTGAAGCGCAGGGTGCGCCAGCGGATGTCGATGTCGGGGTGGTGGTCGAGTTCCTCGGCGGCGACGGCGACGGTGTCGACGACCCGGATCGCGGTCATGAAGCTGGCGGTCTCCGCGGTGCGGACGATCGCCTCGCCCTCGCGGTGCCACTCGGGCAGGGCGGCCAGGGCGGTGGTGATCTCGTCCTCGGTCAGCCGGGTTCGGCTCACGGGTGCTCCCGGTGGGTCGCTGGCGGGCCCGCGGCGGGCGGGCCGCCGGCCGCGGGGTGCGTCACAAGGAGCATAGGAAGGCGGGGCCGCCGCGGCCGGGCGACACGGGTGTCAGGTGAGCAGCAGCCGGGTGACGGCGGCGAGGCCGACCACGACGATGACCGTCCGCAGCACGGGCGGGGGCAGGCGGCGTCCGACCTTGGCGCCGATCTGGCCGCCGACCACCGATCCGGCGGCGATGAGCAGCACGGCCGTCCAGTCGATCGGGGCGACGAAGAGGAAGAAGACGGCGGCGACGCCGTTGACGATCAGGGCGAGGACGTTCTTGGTGGCGTTGATCCGCTGCATGTCGTCCTGGAGCAGCATGCCCATCAGGGCGAGCAGCAGGACGCCCTGGGCGGCGCCGAAGTAACCGCCGTACACGCCGGCGAGCAGGACGCCGGCGAAGAGCAGCGGCCCGCCCTCGGTGCTGCTGCTGCCTCCGCCGCGGCCGCGGCGGGCGGCCACGGCGCGGGAGACCCGCGGCTGGATCACGACCAGCACGAGGGCGCAGAGGATCAGCGCGGGGACGATGGCGTCGAAGGCCTTGCTGGGGAGCTTGGTGAGCAGGTAGGCGCCGGTGAGGCCGCCGATCAGGGAGGCGGTGCCGAGGCGGAGCAGCCGGCGGCGCTGGCCGGTGAGTTCGCGGCGGTAGCCGATGACGCCGCTGATCGAGCCGGGCACCAGGCCGAGGGTGTTGGAGACGTTGGCGGTGACGGGCGGCAGGCCGAGGGCGAGCAGCACCGGGAAGGTGATGAGCGTGCCGGAGCCGACGACGGTGTTGATGGTGCCCGCACCCACACCGGCCAGCAGGACCGCCAGCGCTTCCCAGACCGACATCCGTGATTCCCTCCTTCGCTCCTGTCACTAAGGATCATGCCGGAGGAGGGAGGGCCGGGCCAGGGGTGATCCACGATCCGGACCGCTCCGGCCCCGCGGGGGCTCGCCGCCCTCCCGCGGGGCCGGGCGGTCACCGGGCGGGCGTGCGGTTCGGTGCGGTGGCGGCGGCGGTGGCACCCGCCAGCCAGTCGGCGAAGGTCGTCGTGCCGCGGGTGTCGGGCCGGTCCGTGGTGAGGCCGCCGGCGCGCAGGGCCCGGCCGAGGGCACCGGGCAGCGGCAGGGGCAGTTGCAGGACGCGGCGGCCGGTGACGGCCCGCCAGGTGCGGGCGAGTTCGCGGGCGTCGGCCGTCTCCGGGCCGGCGGCCTCCGTCCGGCCGAGGCGGGCGGGCCGTTCGGCGGCGTCCGCGACGGCACGGGCGGCGTCGACGGCGGCGATCGTCTGCAGCCGGGCCTTCGGCACGGTCAGCAGGCGCCAGCGGCCGAGCGCCGCGAAGGCCTCGCCGATCAGTTCGTGGAACTGGGTGATCCGGACGACCGTCCACGGCACCGGGCCCTCGGCGACGGCCCGCTCCTGGGCGGTCTTCACCGCGTAGTAGCCGACCGGCACCCGGTCGCAGCCGACGATCGAGACGCAGACGTGGTGGCCGACGCCGGCGGCGCGTTCGGCGGCGAGGAGGTTCCTGGTGCCGTCGACCAGGGTGCGTTCGGCGCCCTTCGCCGAGCGGCTGTTGGCGGCGTCGACCACGACCTCGCAGCCGGCCAGGGCGGCGGCCAGTCCGGCCCCGGTGGTCAGGTCGACCGGGTGCTCGGGCGAACGGCGGCTCAGCACCCGGACCTCGTGGCCGCGGGCGCGCAGTTCCTCGGTGACGTGGCTTCCCAGCGTCCCCGTTCCTCCGACGATGGCGATTCTCATGCCAGGGGGACGACGCAGCCCGTGCGGGTGTGACATGCCCGGGTGCGACATGCGGAGCCGGCCTGCGCCGGCCCGGTACGGGCGGCGCAGGCCGGAGGGGTCTGCCGGGGCCTTACGGCCGGCTCACTCGGGGTCGATCCGCGGGTACTCGCGGGTGGTCTCGACCCGGGGGCGGGCGATGTGCTTGGTCTCGGTGTCCACCGGGCGCGGGGCGGCCGCGGCGGCCGGGCCGGCGCCGTTGCCGCCGGTCAGACCGGTGAAGGCGCCGCCGAGGCCCTTGAGCGCGTCGCCGACCTCGCTCGGGATGATCCACAGCTTGTTGGAGTCGCCCTTGGCGAGCTCGGGCAGGGTCTGCAGGTACTGGTAGGCGAGCAGCTTCTGGTCGGCGTCGCCCTCGTGGATGGCCTCGAAGACGGTGCGGATCGCGGCGGCCTCACCGTCGGCGCGCAGCACCGCGGCCTGCGCCTCGCCCTCGGCCTGCAGGACGGCGGCCTGCTTCTCGCCCTCGGCGCGCAGGATCTGGGCCTGCCGGGCGCCCTCGGCGGTGAGGATCGCGGCGCGCTTGTCACGGTCGGCGCGCATCTGCTTCTCCATCGAGTCCTGGATGGAGGTCGGCGGCTCGATCGCCTTCAGCTCGACGCGGTTGACGCGGATGCCCCAGCGGCCGGTGGCCTCGTCGAGGACGCCGCGCAGGCCCGCGTTGATGACCTCGCGGGAGGTCAGGGTGGACTCGAGGTCCATCGAGCCGATGATGTTGCGCAGCGTGGTGACGGTGAGCTGCTCGATGGCCTGGATGTAGCTGGCGACCTCGTAGGTCGCGGCCCGCGGGTCGGTCACCTGGTAGTAGATGACGGTGTCGATGTTGACGACCAGGTTGTCCGAGGTGATGACCGGCTGCGGCGGGAACGGCACGACCTGCTCGCGGAGGTCGATGCGGTTGCGGATGGTGTCGATGAACGGCACCACGATGTTGAGTCCCGCGCTCAGCGTGCGGGTGTAGCGGCCGAAGCGCTCCACGATCGCCGCGCTGGCCTGCGGGATCACCTGGATCGTCTTGATCAGCGCGATGAAGGCCACCACGACCAGGACGACCAGCACGATGAGGACGGGTTCCACGATTCTCCCCTAGACGACCAGGGCGGTGGCGCCCTGGATTTCGACGACGTCGACCTGCTGCCCCGGCTCGTAGACACTGCCGGGGTGGAGTGCCCGGGCCGACCAGATCTCGCCGTTGAGCTTGATCCGGCCGCCCTCCCCGTCGACCTTCTCCTGTACGACTGCGGTGGCGCCCTCGAGCGCCTCGATGCCCGTCTTGATCGCCGGGCCCTTCTGCAACTGGCGGTACGCGATCGGCCGGACGAACACCAGGAGGGCGACCGACACCGCGACGAACACCAGGAACTGCGGCACCACCCCGGCCCCGAGCGCCGCGGTGAGCGCCGCGGCACCCGCTCCGATCGCGAACATGGCGAACTCCGGCATCGCGGTGATCACCAGCGGTATGCCGAGGCCGACGGCGGCCAGGAGCCACCAGATCCAGCTGTCCACGACGCCATCCTAGGGAGGGGGATGCTTGTGACGCCTAGCTTCCCGCAGGTGAACAGGCGGAAACCGGCCGCCCGTACGGGGGGCGGGTGTTCAGCGGAGTTCAGTGGTTCAGCGCCACCGGGCGGCGCCGCCGCGGGCACCGGAACGGCCGCCGGGCCGCGCGCCCGCCGGAGCGGGTGCGCGGCCCGGCGGCCGTCGCGGACGGGCGGTCAGCCCATCGGCAGGCCCTGCGCGGACCAGCGGTCGCCGCGGCGCTCCAGGGTCAGCGGCAGGCCGAAGCAGAGCGACAGGTTGCGGGCGGTCAGCTCGGTGTCGATCGGACCGGCGACCAGCACCTTGCCCTGACGGATCATCAGCACGTGGGTGAAGCCCGGGGCGATCTCCTCGACGTGGTGGGTGACCATCACCATCGACGGCGCGTACTCGTCCTGGGCGAGCGCGCCGAGGCGGCGCACCAGGTCCTCGCGGCCGCCGAGGTCGAGGCCGGCGGCCGGCTCGTCCAGCAGCAGCAGTTCGGGGTCGGTCATCAGCGCGCGGGCGATCAGGGTGCGCTTGCGCTCGCCCTCGGAGAGGGTGCCGAACTTGCGGGTCGTGTAACCGGCCATGCCGAGCCGGTCCAGCAGGGCCAGCGCCCGGGCCTCGTCGCTGCTGTCGTACTGCTCGTTCCAGGTGGCCGTCATGCCCCAGGCCGCGGTCAGCACCGTCTGCAGCACGGTCTGCTCGCCGGGCAGCTTGTCGAACATCGCGGCGCTCGCCAGGCCGATCCGGGCCCGCAGCTCGAAGACGTCGACCGAGCCGAGCTTCTCGCCGAGCACCGCGGTGGTGCCGGAGGTCGGGAAGAGGTACGTGGAGGCGACCTGCAGCAGCGTCGTCTTGCCCGCCCCGTTCGGACCCAGGACCACCCAGCGCTCGCCCTCGGCGACCGCCCAGGAGACCCGGTCGATCAGCGCGCGACCCTCCCGGACCACGGAAACGTCGACGAGCTCCAGCACGTCACTCATGCCTAGCCTTCCCCAATGCAGATGTCGGCCGTCCGAGGGCCGGCGGCATCGGGCCTCGGGGTTCGGTCCAGTGGTCTCGACAGTCGGTGCGCGGGCAGCGTACTCCCGCCGGTCCGGCGGGCGGGACGGGATGCGCCGCGCACAGCACAGCCCAAACCTACGCCACGCCGATGGCGGAGTTGTCCGTAGGCTGGCGGGATGCTCGCCACACCTGCCGACAATCCCTTCCTGGAGCCGCGCTCGGCCCGGCTCACCGCCTGGGGCAACGCCCTGCTCGCCGGCTCCGCCTCGCCCGACGACGCCGCCGCGGCCGTCATCGGCGGCGACGAGTCCCACCGGGTCACCGGCCTGCCCGGCGACGCGGACGGCGAGCTGCACGGCCTCACCTGGGCGCTCGGACGGCTCCGCGTCCTCGGCGTCCGCGGGCTGCGGCTCGCACTGCCCTCGGCCGGCCACCCGCTGGGGCTGACCGGGCCGGCTCCGTTCAACGCCGGGGCGATGGGCGCCGGGGAGGCCGTCCTGGCGGTCGGCGTACCGATCGGGCTGGTGCCCGAGGTCAGCGTCTTCGGCCCGGAGGGGGACCGCTCGGCGACCGTGCTGTGGCGCTGCTCGGAGGTCAACGACACCCCGCCGGCGGACGTCCCCTCGCTGCACGAGGCCGAGTTCGAGCTCGCGGACGGGCTGCGGCAGGCCACCGTGCTGCTCACCCGCCTCGACGTCGCCGGCGCCGGGCCCGAGGCGCTGAAGGCGCTGGAGTCGTACCGCCGGCGCGGGCACTTTGAACTGCTGGCGCCGGGGTACCCGGCCCGCGCCGTACGGGTGCTGGAATCCGCCCGGCAGGTGTCGGCCCTGCTGTCGATCGCCGCGGGCGGGCACGGCGCGGCGGTCTCCGCCTCGGAGATGGCGGCCCGCCGCGAGGTCCTCGCCCCGCTGGAGCGCACGGCCCGCCGCGCCCAGGTCGCCGCCTACAACGCCCTCGTCGACGAGCCCCGGTAGGCCGACCACCGGGGGCGCGGGCCGGCGCCCCCGGAGGTGCTCCCCGGCGGGTGCCCGGCCCTACGCCTCGGCGTTGCGGACGGCCCAGAGGGCGGCCTGGGTGCGGTCGGCGAGGTCGAGCTTCATGAGGATGTTGGAGACGTGGGTCTTCACCGTCTTCTCGGAGAGGTGCAGCGCGCGGGCGATCTCGCGGTTGGAGCGGCCGTCCGCGATGTGGCCGAGCACCTCGCGCTCGCGGTCGGTGAGGGTGCCGCCGCGTCCCTGGGCGGGCCGCGGGCCGTCGTCGGAGAGCAGCGCCTCGGCGAGTTCGGGCTGGAGCAGCACGTGTCCGGCGTGCACCGAGCGGATGGCGCCCGCGAGCGCCTCCGGGTCGACGTCCTTGTAGACGTAGCCGGCCGCGCCGGCCCGCAGGGCGGGTACGACGGTGCGGTGCTCGGTGAAGCTGGTGACGATCAGGACCTTGGCCCGGTTGCCCTGGTCGCGGAGGATCTTGAGGGCCTCGATGCCGTCGACGCCGGGCATCTTGAGGTCCATCAGGACGACGTCGGGGGCGAGCTGCTGGGCGAGGGCGGCGCCCTCGGCGCCGTCCGCGGCCTCGCCGACCACCTCGATGTCGTCCTGGACCTCCAGGAAGGTGCGCAGTCCGCGCCGGACGACCTGGTGGTCGTCGACCAGCAGCACGCGGATCATCGACCGGCTGTCAGGCACCGGGGACCTCCATCTCCACGACCGTCCCCTTGCCCGGGGCGGACTCCAGCGTGAGGGTGCCGCCGACGGCGGCGGCGCGGTCCCGCATCGAGACCAGGCCGAGGTGGCGGCCGGCCCGCCGGACGGAGTCGGGGTCGAAGCCCTGCCCGTCGTCGGCGACCCGCAGGACGGCGCCGCGGGCCGGGGTCCCGGCGAGGGTGACGTCGACCGTCCGGGCGCCGGAGTGCCGCAGTGCGTTGTGCAGGGCCTCCTGGGCGACCCTCAGCAGGGCGGCCTCCTGGGCGGCGGGCAGTGCCTTCATGTGCAGGGCGCTGAAGCTGACGGCGGCGGTGTGCGCGCGGTCGAGCACCTGGACCTGGGAGGCGAGGGTGGCGGTGAGGCCGTCCTCCTCCAGTGCGGCGGGGCGCAGTTCGACGACGACGGCGCGCAGTTCGTCGGCGGCCTCGGCGGCGAGGCGGGCGACCTCGGCGAGTTCGGCGCGGGCCCGGTCCGGGTCGCGGTCGACGAGGGTGGCGGCGGCCTTGGCGGTGAGGCGCAGCGAGAAGAGCTTCTGCGAGACGGCGTCGTGCAGGTCGTGCGCGATGCGGGCGCGTTCCCCGGCGAGGGTGAGTTCGCGGCTGCGTTCGTAGAGGCGGGCGTTGGAGAGGGCGAGGGCGGCGTGCGCGGCGAGGATCCGCAGGAGCTCCTCGTCGTGGGCGGTGAAGCCGCCGGGCTTGTTGGCGAGGAAGACGGCGCCGAGGATCTCGGTGCCGTCGACGATCGGCATGCCGAGGAAGTCGGTCATCTCGGGGTGGGCGGCGGGCCAGCCGCCGAAGTCGGGCGCGGTACGGACGTCGGCGAGCCGGGTGGGCGTCAGCTCGTGGAGCATCGCGGCGAGGACGCCGTGCTGGCGGGGCAGCGGGCCGATCGCGCGCCACTGCTCGTCGGTGACGCCGTCGACGACGAACTGGGCGAAGCCGCCGTGGTCGTCGGGGACGCCGAGGGCGGCGTACTCGGCGCCGAGCAGGGCGCGGGCGGAGGCGGTGATCCGCCGGAGGACCTCGCGGACCTCCAGGTGACGGCTCATCGCGAGCACGGCGGTGCTGATCGCCTCGATCCCGCCCAGGCAGGGGTCGCAGGCGGGGGCGGGCTCCTCGGGCGGCATGCCCCCACGCTACCGCCGGGCGGGGGGCCGGGGCATGGGGCGACCGGCCTAGGTCCGGGGGCGTACGGCGGCCTCCGGCCCGGGTACGCCGACGGGCGGCGCCCCCGGTGCCGGGGGTGCCGCCCGTGGTGTGCGGTGCGGGTGTCAGCCCTTCTGCATGACCTCGGGCTCGTGGCGGCGCAGGAAGCGCTGGATGAGGAAGGCGAGGCCGACGGAGATGGCGATCAGGGCGAACCAGTTGAGGAAGAGGTGGCCGACGGTGTGGTCCCACAGCGGGTCGACGACCGGCGTGGGCGGGCGGACGTCGGTGTTGTAGGTGACGGCGGAGCTGTGGGCCAGGTCGAGGGTGTTGCCGGTCGCGGCGAGGCCCCAGCGGCCGGGCATCAGCCAGGCGAACTGCTCCAGGCCGGGCTTGTCGAAGACCTGGAAGATGGCGCCGGTGAAGACCATCTGCACGATGGCGAACATGACCAGCAGCGGCATGGTCTTCTCGGCGGTCTTCACGAGCGCCGAGATGGTCAGGCCGACCAGCATCGAGGTGAAGCTCAGCAGGATCACGCCGATCGCCATCTCGGCGGCGGGCATGCTCTTCAGCAGCAGGCCCTCGGCGGGCAGGTCGCGGGTCTTGAAGGCGATCGCGGAGATGACGCCGCCCTGGACGAAGCTGACCAGGCCGAGCACGACGATCTTGGAGACCAGGTAGGCGGAGCGGGAGAGGCCGGTGGCCCGTTCCCGTTCGTAGATCGCCCGTTCCTTGATCAGTTCTCGGACGGAGTTCGCCGAGCCGGAGAGGCAGGCGCCGAAGGCCACCACCAGCAGGATCATCTTGGCGATGTCGTTGCGTCCGGAGGCCTGGCAGGCGGCCAGTCCGCAGTGGTCGGGGATCAGCACCGAGACCCCGCCGAGGACCAGCGGCAGCACCAGGGAGAGCAGCATGAAGCCCTTGTCGGAGCCGATCACCGCGAGGTAGCGGCTGATCAGCGTCCACAGCTGGGAGCCCCAGCTCTGCGGCTTCGGCGGGCGAACCTGGGCCAGCGGCACGCTCGGGGTGGCGTGCTGCACGGGGGCGTCCACGTCGGCGGAGTACTGCCGGTAGTGGACGGAGCCCTTGTAGCGGCCGGCCCAGTCGTGGTCGGGGTAGTTCTCGAAGGCCTGGAAGACGTCGGCCCAGGTCTCGTAGCCGAAGAAGTGCAGGGCCTCGGACGGCGGGCCGAAGTAGGCCACCGAGCCGCCCGGCGCCATCACCAGCAGCCGGTCGCAGAGCGCGAGTTCGGCCACCGAGTGGGTGACGACGAGGACGGTGCGGCCGTCGTCGGCCAGACCCCGCAGGGTCTGCATGACCTCGCGGTCCATGCCGGGGTCGAGGCCGGAGGTCGGCTCGTCCAGGAAGATCAGGGACGGCTTGGTGAGCAGCTCCAGGGCGACCGAGACGCGCTTCTGCTGGCCGCCGGAGAGGGCGGTGATCCGGTTGTCGGCGCGCTTGTCGAGGCGCAGCTCGTACAGCACCTCGTCGATCCGGCGCTCGCGCTCCGCGGCCTCGGTGTCACCGGGGAAGCGCAGCCGGGCGGCGTACTTGAGGCCGCTGCGGACGGTGAGCTCCTTGTGCAGGATCTCGGACTGCGGCACCAGGCCGATGCGCGAGCGGAGCTCGGCGAACTGCTGGTACAGGTTGTGGTTGTCGTACAGCACCTCGCCGCGGTCGGCGGGGCGGTAGCCGGTCAGGGCGCGCAGCAGGGTGGACTTGCCGGAGCCGGACGGGCCGATGACGGCGACCAGGGACTTCTCCGGGACGGAGAAGGAGACGTCGTTGAGCAGGACCTTCTTGCCGCCCTTGAACTCGACCTCGACGGTCAGGTGGCGGGCGGAGAAGGTGACGGCGCCGGTGTCGACGAACTCCTGCAGCTGGTCGCCGACCAGGACGAAGCTGGAGTGGCCGACCGTCAGGCGGTCCTGCGGGCCCATGAGCTGGCGCTGCACCGGCTGGCCGTTGAGGAAGATGCCGTTGTGGCTGCCGAGGTCGACGATCTCCCATCGGCCGTCGGCGAGCTGCCGCAGCTCCGCGTGGTGGCGGGAGACCTGCAGGTCGGAGACGACGATGTCGTTGTCCAGGGCGCGGCCGATGCGGATGGTGCGCATGCCGGCGGTGAGGTTGCGCACCATGGTCGGGTTGCCGAGCCCGTTCGGCAGCGGCGACCGGCCCTGCTGCGGCGGGACGGGGGCGTGCTGCTGCCCCTGGTGCGGCACGACCGGCTGCGGCGCCGGGGTGTCCCACTGCTGGTGGACGGGCGGCTGCTGGTGCTGCGCCCAGGGCTGCTGGGCGGGTGCCTGGTTGGCCGGGGCCTGGTGAGCGGCCGGCGGCGGTGCGGCCCGGCTGGTCACGGCCTCGTGCACGCCGGGCTGCGGCGCGGGCGCCTGGGCCGGCGCGGAGAACGCGAGCCGGGGCCCGTTCTCGGCGTTGCCGAGGTTGACCACCGCACCGGGGTGGAGCGGCACGTGCTGGGTGCGGGCACCGCCCGCGTAGGTGCCGTTGGTGGATCCGTGGTCCTGCAGCTGCCAGCCCGCCCCGTCGAAGGCGATCGTGGCGTGCCGCCACGAGACCCTGGCGTCCTCGAACGTGAAGTCCGAGGCCGGGTCCCGTCCGATGGTGTACGCGCGGCCCGGCTCCAGGACGGTCTGCTGCCCGTTGAGCTCCAGTACGAGTTGCGGCACGTCCGCCTGCCCCCGCTCTCTCGGTCCCCCGATTGGCTCCCCACGTGGGGAGTTGTGCGTCTGATCTGACGGGGGAATCATTCCAGCCCCGCGGTCGTACCTGAAAGTCACCTCGGCCTTTGTGACCGGGCGGCAACGAAATCGGGGCCGCCGCGTCGTCCCAGCGTGCGGACGCCGGGCGTGGCACCGCGCGCCGGGCGGGTAGCGTGGGAGGCACCATGAACGCGACTGATCCGGCCGCCGAGCCCGGCCCCGCCCAGCAGCCACGGACCGACGACGAGCGGACGCTGCTCGTCAAGGTGTTCGGCAAGGACCGCCCCGGTATCACCGCGGGCCTGTTCGCCACGCTCGCCGAGTACGGCGTGGACGTGATCGACATCGAGCAGGTCGTGACCCGTGGCCGGATAACGCTGTGCGCCCTGGTCACGCCGCCCTCCGGGCAGGCGTCCGAGGGCGGGCTGCGCGTGACGGTGCACCGCTGGGCCGAGGAGCTCAAGCTGCAGGCCGAGATCATCTCCGGCACCGGCGACAACCGGCCGCGCCGCGAGGGCCGCTCGCACGTCACCGTGCTCGGCCACCCGCTGACCGCCGCGGCGGTGGCCGCGCTGGCCGGGCTGGTGAGCGAGGCCGGCGGCAACATCGACCGGGTGTTCCGGCTGGCCAAGTACCCGGTGACCGCGGTGGAGCTGGCCGTCTCCGGTCTGCCGACCGAGCAGCTGCGGGCCCGGCTGGCGCCGGAGGCCTCGGCGCTGGGCGTGGACATCGCGGTGGTCGGCGCCGGCCTGCACCGGCGGGCCAAGCGCCTGGTGGTCATGGACGTCGACTCCACGCTGATCCAGGACGAGGTGATCGAGCTCTTCGCCGCGCACGCCGGCTGCGAGGCGGAGGTCGCCGAGGTGACGGCGGCCGCGATGCGCGGCGAGCTGGACTTCGCGGAGTCGCTGCGGGCCCGCGTCTCGCTGCTGGCCGGACTGGACGCCGCCGTGGTGGAGAAGGTCCGCGCCGAGGTTCGGCTGACTCCGGGCGCCCGCACGCTGATCCGCACCCTGAAGCGGCTCGGCTACCAGGTGGCGATCGTCTCCGGCGGGTTCACCCAGGTCACCGACCACCTGGTCGAGCAGCTGGGGCTGGACTACGCCGCCGCCAACACCCTGGAGGTCGCGGACGGCAGGTTCACCGGCCGGGTCACCGGCGAGATCGTGGACCGCGCGGGCAAGGCCCGCTGGCTGGCCCGGTTCGCCGAGCAGGCCGGGGTGCCGCTGGCGCAGACGGTGGCGATCGGCGACGGCGCCAACGACCTCGACATGCTGAACGCGGCCGGGCTGGGCGTGGCGTTCAACGCGAAGCCGGTGGTCCGCGAGGCCGCGCACACCGCGGTCAACGTGCCGTTCCTGGACACCGTGCTCTACCTGCTGGGCATCACCCGCGACGAGGTCGAGGCGGCGGACGCCCTGGACGGCAGCGTCACCGACTGATCCGGCGGCGGCACCGCACCAGCACGGAGGGTGGCTCGGGCGTAGGCCCCGGCCACCCTTCACGTACCGGCCGTCCCGGCGTACCGGCCGTCCCGGGCCGGGTCTCAGTCCTGCGGCGTGTGGTACGAGTCCAGCTTGGCGACCCCGGGCTCGACCGACTTCCAGGGGCCGGCGAAGCTGAGGACGGCGATCGCGGCGGTCGGGAAGCTGCTGAGCCTCAGCCGGTTGAGCGCGTCCACGTCGCCCTCGTCGCCGGCGAGGACCTGGGTGAGGCCGAGCACGCCCGGGTTGTGGCCGATCAGGATCAGGTCGGCGAACTCGTCCGGGGTCTCCTGGAGCACCGCGATGATCTCGCCCGGGCTGGCCTCGTACACCCGGTCCTCGTAGACCGTGCGGCGCGGGCGCTTGGGCAGTTCGTGCGCCGCCAGCTTCCAGGTCTCCCTGGTGCGCAGCGCGGTGGAGCAGAGCACGTAGTCGGGGTTGATGCCGGAATCGGCCAGCCAGCGGCCCGCCTCCGGCGCCTGGTGCCGCCCGCGGTCGGCCAGCGGCCGCTCGTGGTCGGCCACCTGGTTCGGCCAGTCGGCCTTGGCATGACGGAGAACGATGATCCTTCGGGGTGTGTCGGCGCTCATACCCCTAGAGCTTTGCAGAAAATGTGCTCCCGGGCGCGGGGTCCGCGCGGTCGCCACCCGCAGGAGTGGAGACGGTGTGCGGACCCCGTCAGCCCAGGCGGGCGGCGACCATGGCGATCACGGCGACGAGCACGACCACCCCGGCGATCACGCCCATCAGCTGGAGCAGCTTCTTCTGGCCGTCCTGCGGCTCGGGTTCGAGAACTGGCATGCGCAGAGTGTCGCATTCCGACGGTTCCGTCCGGAAACCGGGGTCAGGCCGTGGCGGGGACGCGGGGCAGTTCGTCCTCGATGTGCCGGGGCCGGCCGGCCAGCGCGCCGAACACCATCTGCGGCACCAGCAGGGCGGCGAGCAGGCCGAGCGGCAGGTACCAGCTGCCGGTGGCCTGGTAGACCGCGCCGACCGCGATCGGCCCGGGGATGGAGATCAGGTAGCCGACGCACTGCGAGAACGCCGACAGCCGCGCCACCCCGCCCGGGGTCCGCGCCCGCAGGCCGATCATGGTGAGGGCCAGCGGGAAGGCGCACATCGACAGGCCGACCAGGCAGGCCCACAGCCAGGAGGCGGTGCCCGCGGCGAACGCCAGGCCCGTGTAGCCGGCGATGCCGCAGATTCCGAGCACCACGACGAACAGCTGCTGGTCGCCGCGCCGGGCGGCGAGGCTCGGCAGCACGAACGAGGCCGGCACGCTCACCGCCATGACCACGGCCAGCAGCACGCCGGAGGCGCCGTCCGAGACCCCGGCGTCCTGGTAGATCTTCGGCAGCCAGCCCATCGTGGCGTAGGCGCTGGTGGCCTGCAGGCCGAGGAAGACGGCGAGCGCCCACGCCGTCCGGCTGCGGACGATCGGCCCGGACGGCTCCGCGGCCGTCCGCCCCTCCCCCTGCGCCGGCCGCCCGCCGCCGGAGCGGTCGCGGCGCAGCAGGGCGACGACCGCCCACAGCACCAGCGCCGCGGCGGCGAGCAGCGACCAGATCCCGAGGCCGGCCCGCCAGCTGCCGCCCATCTCCGCGGTCAGCGGGACGGTGGCGGCGGCGGCCAGCGAGGTGCCGACCGACAGGGCCATCGAGTAGAGGCCGATCATCGGGCCGACCCGGTGCGGGAACCAGCGCTTCACGACCACCGGGAGCAGCACGTTGGAGACCGCGACGCCGGCCAGGGCCACGGCGGTCAGCAGCAGGAAGACGGCGGTGCCGCCGGCGTAGGAGCGGGCCAGCACGCCGAGGGTGATCGCGCCCATGCCGGCCGCGACCACCGCGATCGGGCCGATCCGGCGGGCGAGCGCGGGGGCGGCCAGGCCGAACAGCGCGAAGCAGAGCGAGGGCACCGCCGTGAGCAGGCCGGCGACGCCGGCGCTCATGCCGAGGTCGGCCCGGACGTCGTCGAGCAGCGGACCGAGGCTGGTGACCACGGGGCGCAGGTTGACGGCGGCCAGCGCGATGCCGACGGCGAGGAGGACGGTCTGGAGACGGGCGCGGGAGGGCGCGGGCGCGGCCGGGACGGGCTCGGCGCGGCGGTGGGTGGCGGAGTCCGCTGCGGTCGACATAGCGCCCATCATAGAATGATGGGATGAATGCTCGCGCCAGAACGTCCCGAAACGGCTAAGGTCTGAGGCTCCTCCCCCGGGGGAGCGAGGAAGAGGAGGAGTCCGAGCCATGGCGCTGTCCAGCACCCGCCGAACCCCGCTGTCCGATCAGGTCATCGCGCAGCTGCGGGCCCAGATCACCTCGGGCGAATGGCCGGTCGGCTCCCGCATCCCCACCGAGGCCGCCCTCGTCGAGCAGCTCGGCGTCGCCCGCAACACCGTCCGCGAGGCGGTGAAGGCGCTCGCCCACAACGGCCTGCTCGACATCCGGCAGGGCTCGGGGACGTACGTGCTGGCCACCAGCGAACTCGCCGGCGTCATGCACCGCCGCTTCGCGGACGCCGACCAGTCCCAGGTCGCGGAACTGCGCGCCGCCCTGGAGATGTCCGCCGCCGGGCTGGCCGCCTCCCGGCGCACCGACCGGGACCTCGAACTGCTCGGCTCGGCGCTCGACCGCCGCGAGCGGGCCTGGCACTCCGGCGACCCGGAGGACTTCGTGCAGGCCGACGCGGCCTTCCACTCCGCGGTGGTCGCGGCGGCCCACAACGAGGTGCTCGCCGCGGTCTACGCGGACCTCGGGGAGGTCATGCGGGCGCACCTGCGGCACGACGTCGGCCCCGAGCTGATCGCCGAACGGTACGTCGGCCACGACGGCATCCTCGACGCCATCCGCGGCGGCGACGCCCAGCGGGCCTCCGCCGAGGCCGGCCGCGCCATCGGCGCCTGCGGCAGCGAGGCCGCCCAGAGCGACTAGGGGCAGCGACTCCGGGGGCGCGGGGGCACCTCCCGGCCGAAGGCCGGGGGCGGACTGCGCGCCTCGGGAGCGGCGGGCCCTGTCCGTTCGGGCAAACCCGAAAGGGGCGCGGAGAACTGCGCGAGACGGGAGAGGCCGAGCCCAGCCGTCTTCCGATGCGCGCAGTTCCCCGCGCCCCTCAAGGTGCACCCAGCGGTGCGCGGGCCGTCAGGCGCCGATGGCGTGCAGGCCGCCGTCGACGTGGACGATCTCGCCGGTGGTCTTCGGGAACCAGTCGGAGAGCAGGGCGACGACGCCGCGGCCGGCCGGCTCCGGGTCCGAGAGGTCCCACTTGAGCGGCGAGCGCTGGTTCCAGGTGTCGGCCAGCTCGCCGAAGCCCGGGATGGACTTGGCGGCCATCGAGCCGATCGGGCCCGCCGAGATCAGGTTGCAGCGGATGTTGCGCTCGCCGAGGTCGCGGGCGAGGTACCGGTTGGTCGCCTCCAGCGCGGCCTTCGCCGGGCCCATCCAGTCGTACTTCGGCCAGGCGAACTGCGCGTCGAACGTCAGGCCGACCACCGAGCCGCCGTCCTGCATGAGCGGCAGCAGCGCCATGGTCAGCGACTTCAGCGAGAAGGCGGAGACCTGCATGGCGGTGGCGACGGACTCCCACGGGGTGTTGAGGAAGTTGCCGCCGAGCGCGTCCTGCGGGGCGAAGCCGATCGAGTGGACGATGCCGTCGAGGGTCGGCAGGTGCTCGCGGACCTGGTCGGCGATGCCGGCCAGCTGCTCCTCGCTGGAGACGTCCAGCTCCAGGACCTTCACCGGCTTCGGCAGCTTCTTGGCGATGCGCTCGGTGAGGCTCGGCCGGGGGAAGGCGGTGAGGATGATCTCCGCGCCCTGCTCCTGGGCCAGCTTCGCGGTGTGGAAGGCGATGGACGACTCCATCAGCACACCGGTGATCAGGATGCGCTTGCCCTCAAGGATTCCACTCATGGTTCAGTGACCCATGCCCAATCCGCCGTCGACGGGAATGACGGCTCCGGTGATGTATGCGGCCTCGTCGGAGGAGAGGAAGCGGACCGCGGCGGCGACCTCGGCGGGCGCGGCGTAACGGCCGAGCGGCACGCCGGCGACGATCTCCTTGCGGCGGTCCTCGCTGAGCACGGCGGTCATGTCGGTGTCGACGAAGCCGGGCGCGACCACGTTGATCGTGATGTTGCGGGAGCCGAGCTCGCGGGCGAGGGAGCGCGCGAAGCCCACCAGGCCGGCCTTGGAGGCGGCGTAGTTGGCCTGGCCGGGCGAGCCGAGCAGGCCCACCAC
Source organism: Kitasatospora sp. NPDC093679 (assembly GCF_040683455.1). NCBI lineage: Bacteria > Bacillati > Actinomycetota > Actinomycetes > Kitasatosporales > Streptomycetaceae > Kitasatospora > Kitasatospora sp. NPDC093679. The sequence continues at coordinate 20,739 of NZ_JBFBDW010000052.1, forward strand.
GGACGAGATCAGCACCACGCGGCCCTTGCGGGCGCGGAGCATCTTGGTCGCGGCGCGCTTGACCACCCGGAAGGTGCCGGTGAGGTTGGTCTCGATGACGGAGCTGAAGTCGTCCTCGGACATGCGCAGCAGCAGGGTGTCCTTGGTGATGCCGGCGTTGGCCACCAGCACCTCGACGGCGCCCTGCTTCTCCTCGATCTCGGCGAAGGCCGCGTCGACCTGGGCCGCGTCGGTGATGTCGCACTTGACGGCGAGGACCTCGTGCGCGGCCAGCTCGGCCGGGACCTCGCCCGAGCGGCTGGTGATGGCGACCTTGTCGCCGGCTTCGGCGAAGGCCTTGGCGATCGCGAGGCCGATGCCCCGGTTGCCTCCGGTGACGAGAACCGAGCGGCTCAACGATCCACCTCTCTCCGTAGTTGGCGGCGGCCCGTCGAGCGGCGGCCGGTTGGCCGCCGGGCCGCAGCGGTACGCCGTGACGCGTACGCACTGTGACGCTATCGGTCCCGGTGATCCTGCGGCGAATCGACCTCCCACAGGTCCGTCCGGCGGGAACTGTCGCATCCCGACAACGCGTCCGACTTGGACGGGAACAACCGGGCGGGCCGTACCCGTTGCCCTCTGGGCGCCCCGGTCGCGGGCCGCACCATCAGCGAGGCCCGGCACACGGTCGGTGACGAGAGAGCGGGAGCACGGATGACCGAGGTACGGCCCACCGGTTCGACCGGGCGGCGCGGCCGCCTGCTGGCCCTGACCGCGCTGGCCGCCGCGGCGGGCGGCGCGGCGTGGGCGCTGCGCGACCTGCCGGCGGCGTTCGGCGGACGGCCGGACGGCGAGCGCGAGGAGCGGATCCGCCGCTCCCCGCAGTACCGGGACGGCGTGTTCCACAACGCCCCCTCCGAGCTGGCACGCGCGTCCACGCCCGGTGCCGAGACGGTCCGCCGGATGCTGTTCGACCGCGAGGGCCGCACCCCCGCGCTGCCGGTGCCGACGGTGCGCCCGCAGCACGGCGAGCGGCCCGCCGAGGGGGTGGAGGTGGTCTGGTACGGGCACGCCTCCGTGCTGGTGGAGATCGAGGGCAGCCGGGTGCTGCTCGACCCGATCTGGAGCGACCGCTGCTCCCCGTCCGCGCACGTCGGCCCGAAGCGGCTGCACCCCGTGCCGGCCGCGCTCTCCGAGCTGCCGCCGGTGGACGCGGTGCTGATCTCGCACGACCACTACGACCACCTCGACATGGCGACCGTGAAGCGGCTGGTCACCCTGCAGTCGGCGCCGTTCCTGGTGCCGCTGGGCATCGGCAGCCACCTGCGCCGCTGGGGCGTGCCGGAGCACCGGATCATCGAGCTCGACTGGGACGAGACCTGCACCCTGGGCTCGCTCACCCTCACCCTGACCTCGGCGCACCACTTCTCCGGCCGCGGCACCACCCGCAACACCACGCTGTGGGGCTCCTGGGTGATCGCCGGGCCGAACCGCAAGGTGTACTACACCGGCGACTCCGGCTACTTCGAGGGCTACGCGCGGATCGGCGAGCAGCACGGCCCGTTCGACGCGGCGCTGGTGCAGATCGGCGCGTACGACGAGGCGTGGGCCGACATCCACATGACGCCGGAGGACGCCGTCCGCGCCCACCGGGAGCTGAAGGCCGGGCTGCTGGTGCCGGTGCACTGGTGCACCTTCAACCTGGGCCTGCACCCGTGGGCGGAGCCGATCGAGCGGCTGCTGGTGGAGGCCAAGGCGCAGGCCGTGCCGCTGGTCGTGCCGCGGCCCGGCGAGCGGGTCGACGTCGACCAGCCGCAGGAGCTGGACGGCTGGTGGGAGACGGTCGCCTGACGGACCGTCGGTACGGGTGGTGCGGCGGGCGACGCGCGCGGTTTCGGGTGAATTCGCTGGCCCCGGGTGTGTTCGGCGGTCCATGATGCGATGCGGGTTCCCCTGCCCGGGGGCGCCCGCCGCCCCCGACCGTCCGACCCAGGGAGCCCGATGCCGCCCACAAGCCGCACCGTCGACCCGCTGTTCCTCGGCTACCCCTTGCACGCCCTCGCCGACGCCGCTCTCAGCCGGGCCCGCGAACTCGGCGCCGGCCACGCCGACTTCCGCCTGGAGCGGGTCCGCAGCGCCTCCTGGCGGCTGCGCGACGCCCGCCCCTCGGGCACCTCGGACTCGGTGCAGCTCGGCTTCGCCGTCCGCGTCCTGCTCGACGGGGCCTGGGGCTTCGCCGCCGGGGTCGACCTCACCACCGACGCGGCGGCCCGGGTCGCCGAGCAGGCGGTGGCGGTGGCCCGGCTCTCCGGCGGGATCAGCCGTGCCGCCGGCTCCGAGGACGCGGTGGAGCTCGCCGACGAGCCGGTGCACGCCGACGCGGTCTGGGTCTCCGCCTACGACGTCAACCCCTTCGAGGTGCCGGACGCGGAGAAGACCGCCCTGCTCGCCGAGTGGAGCAACCGACTGCTGGCCGCCGAGGGCGTGTCGCACGTGTCCGCGGCCCTGCTGACGGTGCAGGAGAACAAGTTCTACGCGGACACCGCGGGCACCGTCACCACCCAGCAGCGGATCCGGCTGCACCCCTCGCTGGAGGCCACCTCGGTCGACGAGCGCACCGGCGCCTTCGACTCGATGCGCACCCTCGCCCCGCCGGCCGGCCGCGGCTTCGAGTACCTGCGCGGCACCGGCTGGGACTGGGACGCCGAACTCGCCGAGCTGCCCGGTCTGCTGGCCGAGAAGATGAAGGCGCCGAGCGTCGAGGCCGGCCGCTACGACCTGGTGATCGACCCGTCCAACCTGTGGCTGACCATCCACGAGTCGATCGGCCATGCCACCGAGCTGGACCGCGCCCTCGGCTACGAGGCCGCGTACGCGGGCACCTCCTTCGCCACCTTCGACAAGCTCGGCACCCTGAAGTACGGCTCCGAGCTGATGCACGTCACCGGCGACCGCACCGCCGAGCACGGCCTCGCCACCACCGGCTACGACGACGAGGGCGTCGCCACGCAGTCCTGGGACCTCGTCAAGGACGGCGTCCTGGTCGGCTACCAGCTGGACCGGGCGATGGCCCGGCTCAAGGGCCTCGGCCGTTCCAACGGCTGCGCCTTCGCCGACTCCCCCGCGCACGTCCCGGTGCAGCGGATGGCGAACGTCTCGCTGCAGCCCGCCGCCGGCGGCCCCGCCACGGACGGGCTGGTCTCCCAGGTGGAGAACGGGCTGTACATCGTCGGCGACCGCTCCTGGTCGATCGACATGCAGCGCTACAACTTCCAGTTCACCGGCCAGCGCGCCTACGCGATCAAGAACGGCCGCCTCGCCGGGCAGGTCAAGGACTTCGCCTACCAGGCGACCACCACCGACTTCTGGGGCTCGATGAGCGCCGTCGGCGGCCCGCAGACGTACGTGCTCGGCGGCGCCTTCAACTGCGGCAAGGCCCAGCCGGGCCAGGTCGCGGCGGTCAGCCACGGCTGCCCGTCCGCGCTGTTCCGCAACGTCAACGTGCTCAACACCCAGCAGGAGGCCGGTCACTGATGAACGCCGTCAAGCCCCACGAGCTGGTCGAGCGCGCCCTGGAGCTGTCCCGCGCGGACGGCTGCGTCGTCATCGCCGACGAGGACTCCACCGCCAACCTCCGCTGGGCCGGCAACGGCCTCACCACCAACGGCGTCACCCGCGGCCGCCGGCTCACCGTGATCGCCACCGTGGACGGCGCCGAGGGCACCGCGTCCGGCGTGGTCTCCCGCGAGGCCGTCACCCTCGACGAGGTCGAGTCGCTGGTCCGCGCCGCCGAGGCCGCCGCCCGCGACGCCGGGCCCGCCGAGGACGCCCAGCCGCTGATCCCGTCCCGCCCGGCCTCGGCCGACTTCACCGCGCCGCCCGCCGAGACCTCCGCCGAGGTGTTCGCGGCCTTCGCCCCGGCCCTCGGCGAGGCCTTCGCCCGGGCCCGCAAGAACGGCGAGCTGCTGTACGGCTTCGCCCGGCACGAGGTGACCAGCAGCTACCTCGGCACCTCCACCGGCCTGCGGCTGCGGCACGACCAGCCGACCGGCACCGTCGAGCTGAACGCCAAGACCGCCGACCTCACCGGCTCCGCCTGGGCGGGCGCGGCCACCCGCGACTTCACCGACGTCGACGTCACCGAGCTGCACACCGGGCTCACCCGGCGGCTCGGCTGGGGCCGCAAGCGGATCGACCTGCCGGCCGGCCGCTACGAGACGCTGCTGCCGCCCTCCGCCGTCGCCGACCTGCTGGTCTACCTCAGCTGGTCCTCCGGCGGACGGGACGCCGCCGAGGGCCGCACCGTCTTCTCCAAGGCGGGCGGCGGCACCCGGGTCGGCGAGCGACTCAGCCCGCTGCCGCTGACCCTGCGCTCCGACCCGGCCGAGCCGGGCCTGGAGGCCGCGCCGTTCGTCCTCACCCACTCCTCGGGCGACAACGACTCGGTCTTCGACAACGGCCACCCGCTCACCGCCACCGACTGGATCCGCGACGGCGAGCTGGCCAACCTGCTCACCACCCGGCACTCGGCCGGCCTGACCGGCCTGCCGCTGCACCCGCCGGTGGACAACCTCGTCCTGGAGACCGCGGAGCAGTCGTCCGCGCCCACCCTGGAGGAGATGATCGCCCGCACCGAGCGCGGCCTGCTGCTCACCTGCCTCTGGTACATCCGCGAGGTCGACCCGGCGACCCTGCTGCTCACCGGCCTCACCCGGGACGGCGTGTACCTGGTGGAGGACGGCGAAGTGGTCGGCGCGGTCAACAACTTCCGGTTCAACGAGTCGCCGGTCGACATCCTCGGACGGATCACCGAGGTCGGACGCACCGAGCGCTGCCTGCCCCGCGAGTGGGGCGACTGGTTCACCCGGGCGGCGATGCCGCCGGTCCGGGTGGCCGACTTCAACATGAGTTCGGTCAGCCAGGCCTCCTAGCGGAGCCCGGCACGGGGGAGAGGTTCCCGGAACGATGGACGAGAAGCAGACGGTCAGGGTCTCCAAGCGGCTGTCCCGCATCCTGCGGCACGACCCGGGCTCGGTCGGCATCACCCTGGACGGGGCCGGCTGGGTGGGGGTGGACACCCTGCTCGCGGCACTGGCCCGGCACGGCCGGGCGGTCAGCCGGGCCGAACTGGACCACGTCGTGGAGACGAACAACAAGCGCCGGTTCGCCTTCTCCGAGGACGGCCTCTCCATCCGCGCCAGCCAGGGCCACACGGTCGACGTCGACCTCGGGCTGCCGCCCAGCGACCCGCCCGCGGTGCTGTACCACGGCACCACCGGGCGGGTCCTGGACGCGATCTTCCACGAGGGGCTGCGCCCGATGGCCCGCCGGGACGTGCACCTCTCCGCCGACACCGAGACGGCCACCCGGGTCGGCTCCCGGCACGGCCGGCCGGTCGTCCTGCTGGTGGACGCCGCCGCGATGGCCCGCGACGGCCACGTCTTCCGGGTCAGCGCCAACGGCGTCTGGCTGACCGACGCCGTCCCGCCCGACTACCTGCGGAAAGCCTGAGCCCCGGAGCCCCTGTGACGTCCGGCACGGCGTACCGTGAATGGGCCGGACCCACGGGGGCGCGGTGACGGACGAAGGCGGTAACCATGGCGAAGAACTCCGGCAACGGGCAGGTCTTCCGGATCACCGGGGCCCGGACGGGCCTCACGGAGGACGTGCGGGGCCGCCAGCGGCGGTACGTGATCTCGATGCTGGTCCGCACGCTCTGCGTGCTGCTGGCCGTCGTGCTCTGGGACGTCCAACGGGTCCTGGCGTTCATCGCGCTGGCCGGCGGCGTGCTGCTGCCGTACTTCGCGGTGGTGATCGCCAACGCCGGCCGCGAGCGCGCCCCGGGCCTGCCGAGCACCTTCGCGGTGCCGCCGGAGACCCCGCTGATGCTCGGCCCCGGCGGAACGGGCGGCGGCGGACGCCCCGCTCCGAACACCGACGCGGACCCGCGCGCCGACCGGGACGGCGCGGACTCCCCCGCCGCCGACTGAGCCGCGCACGGACGGGTCGACCGATCCGTCCGGTTCTGTCGGCATTCGCCCGGCAGAACCCTCAACAGAGGCTCAGATTAATCATGAAAGGCCTAGCCACACGGGGGTTGTGGCGTGACATACTGCGTACGCGCTCCGCATCCCCCGTCGGAGCGACAGACCGACGCCGGGCGGCTCCCCCCGTGGCTGCCCGGCGTCGTCATGCCCGCGTGCGGGAGCGCTTTCCCGGGGTGCGAGACTGGCCGTGACAGCTCCGGCAGCTCCCCCAGGACGGCCCACCATGGACACCCCCTCGCTCGGCCTCTTCGGCACCGCGGACGCCTCCGCCGGCCCCGACGGCCCGCCGGTCTGCTCGGCGAAGGGCTGCCGCGAGGACGCCCGGTGGGTGCTGGTCTGGAACAACCCCAAGCTGCACACCCCCGACCGCCGGAAGACCTGGCTGGCCTGCGACGACCACCGCGAGCACCTCTCGCAGTTCCTCGGCGTCCGGGGCTTCCTGAAGGAAGTCGTCCCCTTCGAGGACTTCGAGGGGTAGCGAGCTCCTGCCCGAGGCACACGGGTGGTCGGAGGCGGCTGCGTTCCCCCGCCTCCTGCGGTGTCTTCCGTGCTCAGCCGCCGATGGCGGACATCGGGCGGTCGGGCTGGTGGAAGGTCGGGGCGTCGATGCCGGCGCCCGCCTTCTTGCCCCACATGGCCTTCCGCCAGAGTTCGCCGATCTCCGCGTCCGAGGCGCCCGACCGCAGCGCCTCCCGCAGGTCCGTCTCGCCGGTGGCGAACAGGCAGTTGCGGACCTGCCCGTCCGCGGTGAGCCGGGTGCGGTCGCAGGCCCGGCAGAACGGCCGGGTCACCGAGGCGATCACGCCGACCCGCGCGGGGCCGCCGTCCACCAGCCAGCGCTCGGCGGGTGCCGCGCCGCGGGCCGCACTCGGCTCCGGGGTGAGGTCGAAGCGGTCCTGCAGCAGGGCGAGGATCTCCTCGGCCGTGACCATCTGCGAGCGGTCCCAGCCGTGCTGGGCGTCGAGCGGCATCTGCTCGATGAACCGCAGTTCGTAGCCGTGCTCGATGCACCAGGAGAGCAGGTCGGCGGCCTCGTGGTCGTTGACGCCGCGCATCAGGACGGCGTTGAGCTTGACCGGGCTGAGCCCGGCGGCCTCGGCGGCGGCCAGGCCGTCGAGCACGTCGTGGTGGCGGCGGCGCCGGGTGAGGGTGTGGAAGGTGTCCTCGTCGAGGGTGTCGAGCGAGACGTTCACCCGGTCCAGTCCGGCCTGTTTGAGCGCGGCCGCGGTGCGGGCGAGGCCGATGCCGTTGGTGGTGAGGGAGAGCTCGGGCCGGGGCTCCAGTTCGGCGCAGGCGGCGACGATGCCGACCAGGCCGGGCCGCAGCAGCGGCTCGCCGCCGGTGAAGCGGACCTCGCGGACGCCGAGGTCGCGCACCGCGATGCCGACCAGCCGGACGATCTCCTCGTCGGTGAGCAGGGACGGCTTGGCCAGCCACTGCAGGCCCTCCTCGGGCATGCAGTAGGTGCACCGCAGGTTGCAGCGGTCGGTGAGGGACACGCGCAGATCCACGGCCTGCCGGCCGAAGGTGTCGAGCAGCATCGCGGCCCCCTTCCTGAGTGCGCGGGCTCAAAACCCGCGGGCCCGGCCGCCGTTGCGGGCGGGCCGGGCCAGCTTATCGACCGGGGCGGTACCCGTCCGGGGTACGTCCGGTCAGTGGGCTCCGGTCAGTGGGCTCCGGTCAGTGGGCGCCGAGCCCGGTGAGCGAGCGGACCTCCAGTTCAGCGTACTTCGCCGGGTCGGCGGTCTCCTTGGAGAGGAGGGTGCCGATCCAGCCGGCCAGGAAGCCGACCGGGATGGAGACCAGACCGGGGTTCTCCAGCGGGAACCAGTGGAAGTCGCTGTGCGGGAAGAGCGAGTTCTTGCCGCCGGAGACCACCGTGGAGAAGATCACCAGGGTGACCGAGGTGATCAGGCCGGCGTAGACCGAGCTGACGGCGCCGGTGGTGTTGAACCGCTTCCAGAAGAGCGAGTAGAGCAGGGTCGGCAGGTTGGCGGAGGCCGCGACCGCGAAGGCCAGGGCGACCAGGGCGGCGGCGTTCAGCTTGTCCGCGAAGATCGACAGCAGGATGGCGATCGCGCCGATCGCCACCGCGGCCAGCTTCGCCGAGCGGACCTCCTCCTTCTCCGAGGCCTTGCCGCGGCGGATCACGTTGGCCCACAGGTCGTGGGCGAAGGAGGCCGAGGAGGCCAGGGTGAGTCCGGCGACCACGGCGAGGATGGTGGCGAAGGCGACCGCCGAGATCACCGCCAGCAGGATGGCGCCGCCGGTGGAGCCGGCGCCGCCGCCGAGTTCCTGGGCGAGCAGCGGGGCCGCGGTGTTGCCGGCCGCGTTGGACGCCTTGATGGCCTTCGGGCCGACCAGGGCGGCCGCGCCGAAGCCGAGCGCCAGGGTCATCAGGTAGAAGCCGCCGATGATGCCGATCGCCCAGAGCACGGACTTCCGGGCGGCCTTCGCGGTGGGCACGGTGTAGAAGCGCACCAGGATGTGCGGCAGGCCGGCGGTGCCCAGCACCAGGGCGAGGCCGAGGCTGAGGAAGTCCAGCTTGGTGGTGCCGGTGGTGCCGTACTTCAGTCCGGGTTCGAGGAAGGCGGCGCCCTTGCCGCTGGCCTCGGAGGCGGCACCGAGCAGGCCGGAGAGGTTGAAGTGGTACTTGGCGAGCACCAGGACGGTCATCAGCGCGGTGCCGGCGATCAGCAGCACCGCCTTGACGATCTGCACCCAGGTGGTGCCCTTCATGCCGCCGATCGCGACGTAGATCACCATCAGGGCGCCGACCGCGACGATCGTCCAGCGCTTGGCGCCCTCGCCGCTGACCCCGAGCAGCAGGGCGACCAGCGAACCGGCACCGACCATCTGGGCCAGCAGGTAGAAGATCGACACCACGATGGTGGACACGCCGGCGGCGGTGCGCACCGGGCGCTGCCGCATCCGGAAGGCCAGCACGTCGGCCATGGTGTAGCGGCCGGAGTTGCGCAGCGGTTCGGCGACCAGCAGCAGGGCGACCAGCCAGGCCACCAGGAAGCCGATCGAGTAGAGGAAACCGTCGTAGCCGAAGAGCGCGATGGCGCCGGCGATGCCGAGGAAGGACGCGGCGGACATGTAGTCGCCGGAGATGGCGAGGCCGTTCTGGAAGCCGGTGAAGCCGCGGCCGCCGGCGTAGAAGTCGGCGGCGTCCTTGGTCTGCCGGCCGGCCCAGATCGTGATGCCGAGGGTGGCGGCCACGAACAGGCCGAAGAGGGTCATGGTGAGGCCGCGGTGGTCGCTCGCGGCGCTGGCCAGCTGGATCATTCGGCGGCCTCCCGGGGGGTGTGGACGGCGGCGGGCGCGTGGCTCTCGCGGATCGCCTCGGCGGGCGGGTCGAGGCGGCGGTCCGCGTAGCGGGCGTACCAGGCGGCGATGGCGAAGGTGGAGGCGAACTGCAGCAGGCCGAGCACCAGGGCGGTGTTGACGTGGCCGACGACCTTGGTCGCCATGAACGCCGGGGCGTAGCTCGACAGCAGCACGTACAGCAGGTACCAGAGGATGAAGCCGATGGTGACCGGGAAGGCGAAGCTCCGGAAGGCGGACCTGAGGCCGCGGAACTCCTCGCCCTCCTCGATCCGTTGCACGTCTGCGGCGGCGGCCTCGGCGGCCGGCGGAGTGTCCACGCGGTGTCTCCTGACGTCGGCGGGTGCGCGGGTGGATCACTGGGGTGTGAGGGGCATCACAGGCACGGTGCGGCTGCATGCTAGATCCACCCGCGCGGCCCGCGACAGCGTCCGCGCACGATCGGCCGCGGGCTGTCCCCGATCTGGCCGAAAACCGTCCGCACAAACCGCCCGGGGCGGTGCCGCGCGTGCGGCACCGCCCCGGGGGTGCAGAGGGTGTGAGCGTGCGTCAGAAGGTGATGCGGACCTTCAGCGCCTCGCGGTCGTGCATGGCGCGGTAGCCGTCCGGCACCCCGTCGAGGCCGACGGTGCGGTCGAAGACCGGGCCGGGGTCGATCGCGCCGGACAGCACGTCCGGCAGCAGCTCGGGGATGTACGCGCGGGCCGGGGCGACACCGCCGGCCAGCGTCACGTTGCGGCCGAACATCTGGGCGATGTCCACACCGGCGCTGCCGCCGTGCGGCACGCCGACGTAGCCGACCGCGCCGCCGTCCCGGGCGATCGAGATCGCGGTGCGCATCGACTCCTCGGTGCCGACGGCCTCCAGCACCGCGTGCGCGCCCTGACCGCCGGTCAGCTCCTTGACCGCCTCGATCGCGGCCTCGCCGCGCTCGGCGACGACGTCGGTGGCGCCGAAGCTGCGGGCGATCGCGGTGCGCTGCTCGTGCCGGCCCAGCGCGATGATCCGGCCGGCGCCGAGGCGGTGCGCGGCGAGCACGCCGCACAGGCCGACGGCGCCGTCGCCGACCACGGCGACGGTGGCGCCCGGCCGGACGTTCGCGGCGACCGCGGCGTGGTGGCCGGTGCTCATCACGTCGGAGAGGGCGAGCAGGCCCGGCAGCAGCTTCTCCTCGCCGGCCGCCTCCTTCGGCAGCTTGACCAGGGTGCCGTCGGCGAACGGGACGCGGACGGCCTCGCCCTGGCCGCCGTCGGAGCCGACCTCGCCCCAGAAGCCGCCCTGCGGGCAGGAGGTGTGCAGACCCTCGCGGCAGTGGTCGCAGGTGCCGTCGGACCAGACGAACGGGGCGACGACGAAGTCGCCGCGCGTGAATCCGGTCACGTCGGAGCCGACCTCCTCGACGATGCCGAGGAACTCGTGGCCGATCCGCTGGCCGGCCACCCGGGACGCCACACCCCGGTACGCCCACAGGTCGCTGCCGCAGATGCAGGCGTTCACCACCCGCACCACGGCGTCGGTCGGCCGCTGCACGACCGGGTCCGGCACCTCCTCGATCCGGATGTCGTTGGGTCCGTGGATCACGGTGGCGCGCATGGAGCTTCCTTACGGGGTGGGGGGTGGTACGTCGGGGTGCTGACGACCGGGAAGGGTCGCGAGGATGTACGACCACTCCGACGACCACTCTATTCCGGGCGGCCCCGGGCCACCGCCCGCCGCCGATCGACCCGGCCCCGACGCCGGTCGGCCTTAGAGTGGTGCACCATGCATGCGATCCAGTCCCCGTGGGACGGCCTGGCGGCCCCCGCGGCCCTCCCGGCGCCCCGCCCCGCCGCCGAGGCCGACACCGGCTTCGCCGTCGTCGACGTCGAGACCACCGGGCTCGGCCGCACCGACCGGGTCGTCTCGGCGGGCGTCTACCAGCTGGACGCGCAGGGCGAGGTGACGGGGCACTGGTACACGCTGGTCAACCCGGAGCGCGACCCCGGGCCGGTGTGGATCCACGGCCTGACCGCCGAGATGCTGGCCGACGCGCCGACCTTCCCCGAGATCGCCGGGGAGCTGGCCGAGCGGCTGCGCGGGCGGATCATGGTCGCCCACAACGCGCTCTTCGACTGGAACATGATCGCCCGCGAGTTCGCCCGGGCCGGGCTGCGCGCCCCGGTGGAGCAGCGGCTGTGCACCATGGTGCTCTCGCGCGACCTGGGTCTGCCGCTGCCCAACGGCAAGCTGTCCTCGCTCGTCGCGCACTTCGGGGTGCAGCAGCGGCAGGCGCACAACGCGCTGGACGACGCCCGGGTGCTCGCCGAGGCGTTCCGGCCCAGCCTGCAGCTGGCCCGGGAGTTCGGGGTGCCGCTGCCGCTGACCGCCTGCGTGGCCGTCACCGACCTCGGCGAGGACTCCCCCGCGCCGGCCCGCGGCACGTCCTGGTCGTCGTCCTACCGCCCGAGCCGCAAGCGGCCGGCCTGCCCCTACCCGAACCCCGGCCGCTGGCAGGACGGCTCCCCGCTGGTCCAGGGCATGCGGGTGGCGATCACCGGCGACACCGCCACCGAGCGGGAACTGCTGGAGGACCGCGCGGTCGAGGCCGGCCTGCACATCGCGACCTCCGTGAGCCGGCTCACCAGCCTGCTCGTCACCAACGAGCCGGGCAGCTGGAGCGGCAAGGCCCGCAAGGCCCGCGAGCACGGCACGCCGGTGGTGGGCGAGGACGCCTTCCTCCAGCTGCTGCGCGAGGTCGCACCCCACCCCGGTGTCCGGCCCGCGGATCAGTAGGGCGTAGCGTGCCGGGTGTGTACCGATTTCTGCTGTCCCGGCGCTGGGCGGTCATCGCGCTGACCGTGCTGCTGCTGATCCCCGTGATGATCCGTCTGGGGTTCTGGCAGCTGCACCGGCACGAGGCCCGGGTCGCCCGCAACGAGCTGATCGGCCGCAGCCTGAAGGCGGCGCCGGTCGCCTTCGACTCGCTGTCCTCCCCCGGCTTCGCCGTGCCCGGCGACCTGACCTGGCGCACCGTGACGGCCACCGGCAGCTACGACACCGCGCACGAGTTCGTGATCCGCGGGCGCACCGAACCGGACGGCAGCAGCATCGGGTACTTCGTCGTCACGCCGCTGAAGCTGGCGGACGGCCGCGGCTCGGTGCTGGTCAACCGTGGCTGGGTGGACTCCGGCACGGACGCCGCCAGCTACCCCGCGGTGCCGGCGCCGCCGACCGGGCCGGTGACCGTGACCGGCCGGCTGCGGGCCGACGAGACCACCGCCAGCAGCGGCATCCGCGACCGCGGCGGCCTGCCGGAGCGCCAGTACAAGCTGATCAACAGCGGGCAGCAGGCCAAGGCCACCGGCGCCACGGTGCTCGGCGGCTACCTGGAGCTGGTCTCCGCCACCCCGGCCGTCGGCAGCTCCCCGGTGCTGCTGGCCGAGCCGAACCACTCGGACATCGGCCCGCACATGGCGTACGCCGTGCAGTGGTGGCTGTTCGCCGGCCTGCTCCCGGTCGGCCTGGTGATCCTGGCCCGCCGCGAGGCCAAGGAACGCGCCGAGGAGGCCGCCGCGGCGGCCGCGGCCGGGGAGCTCGCCCCCGCGTAGACGTTCCGGCGACGGGGCAGCCGCCCGGGGGAGCCGCCTTCGGGCAGGTGCACCTGCACTCGTGCGTCAGTGCTGGGTGTTCCAGAAGCCGATGGCGAGGGCGCCCCACCAGCCGAGCTGGGAGACCAGGGCGGAGAGGGCGCCGCGCACCAGCAGCCGCCGCTCGGGCCGGCCGGGGCCCGCGGCCTCCAGCCGCTTGGTCAGGGCCGTGGCGTGCACCCCGTTCAGCGCGATCAGCAGCACCAGGAGCAGCTTGACCCGGGTCAGCGGGGAGTCGAGCTGCGGCTCCAGCAGGATGCCGCTGGCGGTGAGGCCGGCCAGGCCCGCCCAGACCGGTACGTGCAGCGGGCCGGTGGACTCCACGGCCTGGGCGAGGGTGCGGCGGCCGAGCAGCCACAGGGCGCCCGTGTAGTCCACGGCGAGCACGGCGCCGAAGCCGACGACCAGCGCCACCAGGTGCACGAAGAGGGCGACGGTGTGCAGCGAGGCGTCGGTCCGCACGTGGCCGGCCGTCCAGGCGCTGCCGGCCCAGAGCACGCAGAGCCCGACCGAGACCAGGAGGCAACGGGCGACCGTCCCGGACAGCGGGGCGAGCTCGTCGGACTCAGGCATGGTGGTGCTCCGTGGGGGTGGGGGAGGGTGAAAGCGAGGTTAGGTTTTCCTAAGTTCTCCCCCCGCGTCAACCCGGCGCCGCGGGGTGGGACCCGATCGACGCCCCGGGCCCGGACCGGGGAGGATGGGCGCATGGATCTCGGACTTCAGCAGAAGGTGTACGTACTGACCGGTGCCACCCGCGGCCTGGGCCTGGCCTCCGCGCGTGAACTGGTCGCCGACGGCGCCCGGGTGGTGGTCAGCGGCCGGCACGAGGAATCGGTGGCCGCGGCGGTGAAGGAGCTGGGCGGGCCGGAGCACGCGCACGGCGTGGTCGCCGACAACGGGGATCCCGCCGCCGCGGGCCTCCTGGTCGAGGCCGCGCGCGAGCGCTTCGGCCGCTTCGACGGCGTGCTGATCAGCGTCGGCGGGCCGACCGCCGGCCCGGTGCTCCGGGCGGAGGACGAGGCCTGGCGGGGCGCCTTCGAGTCGGTCTTCCTCGGTGCGCTGCGGATCGCCCGGACGGCCGCGGCGGAGCTGGCGGAGGGCGGCGTGATCGGCTTCGTGCTGTCCGGTTCCGTCCGTGAGCCGATCTCCGGCCTCGGGATCTCCAACGGGCTCCGGCCAGGTCTGGCGATGGCCGCGAAGTCGCTGGCCGACGAGCTCGGCCCGCGCGGCATCCGGGTCGTCGGCCTGATGCCGGCCCGGATCGACACCGACCGGGTGCGCGAGCTGGACGCCCTGAGCGGCGACGCGTCGGCGGCCCGCGCGCGGGCGAGCGCGGCGATCCCGCTCGGCCGCTACGGCACCCCGGAGGAGTTCGGCAAGGTCGCGGCCTTCCTGCTCTCCCCGGCCGCCTCCTATCTGACGGGTGTGATGGTGCCGGTCGACGGCGGCGCCCTGCGCGGACTCTGACGGGCGCTCACGTCAGCTCGCCGGTGCGGGTGTTCAGACCACCCGGCGTGCCTTCGGTCCGGCGCTGCGGCGCCGGACCGACGCCGTGAGCCTGAGGCGGCAGGGGAGTTCGGCGAGACCGAGGCTCGTGCGGGCGTTCTCCAACGGCCCGTCGTCGAGGGTCCGCACCAGGCGTGCGGTGTCGGCTCCCGGCTCCAGCCGCACGGTGGACCGCAGCAGCAGCCGGTGCGAGGCGCCGCTCGCCCGGACGGTCACCTTGTCGACCTGCGGCAGGTCGATCACCTCGGTCTCCACCGCGTCCTGCAGGGCGCGCTTGCGCATCCGCAGCGCCACGCCCGCCCCGCCGGGGACGGGCACGGTGACGGTGCTGGGGCCTGCCCGGTGCAGTTGGGCGTAGAGCCAGCCGAGGGCGCCGACGACCACCACGGCCGGGACGGCGATGACCACCGGCCAGAACCAGACCCGGTCGGACCAGTCGGCCCGGGTGGCGGCGCCGAGCACCGGCTGGTGCGGCGAGGTGAGCGGCCAGCCGTCCGGCATCGTGGCGTTCAGCCTGCCGTACAGGTCGAGTCCGCCGGCCAGCACCAGCAGGCCGCCGAGCAGCAGGGCGATCCCGATGACCGCGAGGATCGTCCGGTTCACCGCGGACATGCTCATCGGGGTGCCTCCTGGGCGAGCCGGCGGTGGCCGTGCCGCCGGTCGTCCGGCCGGGCCGGGCGGACGGGCTGGATCCGCAGGTCCAACCGGTACGGGCCGAGCAGCGGCACCGCGGCCAGCTCCTCGTTCAACTCCCGTTCCACGGCGATCGGTTCGGCGCTGCCGGTGACGGTGGCGACGGCCCGGTGGCGGCGTGCCTTCACCGTGCACCGCTCGACGCCCTCGATCCCGGTGGCCCGGGCGGACAGCAGCGCGGCCACCCCGGCGCGGTCGATCGCGGCGCCCGGCCGGAGCAGCGGGAGCCAGCGGCGCAGCCCGGGGGCGAAGGCCAGCCAGCAGAGCAGCAGACCGGCCGCCACGGCGCCGCCGGCGATCCCGAGCACCCAGGGGTCGTCGAGGTGGCGGGTCGCGGTCTCCCGCGCGAGGTCGGCCCGCCACTGCCGGGCGGCGTGTCCGGTGCCCTCGGAGATCGCGTCGTACAGCGCGGCCCCGCCGAGCACCAGCAGGCAGGTCACGACCAGCGCGGTGGCGGCCGTCCGCGCCGACCGCGGCCGGTGCGGGCGCTCGTACGGGACGGTCGGGCCCCACTCCTCGGGGCCGCCGCCGGGTTCGGCCTCGGGGTGCGCCAACTCGGCTTCCAGGCCGATGCGTTCGGGCAGTGCGACGCCGGCGCCGATGAGCTGTTCCGGTGCGGCCGGGGCCGGCTCGGCGGCGTACGGCGCGGGCCGGTCCGGTTCGGGTTCCTCCGGCCGGGGCGGGGTCGGCGGTGCGCTCACCGGGCCGTCTCCGGGACGAGGCGCTCGACCAGCAGCGCGACCTCGGTGACGGGGGTGCCGGTGAGTTCGGCGACCCGGCCGGCGGCGGCGTCCCGGCAGAGGTGGGAGAGGCCGGCGAGGTCGGCCGGGTAGGGCAGGTCGAGGTGGAGGGTGACCCTGGCCTTGCCGCCGACCACCAGTACGGTGGCCCGCGGCGGTTTGCCGCGGGCCGTGCGGGCCGCCCAGATCTCGGCGAGGGCCTGCCGGACGGCCTGTTCGGCGAGCCGGGCGTAGACCCGGTCGGCGACCTTGAGCCGTCCGCGGCGGGCCGGGGGGATCGCTGCGGCGGCGGTCACCGCCGGCGCTCCCGGCCGCGGATGAGGTCACCCAGGTCGCCGAGGTCGATGTCGCCCTCCAGCAGCCGCCCGAGGACGAAGCCGACCGCCCCGAGGACGGCGACCAGCAGGAAGGCGGCGAAACCGCCGAAGTACCCGGCGAAGCCCAGGGCCATTCCGGCCACCAGGCCGACCAGCGCCAGGTTCATCCGCTCCTCCTCGTGTCCGGCGGCAGACGGTGCCGCCCGGTGCCGGGTGCTGCTGGGGTGGTGCTGGGGTGGTGCTCCGCGGGTGCTACTGGACGCGGCCGACCGGCTCCGGCTCCTCCTCGTCCGGCTCGTCCGGCAGGTGCACGTCGTTGACGGCGATGTTGACCTCGACGACCTCCAGGCCGGTCATCCGCTCGACGGCGTCGATGACGTTCGCCCGGACCTCGGCCGCCAGCACCGGGATCACCACCCCGTACTCGACGACCAGGGCGATGTCGATGGCGGCCTGCTTCTCGCCGACCTCGGCCTTGACGCCGCGGCCCGCGCCGGACTTCGAGCCGGGGACGCGGTCGCGGACGGCACCGAAGGTCCGGGTGAAGCCGGAGCCGAGGGCGTGGATCCCGGAGATCTCCCGGGCGGCCATCCCGGCGATCTTCTCGATCACGCCGACGGCGAGCGCGGTGCGGCCGCGCTCGGACGCGAGCGTGGTCTCCTCGGGCCCGGTGTGGCCCTTCTGCAGGTCGGCGGGGGTGGGGGTCTGCGGCATGGCGGGGTCTCCTGTGTCGTCTCCAGCTATATCGCAAATCAGCCCAACTCTGACATTTCGCCGCACGGGCCGCGCGTCGGGAGCGGAACGGGACGGCCCGGGCCCCGAACGCCGGGCCGGGGAACGCCGAGGGCCCGGACCGCCGGTGCGGCGGTCCGGGCCCTCGGGGCGGCTGCGGTCAGTCGCCGAGGCCGGCGAGGTCCCGCATCCGGCGGTGCTGGGCGGCCCGCTCGGCGCTGCGCTGCTCGTCGTACGAGCGGCCGCCGGCGCCCTGCAGCAGGGCCTTGGTCTCGATGACGGCGTTGCGCGGCGCGGCGAGCAGCGCGGCGGCCAGGTCGCGGGCGGCGCCCTCCAGCCGCTCCGCCGGGACGGCCAGGTTGGCCAGGCCGATCGCCACGGACTCCTCGGCGCCGACCCAGCGGCCGGTCGCGCAGATCTCCAGCGCCCGGCCGTACCCGACGAGGTCGGTGAGCGGCTTGGTGCCGCCGAGGTCCGGGACGAGGCCGAGCGAGGTCTCCTTCATGGAGAACTGGACGTCCTCGGCGACCACCCGCAGGTCGCAGCCGAGCGCCAGCTGGAAGCCGGCGCCGACCGCGTGGCCCTGGACGGCGGCGACGGTGACCACGTCCGGGCGGCGCCACCAGGTGAAGGCCTCCTGGTACTCGGCGATGGCGGCGCTCGTCTCCTCGTCGCTGCCGGCGGCGAGCTTGAGGAAGGAGTGCTCGCCGGGGATGCCCTCCGGGGTGAACATCTGGCGGTCGAGGCCGGCCGAGAAGGAGACGCCCTCGGCGCGGAGCACCACCACGCGGACGGTGCCGGGCAGGGTGCGGCCGACCGAGGCGAGCGCGCGCCACATCGCCGGGCTCTGCGCGTTGCGGCGCGCAGGGTTGCAGAGCGTGACCAGCGCCAGTTCGCCCTCGACGTCGAGGCGGACGCCGACCTGCGCCCAGTCCTGGGGGTCGGTACCGACGGCGGGAGCGGTCATGGGGGTTACCTCCAGCGGGGGACAGTAGAGCTACTGGAGAGTAACAAAAGCCGGGGCGACCGAACAGGGCCGCGCCGGAAACGACGAACGGCGGCCCGGGAGACCCGGCCGCCGTTCCGTCCGCACGTGCCGGCCGCGCCTCGGGCGCCGCCGGCAACCGCACGGGGGCCGATCCGGCTCGGCTGCTCCACCACCGGATCGCTGCTCGTCCGCGACCGGACCGGGGGCACTCCCCGACCGTCCGACACGGAACCGTCTTGTCTGATGAACCGTCAGGAACCCGCTGCGGCAGTCACCTTGCTCTTGCCGCGCGTCGCACCGCCGCGGCCCCGGAGATTCACCCCGGACTCGCTGAGCATGCGGTGCACGAAGCCGTAGGAGCGACCCGTCTCCTCCGCGAGCGCGCGAATGCTCGCCCCGGAGTCGTACTTCTTCTTGAGATCGGCCGCGAGCTTCTCACGCGCGGCACCTGTTACCCGGCTGCCCTTTTTCAGAGTCTCGGCCACCCGTGCCTCCTCGTAGCTGTGCTCGGTCAGATTCCCATGATCACCCATAGCCAGTCTCCTGGCCACCCATTCGACAAGGTCTGTCCCGGGAAAGCGCAGTCTGCCGGTGGTGCCCGCAGTGCACAAGGGCGCTCACCCTGGGTGCACGCGCCCCCGCGGGCGTCGGCCGCCGGGCGAGAATCGGCTGATCAGAACGGACGGCCCCGCCGCGGAATCGCGGCGGGGCCGTCGTCAACGCATTCACCGGAAGACGCATTCCCGCGGTCTTCGTCGGACCGGGATTTCTACGGTGATCGGCTGATCCGGTGTCTACTCGGCGCCGGAAGTCGGCACTCGGGCGGCATTCGGGCCGGTGCTCGGACCGGCACCCGGGCCTGCTCTCAGGCGAGCGAGACGAGGTCCGCGTACGCCGGGCTCCAGAGGTCCTCGACGCCGTCGGGCAGCAGGATGATCCGCTCCGGCTGGAGCGCGTCGACCGCACCCTCGTCGTGGGTGACCAGCACGACCGCGCCGGTGAAGGAGCGCAGCGCGCCGAGGATCTCCTCGCGGCTGGCCGGGTCCAGGTTGTTGGTGGGCTCGTCGAGCAGCAGCACGTTGGCGCTGGAGACGACCAGGGTGGCCAGCGCGAGCCGGGTCTTCTCACCGCCGGAGAGCACGCCGGCCGGCTTGTCGACGTCGTCGCCGGAGAACAGGAAGGAGCCGAGGATCTTGCGGATCTGCACCAGGTCGGTGTCCGGTGCGGAGGAGCGCATGTTCTCCAGCACCGTGCGGTCCGGGTCCAGGGTCTCGTGCTCCTGGGCGTAGTAGCCGATCTTCAGGCCGTGACCGGGGATCACCTCGCCGGTGTCCGGCTTCTCGACGCCCGCCAGCATCCGCAGCAGGGTGGTCTTGCCGGCGCCGTTGAGGCCGAGCACGACCACCTTGGAGCCGCGGTCGATGGCCAGGTCGACGTCGGTGAAGATCTCCAGCGAGCCGTAGGACTTCGACAGGCCGGAGGCGGTCATCGGGGTCTTGCCGCACGGCGCCGGGTCGGGGAAGCGCAGCTTGGCGACCTTGTCGGAGACCCGCGCCTGCTCCAGGCCGGAGAGCAGCTTCTCGGCGCGGCGGGCCATGTTCTGCGCGGCGACGGTCTTGGTCGCCTTGGCGCGCATCTTGTCGGCCTGCGCGTTGAGGGTGGCGGCCTTCTTCTCGGCGTTGGCGCGCTCGCGCTTGCGGCGCTTCTCGTCGTCCTCGCGCTGCTGCTGGTACTGCTTCCAGCCCATGTTGTAGATGTCGATCGCGGCGCGGTTGGCGTCCAGGTAGAAGACCTTGTTGACGACCGTCTCGACCAGGTCGACGTCGTGCGAGATGACGATGAAGCCGCCCTTGTAGGTCTTCAGGAAGTCCCGCAGCCAGGCGATCGAGTCGGCGTCGAGGTGGTTGGTCGGCTCGTCGAGCAGCAGGATGTCGGCGTCCGAGAAGAGGATCCGGGCCAGCTCCACACGGCGGCGCTGACCGCCGGAGAGGGTGTGCAGCGGCTGGTTGAGGATGCGGTCCGGCAGGCCCAGCGCGGCCGCGATGGTCGCCGCCTCGGCCTCGGCCGCGTAGCCGCCCTTGGTGAGGAACTCGGTCTCCAGGTTGGCGTACTTCTTCATCGCGCGTTCCCGGGTGGCGCCCTGGCCGTTCGCCATCCGGTCCTCGTTCTCGCGCATCTTGCGGAGCACGGTGTCCAGGCCGCGGGCGGAGAGGATGCGGTCCTTGGCGAGGACGTCGAGGTCGCCCGTCCGCGGGTCCTGCGGCAGGTAGCCGACCTCGCCGGTGCGGGTGACCGTGCCGCCCGCCGGGAGGCCCTCGCCGGCCAGCACCTTGGTCATGGTGGTCTTGCCGGCGCCGTTGCGGCCGACCAGGCCGATCCGGTCGCCGGGGGCGATCCGGAAGGACGCGGACTCGATGAGGACGCGGGCGCCGGCGCGCAGCTCCAGGGCGTTCGCGGAAATCATGGCTGGGTCTCTCCAGGGACGGGGGCGGGGCCCGGCGGCCGGGCGGAATGCAGGCGGAAGGGCGGGGCGGCGGCGGGCCTTCGAATGCTCGCCGACCGGCGCCTAATGCCCGGGGAACACAGCCATACGGCCCAGTCTACCGGGCGGCCGGGGATTCCCCCGTGGGCTGTGCCGGGCGCAGCCCGGCCGGACCGCCGCTCAGCCCGTCGGGCAGCCCTCCTGCGGGGAGACCGCCGCGAACGGCAGCTGCGGGCTGGTGCAGACCGTCTCCGGGGCGCCGCGCCGGGTGTCGAAGACCTTGGTGCCGAGGATCGGGCCGTCCTCGACCGTCACCCGGTGGGCGTCCAGGCGCTTGAGCACGACCTCCGGCCCGGCGTTGAGCTGCCAGCCGCGGCCGGCCAGCCGGAAGCCGTTGATGCCGCCGGGCAGCAGCTTGCCGGTGTTCGGTCCGGTGACGCAGGTGCGCGGTACCAGGACGGCGTTGTCGGTGTGCACCGCGCGCAGCGGGTCGTACGAGCAGCCCTGCGGCGGGCGGGAGTTGTAGCGCAGGTCGCCGTCGCGGTCACGGAAGCCCATGGTGAGCGAGGGCGTGACGACGGCCACCCATGGCTCGTCCTCCAGGGCCGTCTGCAGCGCGGCGGCGGCCCGGCGGACCGCGGTGGCCTGCTTCTGCTCCTCGGTGCGGTCGGCGGCGCCGGGCTCGCCGTCCGCGCGCAGCCAGTCGGCCAGGCCCGGCACCGCGCGGTGCCAGCGCACCTGGTGGTCGCTCGGGCGGACCGAGGTGACCAGTCCGTCGTCCCAGACGACGACCGCGCTCTCGCCGGCCATGGCGAGGTGCAGGGCGGTGGCGTCCTCGCGGCGGTAGGACCACAGGTGGTCGCCGGTCGCGCGGTCGTACGCCTCCAGGCCGGGGCCGACCTTCAGCTCCAGCGCTCCCGCGTCCAGGACCTGCGCGCCGACCGGGCTGGCGTCCGCGACGCCCGGCTCCGCGACCCGGTCGCCGAACGGCACCGGGCGGTTGGCGTGCGCGGCGGCACCCGCGCCGAGCACCAGCAGCGCGGCGAGCGCGGGCAGCACGGAACGGCGGGTCAGGCTTCGCAGCGGCTTCCAGGACACGGGCGGAGCGTACCTGCCGCACGCCTGTACGTCAGCCGGAATTCGGGGCACCCCACGGATGTGCGCAGGGTCACGGCGGCCCCGGTGCGGCGCCGTCGACCTGCGGCTCGACGGCGCCGCCCGCGGGCCGCCCGGCCGCCGGGGGCGCCCGCCCGGCGGGGCGACTGTTACACAGGTGGTACGGGCCGCACCGAAATGATCACCGTGCGTGGCACCCGGCGGGGCCTCGGCGGGCGTCCGCGCGAACCACCACTTTCGGGTGATACGGGATATTTCTGACGCCCTGTGGGATTACTGTCGGACGAGCAGCACCCGCCCCCGCACCGCTCCCGGAGTGCCCCATGCGATTCGGCCGTCTCGCGCTGGCCGCCAGCGCGCTGCTGCTGCTGACCACCGCGAGCGTGCCCTCGGGGACACCGCTCAGCCAGACCGCGCGGCACGACGTCTTCTCCGCCGACACCGCGGAGGACGGCCGGCGCGGGGCCGCCCCGAAGCCCGCCGTGCTGCGGCCCCCGCACGAGGTGCCGTTCGGCGCCTTCGTCGGCTCCTGGGACACCTACATCCCGCAGATCGCCAAGCTCTCCGCCTGGCTGCGCAACGCCGACCTGCAGGTCGGCCACACCTACCTGGCGGGCAACGGATGGGCCGACGTCGAGGGCGAGAACCAGGTGCTGGGCCTGTGGTCGCAGTGGCGGCTGCGCGACCCGGCCCGCACCCTGGTGCTCGGCGTGCCGATGCTGGTGCCCAACGAGGGCAACCTGAGCGAGGGGCAGGTGGCCGCACTGCTCGCCCGCGGCACCAAGGGCGAGTTCGACCGGCACTTCCTCAAACTGGCCCGCAAGCTCGTCGCCTTCGGCGGCGGCGACACCGTGCTCACGCTCGGCTGGGAGATGAACGGCACCACCTACAGCTCCCGCTGCCGGCCCGACCCGGCGGCCTGGAAGGCGTACTGGCGCCGGATCGTCACCGTGATGCGCTCGGTGCCCGGCCAACACTTCCGCTTCGACTTCACCCCCACCCGCGGGCTCGACGCGATCCCCTGGACGCGCTGCTACCCGGGCGACGACGTGGTCGACATCATCGGCATGGACGCCTACGACATGCCGGCCGGCGCCTCCTTCGAGGAGATGGTCACCGAGCCCTACGGGCTGCAGGACCAGGTCGAGTTCGCCGCCCGGCGCGGCAAGCCGGTCTCGTACCCGGAGTGGGGGCTGTTCCGCAACGGCGACAACCCCGAGTACGTGCGGCGCATGATCGAGTGGATGCGCACCCACGACACCGCCTACCAGACCGTCACCGACTACTGCCCGCACGGCTTCTGGGGCTGCGACCGCAACCCGCGGTCGGCCGCGGTCTTCCGGCAGCTGATGTCCGGCTCCGAGGGGGCGCCGGGCGGCGTCTCCTCACGCGCGCCGGCGCGCCGCTAGCGCCTCCTTCAGCCGCGGCAGCCGGGCGGTCAGCACGGTCACCGCCGCCTGCCGGGCCAGCACCAGCAGGGCGAGCAGGGCCGCCGCCGGGGCCGGGCCCGGCGGGCCCACCACCAGCCGCTCGTTGCGCAGGGCGTCCGGGCGCCACCGCTGCTTGTACGGCTCCTGGCCGCGCAGCAGGCTGAGCACCGGGATGCCCGCCGCCCGGACCTCGTCCAGCGCCGCCCCGAACAGCAGCCCGGCGATGTCCAGCCGATCGCGCAGCCGCGGATGGGCGCCGTACAGGTAGAGGCCGCCGAAGGACGGGCAGAGCACCACCAGGTTCACCGCGACCAGCTCGCCGTCCAGCCGGAACCGGTGCACGGCGGCCCGGCCGCGGGCCGCCATCGAGGCCGTCGACTCGGCCAGGTGCGCCGCGAACCGCCCGGTGCGGTGCTCGGCGGTGACCCCGCGCCCCTGCCACTGCAGGAAGTGCAGCCGCAGCAGGTCGGCCACCGCCTGCGGCACCTCCTCCGGCGGCGCGGTGTCCACCTGTACCCCGGAGGCGGCGATCTTCCGCAGCTTGATCCGGCTGCGCTGGGCGGTCTTGCCGGACAGCCGCTTGAGCAGCTCCTCGACGGGCAGCGCGGGCAGGTGCTGGCAGAGCGAGTCCCGGTAGCGCCGGGTGGTGCCGCGGTGGTGGGCGAGCACCTGCTGGACGGCGGCCTCCGGGTGCACCTCGCGCAGTTCCAGGCTGTGCCAGGGGCGGCGCAGCGGCAGGGCGGCGGCCAGTTCGGCGGCGGCCCGGCCGCGGCAGTCGTCGTCGAGCAGCACGTCGGTGAAGTCGGCCAGCCCGCCGCCGAGGTTGGTCAGACCGCCCAGGGCCCCGCGGCGGCGCAGGACCGCGGCGCCGGCCAGCCGGCCGTCCCGGCGGACGAGCACCAGCACCAGCGCGCCCGGCCGGCCGTACCGGCGCCACCAGGAGCGCAGCCAGGCGCCGTCCTGGAAGGGGGTGGCGGTGCGACAGCGGGTGGCGAGCGCGTCCCACTCGGCGGCGATCCGGTCGAGGGCGTCGTCCCCTCGGTCCACCTCGGCCGTCCAGACCTCGGCGGCGGCCCCGGCCCGTGCCGGGGCGGGGGTGTCGGTGGTCATCGGACGGCCCCGGCGGGTTGCCGTTCCACCGGCTGCCCGGGCACCGACACGGCGGCGTCGGTGCCGCCCGACCCGGCCGGGCGGCGCCGGGCGGCCATGGCGAGGGCGCCGACCAGCACGCCGGCCGCCCCGCCGACCGCGGTGTCCAGGGCCGCGGACGGCGAGGAGGGGCCGTCCGGGGAGGCGGCCCCGGCCAGCGGGACGAGCTTGACGCCGGTGTCCTGGCTGCTGGTGTTGGCGAAGGCGATCAGCGAGGTCGCCACCGCGTCGGCCGCCCGCACCGCGTCGGCGGCGCGCGGGCCGGTGCCGGTGATCTCGATCATCGGGGCGTCCGGCGAGGTGGTGCCCCGGACGCTGTCCGACAGCGCGGAGACGGTGCGGCCGGTCTTCGCGGCGGCCGCGACCAGCACCTGCGGCTGCCCGGCGAGCCGGCCGTACGCCTGCGCGAAGTTGACCGCGGTGGCGCCCTCCCCCGGGTTCTGCGCGACCACCACCACGTAGGAGTTGGCGGTGTAGGCGGTGGGTGCGACGGCGGCGTAGCCGGCGCCGGCGGCGGCGCCCAGCGGGACGGCAACGGCCACCGGCCACCAGCGGCGGACGGCGGCCCGGACGGATCGGCGCGGTTCGGACATCGGAACTCCTTGGCTCGGTCGGTGGTGTCGCGCGTTCAGGCCCGTAGGGCGGCCGGCCGGGGCGGCGCGGTGCGGGCGGGGCCGAGCCGGTCGTAGAGGTCGGCGAGTTCGGCGGCGATCCGCGCGATGTCGTAGTGGTGGACGGCGGGCGGCGGCGGGAGCCGGCGCGGCGGTGCGGCGCGCAGCCCCTCCAGGGCCTCGGTGTAGGCACCGGCGGTGGACGGCAGCCGGCGGGCGGCGGGGGCGGCGTCCGGGCCGAGCGCGTCCAGGGCCGGGCAGGCGGTGCGCAGCACCGTCAGGCCCGCCGCCAGTGCCTCCAGCACCGTCAGCCCGAAGGTCTCCTCGGTCGAGGGGGCCGCCAGCACGTCCATGGCGGCGAACAGCTCGGGGACGTCGTCGCGTTCGCCGGTGAAGACGGCGGCCACCCCGGCGCGGGCGGCCTGCGCCTCCAGGGCGGCGCGTTCCGGCCCCTCCCCCACCAGCAGCAGCCGGGTGTCCGGGCCGGGCCGGGCGGCCAGCGCGGCCACCGCCTCCATCAGCACCTCGAACCGCTTGCCGGGCACCAGCCGGCCCACCGCGCCGACCGTGAACGCCCGCTCCGGCAGGCCGAGTCGGGCCCGCACGGCGGCCCGGGTGCGGGCCGGCACGGCGTACCCGGCGGCGTCGATGCCGTTGGGCAGCAGGTGGACCCGGTGCGGCGGCACGCCCCAGTCGTGCAACGTGGCGGCGACCTGTCCGGAGACGGCGACGGTCGTCCGGCCGAGGCGCTCGGCGGCCAGGTAGAGCGCCCGGATCCCGCGGCCGGCCGGCCGGCCCTCGATCACCCCGGGGTGCAGCGAGTGCTCGGTGGCCAGCACCGTCCGCACGCCGGCCAGCCGGGCGGCGAGCCGTCCGTACAGCCCGGCCCGGTAGAGGTGGGTGTGCACGGCCTGGTAGCGCCGGTCGCGGATCAGCCGGGTGAGCCGCGGCAGCACCGCGAGGTCGCGGTTGCCGCGCATGTCCAGCTCGTGCACGGCGAAGCCGTCCGCGCGCAGCGCCTCGGCGACCGTGCCCGGGTTGGTGAGGGTGGCCACCTCGCAGTGGTGGCGGTCGGGCAGGTGGCGCAGCAGCAGGTGCAGCTGGCGCTCGGCACCGCCCGCGGCGAGGCCGGTGACCACGTGCAGGACCTTCATCGGAAGGCCTCCTGGCGGGCGGCGGGCACCGGGGCGGCGCGCAGTCCGGTCACGGCGTCCCGCCAGTGGTGCCGGCCCTGCTTGGCGAGCAGCCGCAGCGCGCCGTCGCGGTCGCCGACGTAGCAGCGCGGCAGCGCGAACCGGCCGGTGAGCTCGCCGTGCTCGATGGCGCAGGCGTACTGGTACCCGGCGTCGCGGACGGCCTCCGCCGCGGGCCGGTCGACCGCCCCGTACGGGTAGCAGAAGCCGGTCACCGGGCCGCCGACCAACTGCTCCAGGGCCCGCCGACTGCCGCGGGCCTGGTCGGCGAGCTCGTCCGCGGACAGCCCCGGCAGCCTGCGGTGGGAGAGCCCGTGCGAGCCGATCTCCCAGCCTGCGGCGGCGAGTTCGACCACCTGGTCGACGGTGAGCAGCGGCTTGCGCGGGCCGTCCGGGTCCCAGCCGTTGTGGCCGCCGAGCAGGTCGGGCACCACGTAGGCGCTCGCGGTGAAGCCGTGCCGGCGCAGCACCGGCACGGCGTACCGGACGAAGTCCGCGTAGCCGTCGTCGAAGGTCAGTCCGACCAGCCGGGCGGCGGCGCCCGCGGCCCGGGCCCGGAGGAGTTCGCGGACGCTCACCCCGCGCCGGCCGCTCCGGGCCAGCCAGGCCATCTGTGCGGCGAACCGCTCCGGGCTCACGGTGAGCAGGTACGGGTCGTGCTCCTCGTGGGTGATCGAGTGGTACATCAGGATCCACGGCGCCGACCGGGCCGGGTGCGGCTGGGCGGGCAGGGCGGGGCCACGGGCCGGTTCAGCGTCCATGGGGCTTCCTCTCAGCAGCCTGGGTGACCGGGCCCGCGGCCCGGAGGAGGGCGCGCACCGGGTCACGGACCTCGGATGCGCCGAGGACCGTGCCGAGCCCGGCGAAGACGATCACGACGGTGAGACCGCCGAGCAGGGTGGCCGGCAGCGGCGCGGACGGACCGGAGGCGGCCGCCGCGCCGGCCGCGGCGGCACCGACCGCGGCGGCCAGCAGCCGGGCCTGGCCGCCGAGCACCCGGGACAGGCGCAGCGCGATGCCGCGCAGCAGCAGGCCGCGGAGCAGCAGCACCGCGGCGGCGGTGATGCCGGCCGCGTTGCCGGCCGCGAGGCCGAGGGCGCCGTACCGCGGGGTGGCGGCCAGTCCGACGCCGGCGGTGACCAGCAGGCCGACGGCCATCGCGGCGACCGGGTACCAGTCCAGCGGCCGCAGCCCGGCCGGCTCCGGGTCGCCGGCCCGGCGGACCACCGGCCGCAGCGAGAAGAACGGCCGGACCATCACGCCGATCAGCGCCTGCGCGGGCAGCCCGAAGCTGTAGACCCGGATCACCTCGGCGGTGGCGGCGGTGTCGTGCGCGCCGAACGCGCCGCGCTGGAAGAGCAGCGCGACCACGGAGGGCGCGCAGGCCATCAGGAAGGCGGTGCCGAGCAGCACGACCGCGGCGGCCTGGCCGAGGTCCTTCTCCACCCGGTCGCGGGCGGCGGCGAGGTCCCCGGCGGCCAGCGCCCTGGCGACCAGCGGGAAGGTCACCGTGACGATCAGGATGCCCGCCGTCATGGCGAGCTGGGAGACCTTGGCGGCGTAGTTGAGGTGCGAGATGGTGCCCGGCGGCAGGCCGGAGCCGAGGTAGCGCTCGACGAAGACCTGCGCCTGCCGGGTGAGGGTGAAGGCGGCGACCGGCAGCATCGCCAGCGGGATCAGCACCAGGCCGCCGGCCGCGGCACCGTGGGCCGGGCGGGCCGTCCGTCGGGCGGCCCGGGTCCGTCCGACGGATCCGGCCGGATCGGCGCGCGGCGTCGGGCGCCCGTCCGGGCGCGCGCCCGGCAGGATCCGCCGGACGGGCCCGAGCAGCAGTCCGGTCATCAGCAGGCTGCCGCAGGTGACGCCGAGCGCGGCGGAGCGGACCCCGAGCAGGGCGTGCCCGCCGAGCAGCACGGCGAGGATGCCCAGGTTGTACGCCACGTAGATGCCGGCCGGGGCGGTGAACCGGTGGTGGGCGCGGAGCATCGAGCAGAGGTAGCCGACCACGCCGAACGGCAGCACGGTCAGGGCGGTGATCCGGGTGCAGGTGACGGCGAGCGCGGGGTCGGCCAGGCCGGGGGCGAGCAGGTGGACCAGCGGGCCGGCGCCGACCGCCGCGGCGAGGGTGAGGGTGCACAGCGCGAGCAGCAGCCAGGGCAGCGTGGCGCGCACCAACTGCCGCACCGGGTCCGGGCCGTGCGGGCGTTCCTCGCGCAGCACCAGGGCCAGGCTGAACGCCGGGACCATCAGGAAGGCCATCGCGTCCTCGATCAGCAGCGGCGCGGCGGTCTCCGGCACCGTCCAGGCGACGAGGAAGGCGTCGGTGCCCCGGGTGGCGCCGAAGTACCGGGCGAGCAGCAGGTCGCGGAGCAGGCCGAGACCGGACCCGGCCGCGCTGAGCACCGCGGTGACGCCGAAGGCGCGGGCGACGAAGCCGCCGCGCCGGGGCCGGTCGGCGGCGTGCCGCGGGCCGGGGACGGCGGCGCGGGCGGGCCGGGCGGTCGTGGTCGGGCGGTCGCCGCTCATCGCGCCTCCGGGTCCGCCGGGCCGGGGAAGGCGGCCCGGGCGGCGAGGCCGAGCACCACCGAGGTCAGCACGGTGGTGGTGCCGCCGATGTCGGCGTAGAGGAAGTCGACGAGGATCCAGACCAGCAGGGCGAGCGCGGCCAGGGCGCCGCCGCGGACCCGGCGCAGGCAGCCGGTCAGCAGGGCGAGGAAGAGCGCGGCGTACGCGGTGATGCCCAGCAGTCCCTGCTCGCTGAGCACCAGGAAGTACATGTTGTGGGGCGAGAGCAGCGGTTCGCGCTGGAAACCGATCGTGGCGTCCTCGGCGTCGCTGCCGGAGGAGAGCCGCAGCGGGGCGTGGCCGTCGCGCAGTTGCTGGAAGGCCTTGGGCCCGGCGCCGGTGGCGGGGTGGTCCTGCCAGATCCGTCCGGCGGTCGCCCACAGGTCGTAGCGGTCGCTGACCGACTGGTCGGGGGCGGCCTGCACCGAGCCGATGCTGCCGAGCCGTTCGGCGACGCCGGAGGCGCCGAGGCCGAGTCCGCCGACCAGCACCACCGCGGCGGCCGCGCCGATCACCGCGCAGCGCAGGGCGAGCCGGGCGTCGGCGCGCAGCATCAGCACGGCGACGGCCGCGGCGCAGGCGATCCAGCTGCCGCGGCTGAAGGAGACGGCGAGCGGGAAGGTCAGCAGCGCGGCCGCGGCGTACAGCGCCCGGCGCAGGGCGGGCCGGCCGCCGGGGCCGCGTTCGCCGAGCGCCAGGGCGAGCGCGGCGAGCAGTCCGAAGCTGACCACGGTGGACATCGCCATGATGTCCAGCGCGCCGAAGGTGCCGACGGCCCGGACCGGTTGGCCGGCGTACGAGGCGCCGGTGCGGGTGAGGTACTGCTGCGCTCCGACCGCGCCCTCGACCAGGGCGGCGGCGACGAAGGCGCCCAGCACCAGCCGGCGGTCGCGGCGGGTGCGCAGCGCGCAGGCGACGGCGGCGGGCACCAGCACGAAGATCTGCACCAGTCGGACGAAGCCGGTGGTGCTCGCCTGCGGGTCGATCGAGGCGAGGGTGGCGGCGGCGGCCGCGCAGACCACCGCGCCGAACAGCAGGCAGACCGTGCGCTCCAGCCGGGCGCGGCCGCGCAGCAGGTCGGCGGCGGTGAGGGCGACCAGCAGCAGCGAGGCGAGGTCGGCCGGGGTGACGTGGACGGCGGCGGTGACGTCCTTCTCCCCGGTGGGCACGCAGACCAGCAGCACGGTGGCGGCCGCGGCCGCGGCGGCGGGCCGGGGTGCGGCGGGCAGCCGCCGCCACCACTGCGGCAGCGGCGCGGTGCGGGCCGGCAGCGCTCCTGACGCCACGTCAGCTCCCGTCCGGGTGGAGCATCAGGACGGCGGTGCGGAGCAGGATCTTGGCGTCCTGCCAGAGGCTCCAGCTCTCGATGTAGCGGTTGTCGAAGCGGGCCCGGTCCTCGATGGAGGTGTCCCCGCGCAGGCCGTTGACCTGGGCGAGGCCGGTGAGGCCGGCCGGGACGCGGTGCCGGTCCTGGTACTCGGGGTAGGCCTGGCCGAAGCGCATCACGAAGTAGGGGCGTTCGGGGCGGGGGCCGACCAGGCTCATGTCGCCGCGGACGACGTTCCACAGCTGCGGCAGCTCGTCCAGCGAGGTGCGGCGCAGCAGCCGGCCGACGGCGCCCATCCGGTGGTCCTGCGAGATGTTCCAGCGGGTGGCCGACTCGTGCTCGTTGCTGGGGCGCAGGGTGCGGAACTTCAGCAGGGTGAAGACCTGGCCGTCGAGGCCGGTGCGCTGCTGGCGGAAGAGCACCCCGGGGCCGGTGTCGCAGCGGACGGCGAGCGCGCAGGCGGCCAGCACCGGCGAGAGCAGCAGCAGGCCGAACCCGGCGGCGGCGACGTCCAGGACACGCTTGGCGACCCAGCCGGGGCGGCGGACGGCCGGGCGCTCCAGCGGCAGGCAGGGGAAGCCCCACAGCTGGTCGGTGCCGCGCCGGCCGAGGGCCGCGTACTCGCGCAGCTGGGGCACCACCCAGACCCGGCAGCCGAGCCGGGCGGCGGTGCGCAGCGCGGCGGCGGTCGCGGCGTCGTCGGCGGCACCCTCGGTGGCGATCACGTGGTGGATGCGCTTGCGGCGGATCTGGCTCTCCAGGGCGTCGTGGCCGCCGAGGAGCCGCAGCGGGGCGTCCGGGGCGAGTAGGACGGGCTGGGAGTCCAGGTAGCCGACCGGCCGCAGACCGTACTCGCGGTGTTCGAGCAGGACGGCGGCGATCCGCTGGCCGAGCTGGCCGGCGCCGAGCACCAGGGTCGGGCTGGGGCGCCGGCGGCGGGCGCGGCGCAGCAGGGCGTAGGCGGCGGCCCGGCCCAGGCAGGCGAGCAGGGTGAAGGCGGTGAGCAGTCCGGCGAACCTGAACAGCGCCGCCGGGCCGGGCACGAACCGGCCGAGGCAGGCGGCGAGGGTGACCGCGAAGGAGGTGGAGACGGCGGCGCGTCCGGCGAGGCCGGGGAGGTCGTCGAGCGCGGAGACGGTGAGCCGGCTGCGGTAGAGGCCGCCGGCCAGGTTGAGCGGCAGGAGCAGGCCGAGCAGCGCGGCGGCCAGCGGCGGCGGGCCGGGGACGGTCAGGGCCGCGGCCGCGGCGAGGGCGAGGACGTCGCAGCCGAGGAGCCCGGCCGGGAGGGCGACCCGAGAGCGCAGCGGCCGGCGGTGGCGGCCGACCTGCGGTGCCGGACGCGCCCGGGGACCTGCGGCGGGCCGCTCCAGCAGCTCGGTGCCGAGCCGCCGCCGGGCCGACAGCGGGCCCCCCGGCCGCGGCACGCTCTCGTGGTCAATGGTCATCGGTGCGCGAACTCCCCTGTGGTGTACCCGCGGTCGCGGGGGCGGCCGACCGGCCCGAACCGTGCCCGGTACCGGGCACAACGAAGTGGACCCTCCGAACAGGTGCAAATCAGGCAAAATCAGACAATAGCGATCGCCGTTGTCACTGCGGCGAGTTGACGTGCCGTGTCATGCCACCTGCTCATTGGTCGGACTGTCGGACGACTCGTACGCGGCGCCCCCGACCCGGCGGCGGCTGCGGACTGGGCAGCGGCCCGCGGGGGCTCCCACGGTCGGATAAACGATCAGAATCCCTGGGGGACACGGGAATCGGGGCGACCGGACGGACGCGCGGGCAGTACCGCGCGGTACACCGCCTCCACCTGCTCGACCGTGCGGCGGACGTCGTGCCGGTCCGCCACGTGCGCCCTCGCCAGCCCCCCGCGGCGCGCACAGGCGTCCGGATCGGCCAGCTCCTCGACCAGGCGTTCGGCCAGCGCGGCCGCATCCCCGGGCGGCACCGGCGGCACGGCATCCCCGGGCGGCAGGCACTCGCGCGCCCCGGGCACGTCCGTGAGCAGCACCGGGCGGGCGGCCGCCATCGCCTCCAGCGGGGCCAGCGCCATGCCCTCCCAGCGGGACGGCAGCACCACCAGGTCCGCGGCCGCCAGCCAGGGCCGCGGATCGCCCACCCCGCCGGCCATCAGCACCCGGCGCGGCCCGGGCAGCGCCCGGACCCGCTCGGTCAGCACCGCCTCGTCCGGGCCCCCGCCGACCAGCGCCAGCCCGGCGCCGGGCACGGCCTCGGCCACCCGCGGCCAGGCGTCCAGCAGCACGTCCTGGCCCTTCTGCCGGCAGAGCCGGCCCAGGCAGACGGCGAGCGGGGCTTCCGGGTCCAGTCCGGCGCCGGCCAGCCCGAGCGCGGCGCGGGCGGCCCGCCGGTCGGCGGCGCCGGCGGGCGCGTGGTGCTCCAGGTCGACCCCGTTCGGCACCACCCGCCAGGCGGCCGCGATCCCCGCCGCGGCACCGTCGGCCCGCTCCTGCTCGCTGACGCACACCAGCGCGTGCGCCCAGCGGGCGGCGTACCGCTCCCAGCGCAGGGTGGCCCGGGCCACCGCGCCCTCGACGGCCGCGAAGGACCAGGCGTGCGGCTGGAAGACGGTGGGGACGGACCCGCGCACCGCCAGCCGGCCGGCCAGCCCGGCCTTGGCGCTGTGCAGGTGGAGCACGTCCGGTTCGGCGGCACGCACGATCCGGCGCAGCCGCCGCACCTCCCCCGCGGTGGCGGGGCCCGGTGCCCGGCCGGCCGGCCAGTCCAGCAGTTCCGCACCGGCGGCGGCCGCCTCGGCGCCGAGCAGCCCGTCGGGCGGACAGGCCAGCAGTACCCGGTGGCCCGCCGCGCGCTGCCCGCGGACGAGGTCCACCACCACCCGGGCCACCCCGCCGTCGACCGGCTGCGCGGCATGAAGGATCGTCAGATACACGGCCGCGAGCCTAGGTTGGGGCGGCCTCCGGCGGGCCGGGGATCACCCGTCCCGGGGACGGGGCACCACCCGTACGGCGCGGGCCGTCCGTACGGGTGTGCGCAGTGTCGTACGGTCGATCGACCAGCCGGCGACCGGCTGCTCGACGGCCGCCCGCCTGCTACTCGACCTCGGTGGAGAGCCGGTCGAGGACCGCGCCGTGGATCCGGTTGAGGCCCTTGGGCGCGAAGGTGCGCTCGAAGAAGCCGCCGATGCCGGTCGCACCCTGCCAGGAGGCGTCGACCACGACCCTGGCGCCCTCCCCCGCCGGGGTGACCGTCCAGGTGATCACCATGCTGGAGTTGGCGTCCGTCTCCACCAGGGTCTGCGGCCGCGGCTCGGTCACCGAGAACAGGCAGTCCCGGACCCGCTTCTCGGTGGCCTGCAGCCGCCAGTGCACCTGGGTGCCCGCGCCCGTGCCGCCCGCACGGACCTCGTACTCGCTGTACTGCTCGGGCAGCAGCCGCGGCCGGACGGTGGCGTAGTCGGCGAGCGCCTCGTACACCCGCTGCGGGGACGCCTGGTAGACCCGCTCGGTGATGGCCTGGACCTTGCCCATGGGGGCTCTCCTTCACTGGACTTCGCCGCCGCCGCTCGGGGGGCGCCGGCCGAACGCGCCCAAGCCAACCACACCGGCCCCGCCGCACCCGCGACTCACCCCGGGGCGCGGGTTAGGCTTGCCGGTGTGCTCGATCAGGTGACCGCCCTCCGCTACCTCGATCCGCTGCGTGCCGGCGGGTCGGTGCCCGGCGTGGTCGAGACGGACGACCTGGGCACCTACGTGGTCAAGTTCACCGGCGCGGCCCAGGGTGCCAAGGCCCTCGTCGCCGAGGTGATCGTGGGCGAGCTGGCCCGCCGGCTGGGGCTGCGGGTGCCGCCGCTCGTCCTGGTCGACTTCGACCCCGCCGTCGCCGCCCACGAACCGGACACCGAGATCCAGGACATCCTGCGGTCCAGCGCCGGACTCAACCTCGGCATGGACCTGCTGCCCGGCGCCCGTGACTTCACCCCCGGTGCCCTGCCCGTCGACCCGCTGGAGGCCGGCCGGATCGTCTGGCTGGACGCCCTCACCGGCAACGTCGACCGCACCGTCCACAACCCCAACCTGATGGTCTGGCACCGGCGGCTCTGGCTGATCGACAACGGCGCCGGGCTGATCTTCCATCACCGGTGGTCCGGCGCGGCCGCCTCGGTGCTCAAGCCGTACCCGATGAACGCGCACGCCCTGGGGGCGTTCCGGCCTGCGGTGGCCGCGGCCGACGAGGAGTTCGCACCGCTGGTCACCGAGGAGCTGCTGCGCGAGGTCGTCGAACTGGTGCCGGAACCCTGGCTGGCCGACGAACCCGGCTTCGACTCGCCGCAGGCCGTCCGCGACGCGTACGTGGCGCACCTCGCCGAACGGGCCGCGGGGTCCGCCGCCTGGCTGCCGACCGAGTTCGCCTCGCCCGAGGAGCTGCGGGCCGCCGAGGAGCGCCGCGCCGCGGCCACCATGGCCGCCCGCCCCGCCTGGCTCAAGCAGGTCCCCAACCGCCACGGTCTCGCCCAGGTCGAATCCGACTGGACCCGCCACATCGGCTAGTGCCGCGTCAGGCGACCTTCGCCCGTCAAGGAGCGGCGTCCGGTGCGTGCTGTCGGCGTGCCGACCGGAAGTCCTCGTACTGGACGTACTCGGACTTCCGTCCGGTGCGGCGAGAGTGCGTGCCGGGCGTCGAGACGGGGCGAAGGTCGCCTGACGCGGCACTAGACCACCGGGGGCCGTGCAGCCCCCGGGAGCGGCTCCCCACGCGCCCCTGGTGGCTCACCCCTCATGCAGGGGCGGAACGGGCTCCGCGCCGGCCGCCAGCAGCAGCCCCTCGGCGAGGGTGCCGCAGAAGAGGCAGAACGCCACCAGTGCCGCCCGCTCCGGGGAATCCAGTCGGCGTACCCAGGGGGTCGAGAGCAGCAGCGCCGCCGCGGCCAGGCCGGCCAGCGGGCCGCCGAGCACGAGGAGGCCGGCCAGCAGCCAGTCTCCCGCTCCGGCCGAGGCCGTCCCGCCCACGCCGAAGCAGACGCCGATCGCCAGCAGCACCAGCCCCGGTACCGCGACCACCAGGCTGCCCGCGAGCACCAGCACCGCGCCGGTCCTGCGCCGTCCGTCCGTCCCGTCCGTCCCGTCCGTCCCGACCACTCCCCCGCTCCTCCGGCCCCCGTACCGAGGGTCGCCGGAAACGGCCCTGCCCCGCCTGAGTACGGATACTCGGGCGGGGCAGGGGAGTTCGTCCGTCGTTCAGCCGGCCGAAGCCCGGGACGTCGCCGACGTCACAGGCGCCACCAGTCGGCGGCCTTGTCGGCGTTGACAATGCCTGCGCCGTAGAAGCCGTTGCCGTGGCCGGAGGTCTCGCAGACCGCCTTCCAGGCGCCGTCGCCGCTGGGGTCGAAGGTCGCCGGGCAGGAGTGGTCGTCGGCCTGGTGCTGCAGCATGGCGCGGAGCTCGTCCGGGCCGGCCCACGGGTGGGTGGAGGCGAGCAGCGCGGCCACGCCCGCGGCGTGCGGGGAGGCCATCGAGGTGCCCTGCATGTAGGCGTACTTGTTGCCGCGGACGGTGGAGAGGACCCGGCCGTTCTTGTCGGGGGTGTCCGGCAGCTGGTAGCGGGAGTCGCCGCCGGGGGCCGCGACGGTGGCCTTGCCGAGGCCGTAGCTGGAGTAGAAGGACTTGTCGCCCTTGTCACCGACGGAGGTGGTCACCACGATGCCGGGCAGTTCGGTCGGCAGCGAGACGCAGTTGTCGTCGATCGGCCGGGGGGCGGGGGTGGTGTCGTCGGGGCTGGTGGTGTCGGTGGTCTTGTGGGCGAGGTCGATGTTCTCGTTGCCGGCGGCGGCGACGCTGAGCACGCCGTTGCGCTGCGAGAAGGCGACGGCCCGCTTGACGGCGGTGACGATCGCGGCCTGGTCGGGGTCGGTCTTGCAGTTGAACAGCCACGGGTCGATGTAGTAGCTGTTGTTGGTCACCTGGAAGTGGTGCTCACCGGCCCACATGAAGCCGCAGATGGCGTACTCGGGGTAGATGAACCCGCCGTCGTCGACGACCTTGACCGCGGCGAGGCGGACGTTCGGCGCGATGCCCTCGATGCCCTTGCCGTTCTTGGCGGCGGCGATGGTGCCGGCCACGTGGGTGCCGTGGTCGCTGGAGGTGGGCTGCCAGGACTGCCAGGAGGTGTCGGCCTTGCCGCCGTTGATGCAGGAGGCGGAGAGCGAGGCGTCGACGTTGGGCGCGAGGTCCTCGTGCGTGGCGTCGATGCCGGAGTCCAGGACGCCGACGACCACCCGGCGGCTGCCGAGGGTCTTCTCGTGGGCCTTGTCGACCCCGATCTTCCGCATGTCCCACTGGTTGGCCCAGAGCGGCTCGGAGCCGTCGGCGGGCGCGGCGGTGGGGACGGCGGCCGGTTCGGCCACCTCGACGTCGTTGCTCTGGACGATCCCGGCGGTGCGGCTGGCACCGACCGAGTCGACGGTCTTCGAGGAACGCAGCTTGGCCGCGAAGTCCTTGTCGGTGGAGCGGGCGACGACCACGCCGATCTGCTCGTAGGAGACGACCACGGTGCCGCCCAGGGCGGCGATCTCCCGCTCGGCCTTCTTCACCTGGCCGTGGTTGGCCTTAGTGTTCACCACGTAGCTGAGCAGTGGGCCGGGCGCGTCCGCGGCGCCGGCCGCGGCGGCGGTTCCCGACGGCAGCGCGATGGCTCCCGCCGTGGCGAGGGCGAGGCCCAGCGCCGCCGTCCTGGTCCGGCGTATCCGAGGAACACTCATAGGGGTTGACCCTCCGGAGTCTCGAAGTGTGCCCCGCTGGTGGCGGTGGCACGTGAGGTGGACCGGACGCTATTGAACGCGCGTGGTGATCCGCAAGACCACGGACACGAAATGCGCACAACAGCGGTGCCCGGCCCGCTGTCAGCCGGGCCGGGCACCTGTCCTGTTCGTCCGTCAGGTCGCGATGGGGTGAAACCCGGTGTTGCCGTCAGGAGTTGAAGAGCTCCCCGTAGGTCGCGAGGGCGGTCGCGATGTCCGCCTGCGCCCAGAAACGGTGGTACGTGAAGGTCGGCGCGGCGCCGCCGTCCAGGTAGGACTGGACCTTGGCGAAGGCCGGGTCGTTCTTGTAGAAGGAGCGGATGGAGAGGAAGGTGGACGTCGAGTCGATCGGGTCGCCGTCGGGCATGGTGCCCGTCCAGCCGGACGGGACGGAGACCGAGTCCTTGAACCGGCTGTAGTCCGTGCGGGTCTCCGGGACGGAGACGCCCAGCGCGTCCTGGTTGTTGGCCCACATGCCGTCCAGCAGCTTCTGCGCGGCGGTCTTCGCCGCGGCGTTGCCGGACTTCGCCGCGTAGTAGGAGAGCAGCTTGGCGTACGAGCCCGCGACGCCGACGTCACTGGTCCGGTCGACGACGGTCACGTGCAGCGAGGCGTTGCTGCCCGGCGCGCTCGCGTTCCAGGTGTCCGGCTTGCCGCTCCAGGCCAGCGTGGACGGGATCTTGAAGCTGCCGTCGCTGTTGAACGTGGTGTTCGCCAGCGCCCAGGTGACCCACTTGTCGAGCACGGCCTTGGCCTTGGTGTCGCCGCTCGCGTAGTAGTACTCGGCGAGCCGCTCCACGCCCCAGGCCTGGAAGCCGAACCACTGGTTGGACGGCGGGTCGTGGTAGACCGGCGCCTCGTCGTAGTACATCCCGTAGAAGGTCGGGGTGCCGGCCGGCGGGGCGGCGTAGGCGCCGTCCCAGCTGTTGGTGGCACCGCCCGCGATGGCGCCCTCGCTGGACTGCAGCCACTGCAGGAACTCGACCTGGCGGCCCAGGCTGGTCGTCCAGTCGGTCTTGCCGGTGGCCGACTTGGGCGCCATGGCGGTGTTGTTCACCAGGGCGTAGGCGGCCATCGGGTTCTGGTAGCCGCCGTGCGCGGCGCTGTCGCCGATGCGCCAGGCCCAGCCGGCGCTGCTGTCGTTGGCGCCGCCCCAGGCGTAGTACCAGGACAGCAGGTAGTGCTCGCTGCTCTTGCCGGAGCCGGCCGCGCAGACGGTCGGGCCGACGCAGTTCCCGATCTTCTTGAAGTACTTGTCGAAGAACGAGTAGCGCAGGTAGTCGCCCATCTTGCCGGCCTTGGCCACGGCGGTCGCGACCTGCGAGCCGTTGCCCTGGGCCTTGGCCCAGGTGTCCGCCCAGTAGGCGGCCTGGATGGCGCGGGCGTCGGCGTCCGGCGCGTCGGTGAACTTCCACTGCTTGGCGTAGGACGCGTCCTTGACGAACAGGTCCAGGTAGCCGTTCTTGCCGCCGTAGGCGAACTTGTCGCAGGTGGGCTGCGGGATCGTCTCCCAGACCGACTCCTGCGGGCCGCGCTGGTAGGTGTTGATGTAGGACGGTCCGGTGTCGGTCGGGCCGGCCTCGCACTTGCCGGGCGAGTTGCCGTAGCCGTACACGTTGTCCACGTCCTGCAGCCAGTGCATGCCGTAGATGTCGTCGGTGCCGTAGGCGGACTTCAGCTCCGCGGCGATCGGGTCGTTGCCCGGGGTCACCGAACCGTCCATCTGCGACGGGTAGTCGCTGGGCAGCGGGTGCTCGGGGGCGTAGGTCGCCGGCTTGCTCGCGTTGTAGAAGCTGTTCGTGGACTGGTCGGCGTGCGTGGGGATCATGTACGTCTCCATGAGCGTCCACGCCGCGTTGAACTTCGACCAGTCCTTCGTCACCCGGCCGTACTGCGCCTCCAGCCACAGCAGGTAGCTGTAGGCCTCGGAGGTGGTCTCGTGGCCCTGGTCCGGCGCCTCGACCAGCAGGGTCTCCACCGAGTGGTAGGGGATGCCCTCGGGCGAGAAGTAGCCGTTCGCCGGCGCCTTGATCTTGTTGTAGAGCTGCAGGAAGCGGTCGTCGTAGACGCCCGTCCCGGCTGCGAGTTCGGTCACCGTGACCACCGAGCTGGTGTAGCCGGTGGCGGTGGAGGTGAAGCTCGCCGAGCCGGTGGAGCCCGCGTCGGCCGCCAGGGTGACGGTCTGCGCGGTGGACCAGTTCGACGGGGTGAAGGTGAGCGCGGCACCGGCGCTGACGGAGAGCCCGGTGTTGCCCGAGGTGCGGGTGGTGGTGACGGTGACGTTCCCGCTGGGCTGCGAGGACAGCTTCAGGGCGAAGGTGCCGGTCTTGCCCTGGGTCACCGACAGGGTGGTGGGCACCGCGGTGATCGACGGGCCGGCGGCGACGGTGATGCCGGCCGGGGTCGACTCGCCGGTCGCACCGAGGCTGTCGTACGCCTTGGCGTAGACGGAGTGGCTGCCGGAGGAGGCACCCGTCCAGCTGAAGGTGTACGGCGCGGTGGTGGCGGTGCCGATCAGCGTGGTGTTGTCGTAGAACTCGACCTTGCTGATGGACGCGCCGTCCGCCGCGGCGGCGCTGGCGGCCAGCGGGATCGCCGCGCCGGCGGCGTAGTTCGCGCCCGCCGAGGGGCTGGTGAGCGCGACCGTGGGGGCGGCGTGCGCACCGGTGCAGGCGGTGCCGTTGACCGCGAACGAGGTCGGCGCCGCATTGCTGCCGCTGTAGGAGAAGTTGGCGCCCGCGGTCACCGACTGTCCGGCGCCGATCCCGGCCGCCCAGGCCGGGTTGGTGACGGTGACGTTCTTGCCGGACTGCGACCAGGTGCCGTTCCAGCCGGTGCCGGAGAGCGTCTGGTTGCCGGTGTAGGCGTACGTCAGCGTCCAGCCGTTGATCGCATCGGTGCCCTTGTTGCTGATCTTCACGTTGGCGGTGAAGCCGGAGCCCCAGTCGTTGGTCGTCCAGTCGACGGTGCAG
>NZ_JBFBDW010000053.1:0-59527 GCF_040683455.1 Kitasatospora sp. NPDC093679
CCTTGGTAGGCCATTACCCCACCAACAAGCTGATAGGCCGCGGGCTCATCCTGCACCGCCGGAGCTTTCCACCCACCCCCATGCCGGGGCGGGTCGTATCCGGTATTAGACCCCGTTTCCAGGGCTTGTCCCAGAGTGCAGGGCAGATTGCCCACGTGTTACTCACCCGTTCGCCACTGATCCACCCCGAAGGGCTTCACCGTTCGACTTGCATGTGTTAAGCACGCCGCCAGCGTTCGTCCTGAGCCAGGATCAAACTCTCCGTGAATGACAACCGGATATCCGGTGCACACTCGCGGTGAGCGGCACGGCAACCACCGGAATAGGGTGGCCCCGCGCACTGCGTCCTCGCTGTGTTATTTCAAAAGGAATCTCCAACCGATCGATTTCCCGACCGGCCGGGGATGTCAACATATCTGGCGTTGACTTTTGGCACGCTGTTGAGTTCTCAAGGAACGGACACTTCCTTCGGACCGCCTTCCAGCGGACCCTCCGGGCGTTTCGCTCTTTCGTGTTTCCAGCTTATCAGATGTTTTCCGCTCCGTTTTCCGGAGTCCGTTTCATCGGATTCGCTTTTGCCTTTCGGCGCTCCCGAACTCTATCAGAGTTCTTTCACCGGATTTACCGCCTCGAACTGAATTCGAGTGGTGCCGTCCGGCAGTGGGGCAACCCGGAGAACATTACGCCCCGGGTCGCCCCACGTCAAACCTGGCCCGGCGGGTCTCAGACCTCGACCACGACCGGGAGGATCATCGGCCGGCGGCGGTAGTTGTCCGCCACCCACTTGCCGATGGTCCGGCGCACCAACTGCTGCACCTGGCGGACCTCCAGCACGCCGTCGCCCGCGGAGCGGGTGAGGGCCTCCTCCAGCTTCGCGACGACCGGGACGAAGGCGCCGTCGTCGATGCCGGAGCCGCGGGCCTGGATGGTCGGGCCGCTGACGATCTTGCCGTTGGTGGAGTCGACCACGACGAAGACGGAGATGAAGCCCTCCTCGCCGAGGATCCGGCGGTCCTTCAGCGAGGCCTCGGTGATGTCGCCGACCGAGGAGCCGTCGACGTACACGTAGCCGGCCTGGACCTTGCCGACGATCCGGGCGACGCCGTTCTCCAGGTCGACGCAGACGCCGTCCTCGGCGATGACGACCCGGTCCTTGGGCACGCCGGTCAGGATGCCGAGGTCGGCAGCGGCCCGCAGGTGGCGCCACTCGCCGTGGACCGGCATGAGGTTGCGCGGTCGGCAGATGTTGAAGAAGTACAGCAGCTCGCCGGCCGAGGCGTGGCCGGAGACGTGCACCTTGGCGTTGCCCTTGTGCACGACGTTGGCACCCCAGCGGGTCAGGCCGTTGATCACGCGGTAGATCGCGGTCTCGTTGCCGGGGATCAGCGAGGAGGCGAGCACCACGGTGTCGCCCTCGACGATGCGGATCTGGTGGTCCCGGTTGGCCATCCGCGAGAGCGCGGCCATCGGCTCGCCCTGCGAGCCGGTGCAGACCAGCACGACCTTGTCGTCCGGCAGGTCGTCCAGCGTCTTCACGTCGACGATCAGGTTGCCGGGGACCTTGAGGTAGCCGAGGTCACGGGCGATGCCCATGTTGCGGACCATCGAGCGGCCGACGAACGCGACCTTGCGGCCGTGCGCGTGGGCGGCGTCCAGCACCTGCTGGATGCGGTGCACGTGGCTGGCGAAGGACGCGACGATGATCCGGCGCTGGGCGCTCGCGAAGACGTTGCGCAGCGCGGCGGAGATGTCCCGCTCGTGCGGGATGAAGCCG
Organism: Kitasatospora sp. NPDC093679; assembly: GCF_040683455.1. Taxonomy (NCBI): domain Bacteria; kingdom Bacillati; phylum Actinomycetota; class Actinomycetes; order Kitasatosporales; family Streptomycetaceae; genus Kitasatospora; species Kitasatospora sp. NPDC093679. The sequence continues at coordinate 1,775 of NZ_JBFBDW010000053.1, forward strand.
GGGACCTCGGCGTTGGTGGAGTCCACCAGCAGCAGGTCCATGCCCTCCTCGGCCAGCTTGGCGAAGGCCGGGAGGTCGGTGAGGCGGCCGTCGAGCGGCAGCTGGTCCATCTTGAAGTCGCCGGTGGCGACGACCGTGCCGGCCGGGGTGCGGACGGCGACCGCGAGGGCGTCCGGGATGGAGTGGTTGACCGCGATGAACTCGCAGTCGAAGGGGCCGATGCGCTCGCGCTCGCCCTCCTTGACCTCCAGGACGTACGGGCGGATCCGGTGCTCGGCGAGCTTGGCCTCGATGAGCGCGAGGGTGAGCTTCGAGCCGATCAGCGGGATGTCCGGGTTCTCCCGGAGCAGGTACGGGACGGCGCCGATGTGGTCCTCGTGCCCGTGGGTCAGGACGATGCCGTCGACCTTGTCCAGGCGGTCCCGGATGTAGGTGAAGTCCGGGAGGATCAGGTCGACGCCGGGCTGCTCGTCCTCGGGGAAGAGGACGCCGCAGTCGACGATCAGGATGCGGTCGCCGAACTCCATGACCGTCATGTTGCGGCCGATCTCGCCGAGGCCGCCGAGCGGGGTGATGCGGAGGGCGCCCTCCTTGAGTGCGGGAGGGGCGCCGAGTTCGGGGTGCGGGTGGCTCAAAAGACTCTCCTCACGACGCACGCCACATGCCCGGGATCGTCCGGCGCCACGGGGCGTGCGTCCATCGTTGGCTTCCTACGTACCAGGTGCCTCCGCGCCTTCGGTCCGGTCCAGCGGCAGGCCCTCGGGGGCCCGGCGAGCCGGGGCGCGCACGTCTGTGTCTGCTAGAGGTGTACCCCGCCGGCGGCCAGATCCTGCTTCAGTTGCGCAATCTCCTCCGCGGTGGCGGAGACCAGCGGGAGGCGCAGCGGGCCCGCAGGGTGTCCCTGCAGGGTGAGCGCGGCCTTGCTGAGGATGACGCCCTGGGTGCGGAAGATGCCGGTGAAGACCGGCAGCAGGGACTGGTGGACGGCGGTGGCCTTGGCGGTGTCGCCCGCGGTGAAGGCCTCGATCATGGCCTTGAGCTCGGGCGTGACCACGTGGCTGACGACGCTGACCACGCCGACGGCGCCGACCGAGAGCAGCGGCAGGGTCAGGACGTCGTCGCCGGAGTACCAGGCGAGGTCGGAGCGGGCGATCGCCCAGGAGGCGGCGCCGACGTCGCCCTTGGCGTCCTTGTTGGCGACGATGCGGGGGTGCTCGCCGAGCCGGACGAGCGTCTCGTGGCTCAGTGCGACGGCGCTGCGGCCGGGGATGTCGTAGAGCATGACGGGCAGCTCGGTGGCGTCCGCGATGGCCGTGGTGTGCCGGTACAGGCCCTCCTGCGGGGGCTTGCTGTAGTACGGCGTGACGGCGAGCAGGCCGTGGGCGCCGGCCGCCTCGGCCTGGCGGGCCAGCTCGACGCTGTGGTGGGTGTCGTTGGTGCCGACGCCGGCGACGATGTGCGCGCGGTCCCCGACGGCCTCCACCACCGCCCGGACGAGCTGGGCCTTCTCGGCGTCGCTGGTGGTCGGCGACTCGCCGGTGGTGCCGTTGAGGACGAGGCCGTCGTTGCCGGCGTCCACGAGGTGGGCGGCGAGGCGCTGGGCGCCGTCGAGGTCGAGCCCGCCGTCGGCGGTGAAGGGGGTGACCATTGCGGTCAGGACCCGGCCGAAGGGCGTCTGGGGGGTGGAGGTCGGAGCCATGCGTCCAAAACTACTCGTAGGCCACTGGGGGGCGGTCACGCCGGTCCACGGTTCGGACAGGATCGTGCGAGGTCGACGGCGGGCCGTCGGGGTCGGAGCATGGGATTCCGGTGCTGCCCGCTCGGGGGTTCGGGCAGCACCGGAATCCGTGCTCCGAGCGTAGGGAGCGGGCGGAACCGCTGCAATCCGGACATGCCGGGCGGTCCGCCCGGATGCCCGTCTTCGCAGGTCAGGGGGCGACTCGGCCGTGCGCGTCGAAGGCCGCACGGGTGAGCGGCATCAGCTGCCCCCAGAGCTCCTCCATCTGCTCGGCGACCATCTCGATCTCCCGCTGCGGGAAGGACGGCACGGTGGCGTGCTCGTTCTTGGTGCGCAGCGAGAGGAAGTGCATGAGCGACCGGGCGTTGCAGGTGGCGTACATGGAGGAGAACAGGCCGACCGGGAGGACGGCGCGGGCGACCTCGCGGGCGACGCCGGCGGCGAGCATCTCCTGGTAGGCGCGGTAGGAGGAGCGGTAGGACTCCTCCATCGCCTCGGTGGTGACCTTGTGCTGCTCGGCGGTGCCCTCGACGAACTCGTACCGGCCCGGCTTGCCCTGCTGGACGAGGCGGCGCTCCGGGCCGGGGACGTAGAAGACGGGCTGCAGCTCGCGGTAGCGGCCGGACTCCTCGTTGTAGGACCAGCCGCTGCGGTGCCGGTGGAACTCGCGGAAGACGAAGATCGGCGCGCTGATGAAGAAGGTCATCGAGTTGTGCTCGAAGGGGGTGCCGTGGCGGTCCCGCATCAGGAAGTTGATCAGGCCCTTGGACTTCTCCGGGTCCTCGCCGATCGTCTCCAGGGACTGCTCGCCCTTGGTGGACACGCGGGCGGCCCACAGGACGTCGGTGTCGGTGGCGGCGCTGCGGACGAGTTCCACCGTGACGTCGCTGCGGAAGGTCGGGGCCAGGTCGTCGCTCACGCGGTGCTCCTCGTTTCGGTGGTGGTGCTGTGCAGCTTGATGGCGTGCTGCATGGCCTTGCGGGCACGCGGGGTGTCGCCGGCGTCGGCGTAGGCCACGGCGAGGCGGAAGAAGGCCCGCCAGTCGTGCGGGGAGGCCTCCGCCTCGGTCTTGCGGCGGGCGAAGACCTCGTCGGCGGAGGCCCGGTCGATCCGGCCGCCGGAGGTGCGGCGGAGTTCGTCGACGGGCAGGCCGCCCTCGGCCTCCAGCTCGCGGGCGAGCTGCTCGCTGGCCCGTCCGAAGCGGACGGTCTGGCGCAGGAACCAGATGCCGATCGGGGGGATGACGAAGGCGCAGACGCCGAGGCCGATGCCGAGCGGCTTTCCGGTGGCGACCAGTTGGACGCCCTCCCCCACGCAGAGCAGGGAGACCAGGACCAGGGCGGCGGCGAGCAGGAAGAAACCGGTGCGGGAGGTCATGCGGGGCTCACAGGTCCAGGAAGTGTTCGAGGCCGAGGGTGAGTCCGGGGGTGTCCACGACCTTGCGGACGCCGAGCAGGATGCCCGGCATGAAGCAGCTGTGGTGCAGCGAGTCGTGGCGGATGGTGAGGGTCTCGCCGGTGTCGCCGAACAGGATCTCCTGGTGGGCGAGCAGGCCGCGCAGCCGCACCGCGTGCACGGGGACGCCGTCCACGTCGGCGCCGCGGGCGCCGGGCAGCTCGTGGGTCGTCGGGTCCTGCTGGGGGGCTCGGCCGGCGTCCTTGCGGGCGGCGGCGATGAGCTGCGCGGTGCGGGTGGCGGTGCCGCTGGGGGCGTCGGCCTTGCGGTCGTGGTGGAGCTCGACGATCTCGACGGACTCGAAGTACTTGGCGGCCTTCTGGGCGAACTGCATGCCGAGAACGGCGCCGATGGAGAAGTTCGGGGCGATGAGCAGGCCGGTGGCGGGGCTCCCGGCGAGCCAGCCGCCGACGGTGGCGAGGCGCTCGTCCGTCCAGCCGGTGGTGCCGGTGACCACGTGGATGCCGTGGTGCAGGGCGTAGTCGAGGTTGCCCATGACGGCGTCGGGGTGGGTGAGCTCGACGGCGACCTGGACTCCGGCGTCGGTCAGCTCGGTGAGGTCGGAGCCGCGGCCGAGGGCCGCGACCAGCTCCATGTCGGGGGCGGCCTCGACGGCCTTGACGGCCTCGGAGCCGATCCGTCCGTTGGCGCCGATCACGGCGACGCGCAGTGTCATGCGGTTTCCTCCTGGGCGAGCACGTCGGCCACGGCCGCGGCCCGCTTGGCGTTGATCGGACCGATCAGGGCGAGCGACGGGCGGTGGGCCCCCAGCACATCACGGGCGACCGCCCGGACGTCGTCCAGGGTCACCGCCGCTATCTTCGCCAGCATGTCGTCCACCGACAGATGGGTGCCGTAGCAGAGCTCGGCCTTGCCGATGCGGTTCATCAGCGAGCCGGTGTCCTCCATGCCGAGCACGGTGGAGCCGGAGATCTGGCCGATGGCGCGCTGGAGCTCCTCCTCGGTGATGCCGTCGGCGACGACCTTGGCGAGCTCCTGGCGGCAGATCGACAGCACCTCCTCGACCCGCTTGGGCTGGCAGCCGGCGTAGATGCCGAAGATGCCGCTGTCGGCGTAGGAGGAGGAGTAGGAGTAGACGGAGTAGGCGAGGCCGCGCTTCTCCCGGACCTCCTGGAAGAGCCGGGAGCTCATGCCGCCGCCGAGGGCGGCGTTGAGGACGCCCATCGCCCAGCGCCGCTCGTCGTGGCGGGGCACGCCCGGCACGCCGAGGACGAGGTGGGCCTGCTCGGTGGGCCGGTTGAGGACCTCGGTGCGGCCTGCGGTGCGCAGCGCCTTGACGCCGCGGCGGACGTCGGCGGGGTGGCCGGTGGAGCGGGCGAGGACGGGCGCGAAGGCCTCCTCGACGAGCTTGACGACCTTGCGGTGGTCGAGGTTGCCGGCGGCGGCCACGACCAGGTGCTCGGGCTTGTAGCGGCGCTTGTAGAAGCCGGCGATCTGGTCGCGGGTGAGGTTGGTGACGGTCTCCTCGCTGCCGAGGATCGGTCGGCCGAGCGGGCCGTCGCCGTAGATCACCTTGGCGAAGAGGTCGTGGACGACGTCGCCCGGGTCGTCCTCGGCCATGGCCATCTCCTCGAGGATGACGCCGCGCTCGGCGTCGACGTCCTCGGGGCGGATCAGCGAGCCGGTGAGCATGTCGCAGACCACGTCGATGGCGAGCGGCAGGTCGGTGTCGAGCACCCGCGCGTAGTAACAGGTGTTCTCCTTGGCGGTGAAGGCGTTCATCTCGCCGCCGACGGCGTCCAGGGCCGCGGAGATCTCGAGGGCGCTGCGCCGGGCGGTGCCCTTGAAGAGCAGGTGCTCCAGGTAGTGGGTGGCGCCGTTGAGGACGGGCGTCTCGTCGCGGGAGCCGACGCCGACCCAGATGCCGAAGGTCGCGGAGCGGACGGTCGGCAGGGTCTCGGTGACGACCCGCAGGCCGCCGGGCAGGACGGTGCGGCGGACGGTGCCGGCGCCGTCGAGGCCCTTCAGCAGGGTCTTGGTGGTGCCGGGGCGCTGGTGTGCCGCGGAGGCCTGAGCCACCAGGGTGTACCTCTCGATCGGGGAAGAACAGGGTGCGGCCCGCACGCCGCGAGGGCGTGCGGGCCGCGGGAGGACTACCTCGTCACTCGGTGCGTCACTCGGAGGCGGCCTCGCCGCCCTCCTCGCCCTCGATCACGGGGACGAGGGAGAGCTTGCCGCGCGGGTCGATCTCGGCGATCTCGACCTGCACCTTGGTGCCGACCGCGAGCACGTCCTCGACGTTCTCCACGCGCTTGCCGCCGGCGAGCTTGCGGATCTGCGAGATGTGCAGCAGACCGTCCTTGCCGGGCATGAGGGAGACGAACGCGCCGAAGGTCGTGGTCTTCACCACGGTGCCCAGGTAGCGCTCGCCGACCTCCGGCATGGTCGGGTTGGCGATCTGGTTGATCGTGGTGCGGGCGGCCTCGGCGGCCGGGCCGTCGGAGGCACCGATGTAGATGGTGCCGTCGTCCTCGATCGTGATCTCGGCGCCGGTGTCCTCCTGGATCTGGTTGATCATCTTGCCCTTGGGGCCGATGACCTCACCGATCTTGTCCACCGGGATCTTGATCGTGATGATGCGCGGGGCGTACTGCGACATCTCGTCCGGAGTGTCGATGGCCTCGTTCATCACGTCGAGGATGTGCAGGCGGGCGTCCTTGGCCTGCTTCAGCGCGGCGGCGAGCACCGACGCCGGGATGCCGTTCAGCTTGGTGTCGAGCTGGAGGGCGGTGATGAAGTTGCGGGTGCCGGCGACCTTGAAGTCCATGTCGCCGAACGCGTCCTCGGCGCCGAGGATGTCGGTCAGCGTGACGTAGTGGGTCTCGCCGTCGATCTCCTGGGAGATCAGGCCCATGGCGATGCCGGCGACGGCGGCCTTCAGCGGCACACCGGCGTTCAGCAGCGACATGGTGGAGGCGCAGACCGAGCCCATCGAGGTGGAGCCGTTGGAGCCGAGCGCCTCGGAGACCTGGCGGATGGCGTACGGGAACTCCTCTCGGGAGGGCAGCACGGGCAGGATCGCCCGCTCGGCCAGCGCGCCGTGGCCGATCTCGCGGCGCTTGGGCGAGCCCACGCGGCCGGTCTCGCCGACGGAGTACGGCGGGAAGTTGTAGTTGTGCATGTAGCGGCGGCGCGTCTCCGGGGAGAGCGTGTCGAGCTGCTGCTCCATGCGGAGCATGTTCAGCGTGGTGACGCCCAGGATCTGGGTCTCGCCGCGCTCGAACAGGGCGGAGCCGTGGACCCGCGGGATCGCCTCGACCTCGGCGGCCAGGGTGCGGATGTCGGTGACGCCGCGGCCGTCGATGCGGACCTTGTCCTTGATGACGCGCTCGCGGACGATCTTCTTGGTCAGCGCGTTGTAGGCGGCGCTGATCTCCTTCTCGCGGCCCTCGAAGTCCGGGAGGAGCTTGTCCGCGGCGATCGCCTTGATGCGGTCGAGCTCGTTGTTGCGCTCCTGCTTGCCGGCGATGGTGAGCGCCTGGGCGAGCTCGTCCTTGACCGCGGAGGTCAGGGCGGAGAGCACGTCGTCCTGGTAGTCCAGGAAGACCGGGAACTCGCCGGTCGGCTTGGCGGCCTGGGCGGCCAGCTGGGCCTGGGCGGCGCAGAGCACCTTGATGAACGGCTTGGCGGCCTCGAGACCGGCGGCCACGACCTCCTCGGTCGGGGCCTCGGCGCCGTCGGCGACCAGCTTGATGGTCTTGTCGGTGGCCTCGGCCTCGACCATCATGATCGCGACGTCGCCGTCCGGCAGGGCGCGGCCGGCCACGACCATGTCGAAGACGGCGTCCTCGAGCTCCGAGTGGGTCGGGAAGGCGACCCACTGGCCCTTGATCAGCGCGACGCGGACGCCGCCGATCGGGCCGGAGAACGGCAGGCCGGCCAGCTGGGTGGAGGCGGAGGCCGCGTTGATGGCCACCACGTCGTAGAGGTGGTCCGGGTTGAGCGCCATCACGGTGACGACGACCTGGATCTCGTTGCGCAGACCCTTGACGAAGGACGGACGCAGCGGGCGGTCGATCAGGCGGCAGGTGAGGATCGCGTCCTCGGAGGGCCGGCCCTCACGACGGAAGAACGAGCCGGGGATCCGGCCCGCGGCGTACATGCGCTCCTCGACGTCCACGGTCAGCGGGAAGAAGTCGAAGTGCTCCTTCGGCTGCTTGGACGCGCTGGTCGCCGACAGCACCATGGTGTCGTCGTCCAGGTAGGCGACGGCGGAGCCGGCGGCCTGGCGGGCCAGGCGGCCCGTCTCGAAGCGGATGGTACGGGTGCCGAAGCTGCCGTTGTCGATGACGGCCTCGGCGTAGAACACGTTCTCTTCCACCTGGAAGATCTCCTCTTTCGTACGTCTCCGGTGGAGCGCCCCCCAGCGTCCGCCTGCCCGGCCCTGCGGGCCGGTCTTCGATCGAAGCCCCCGGGCGTCTGTCGACGACTCCCGGCGGCCACTACCGAGGACCGGCGCCTCTCGGCTTGCCTGGTCGGCGGTCGCGTGTGGACGCTCCCCGGATGCGGGCGGCCTCCGTTTGAGGCCTGCGGCCCGCGCAGGGTGTCGGTCCTGCCCGGTGCCGTCCGCGCGTCGCGCGGTCGGGCACTTACCCGGGCATGCCCTTCACCTTACAAATTCACACCCTACCGAGCGCGCCATTACCACGCGTGTGGCAGCGGTTCTTCCGCCCGGGGTGCGGTCCGCGCGGCGTGCCGCGCGGATGCGCCGAAGGGCGGCCCCCCGGGAAGGGGAGCCGCCCCACGAAGCGGTGTCAGCGAGCGCCGCCCGCGGCGCCGCGGCGGATGCCGAGGCGGTCGACGAGGGTACGGAAACGCTCGATGTCCTTCTTGGCCAGGTACTGCAGCAGGCGGCGGCGCTGGCCGACCAGGATCAGCAGACCACGACGGGAGTGGTGGTCGTGCTTGTGGGCCTTGAGGTGCTCGGTCAGGTCCGAGATGCGGCGGGAGAGCATGGCCACCTGGACCTCGGGGGAGCCGGTGTCGCCCTCCTTCTGGCCGAACTCGGCGATGATCTGCTTCTTGACGTCGGCGGCGAGGGCCACGGCATCTCCTTCGGGGTGGCCGAGCGATCCCGGTAGACGACACAGGATCTGACAGAACTCGGACTGACCAAGCGTACCAGCGCCCGCCGGCGTCCCCTGTCGCGGGGTGCCGGCGGGCGCCGGGTCGGGTGCGGCGGCGTCAGCTGGTGGCGCCGCGGACCAGGGCGTAGATGTTCAGCACGGCCAGCGCGAGCGGGACGAGCGAGATCAGCATCAGGCCGTCCACCATGTCCAGGATGCGCCCCCAGAAGGGGGAGACGCCGAGGCGGGGGACGATCAGCGCGATCGCGGTGAGCAGGGCGGCGCCCACGGCGATCGAGGCCGACAGCCAGACGGTGCGCAGGTCGAGCGAGCTGCCGGTGCCGCCCTCCTGCAGCTGCTCCAGGATGAACAGCGGGGTGTGCAGCGAGAGGCCGAGGATCAGCAGGGCGAGCCCGATCAGGCCGGCGATGGTGAGGCTGAAGACCTGCGCGGTGTAGCGGAACAGCCGGGCGCGCAGCATGGTCGAGATGCCGACGGCCAGGGCGAGCAGCTCGGCGAAGGCGGAGTCGCTGAAGCCGAGCACGGCGCAGGCGCCGATGACGGTGGCGGAGCAGCCGCCGACCAGGCCGACGAGGACCTCGTGGCCGCGGCGGGCCTGGTGGGCGATCCGCTCGTACTGCACGGTCTCGGTGCGGCTGCCCTCCTCGCCGTAGGCGCTGCCGCGGGTGCGGGTCTGGCCGGGCGGGCTGAAGCCGACGGGGAGGCGGGCGAAGCGGGCGGAGAGGGCCGGCAGGAAGCCGACCGCGGCGACCGCGGCGACACCGGTGACGGCGGCGATGTGGGTGGCCGGGGTGCCGTCGAGCAGCACGGCGGCGAAGGTCGCCAGGGTGCCAGCGGCGGCGAGGAAGGAGGAGGCGACGAAGACCGAGTCCTTCTCTGGCAGCAGGCCGACGAGCAGCACCGAGACGACGAGGACGGCGACGCAGCCGACGAGGAACTGCAGCCGGCCGGGGCCGTCGCCGGCGTTGGCGACCGGGACGGCGCCGGAGCCGGCGATCAGGGCGTGCGGCAGGGCGCCGAGGCCGAGCGCGAGGCCAGCCGCGTGGTCGTCGTAGACCCGGGCGCGGACGCCGGCGAAGGTGACCAGGACGACCGCGGTGACGCCGGAGAGGATGCCGGCCAGGCCGTGCATGTCGTGGCGCAGGTCGGAGAACCAGAGGGCGAAGCCGAGCAGCACCAGCATCACGGTGGCGCCGATCAGGCCGAAGGCCCGCATCAGGTCGGGGCTCCAGAATCGGCGGTCGGCCTCGACGGCGCTGGCGACGGCGTCGGCCACGTCGTCGTAGACCGCGGGCGGCAGCGACTCGGCGAACGGGCGCAGGCTCAGCAGGTCGCCGTCGCGGACCTGCTGCGCGGCCAGCGGCAGGCCGCTGTCGAGCACGGTGCCGTCCCGGCGGACGAGGTGGAAGCCGGTGGGCGTGCCGTCGACCTGGGTCTGCCCGGTGAGGCGCAGCACCTCGGGGTAGATGTCGGCGAGCGGGACGTCCTCGGGCAGGGCGACGTCGATCCGGCTGTCGGGCGCGACGACGGTGACCCGGCAGAAGCCGGTCGTTGCACTGGCGCTCATGCGGCCACCTCCGCGAGCCCGGAGGCCGCTTCGCGCCATGCGCACCTCTTGACTGTCCGCTCGCTCACCGGCGCTCCCCCTTGTCGGATATGCCTGCTCGTCAGCTCTTGGTTCGATTGCGCCCTCCCGCGGACCGGTCCGGAACTGACACGGGCCGGGGCGGAGTTGGCGCGGCGTTACCCTACCGCCCGCGGAGGTGCGGCTGCGGTCCGGCCCCGCCCGAATTCGCCGCAGGCCGCGGGGGGCGGCGAATTGCCCTGCAACGGTGTGCTGTTGTGGAGGGGATTCGACGATTCGTACCGGAAATCTCCTCGGCTGACCCCGTGGTCGAACCGTCCCGGCCGCCCAGTAGGATCGGCCCCTGCGCAAGGCGTACGGGGGCCCGGCTGGTGCAGCAACCCTCCGATGTGCGTCTGCGGTCGGCGGAGCGGGGGCGGCGTCATCGCACGGGGCGCCCTCACCCGTACGTAATCGGTGTGCGTGAGGGTTGGTGCCAGTGAGCGAGCGAAGCGAACGGACCGTCAAGGGGTCCGGGTTCCGCGCAGCGGCCGCCGGGCGGAGCGGGGCGGTCGCATGAGTGTGGTGACGGTGAAGCGTCCGCCGCGGGCGTACCCGCCCCCGGTGCCGGACGAGCCGGTGGAGCTGGTCGCCCCTCCGGAGCTGCCGCGTTCCGGCGGCGAGGACTGGATGATGTCCTTGCTGCCGCTGCTCGGCATGGGCGGTTCGGCGGCGTTCTTCTTCTCCCCCGGCGCCCAGGGCCCGATGAAGATCATGGGTGTCCTGATGGTGGCGTCGACCGCGGGCATGGCGGTCGCGCAGATCGTCAAGGCGCGGCGCGGCGGCAACGCCGGCACCGCGGACGAGCGCCGCGACTACCTCAAGTACCTGCAGCAGATGCGCCGGCAGGTCCGCCGCACGGCCGAGCGGCAGCGCGGTGCGCTGCTGTTCACGCACCCCGAGCCGGACCAGCTGTGGTCGATCGTCGCCGAGGGGCGGCGGCTGTGGGAGCGCCGGCCCACCGATCCGGACTTCGCGCAGGTGCGCCTCGGTACCGGGCCGCAGCAGCTGTCGAGCCCGATCGTGGCGCCGCAGACCGCTCCGCTGGACGAGCTGGAGCCGCTGGCCGCCGAGGCGATGGGCACCTTCATCAAGTCGCACGGCACGCTGCAGGACCTGCCGCTGGCGGTCTCGCTGCGCGCCTTCTACCACATCACGGTCTGCGGCGACCCGGACACCGTGTACGGCAACGTACGGGCGATGGTCGCCCAGTTGACGACGCTGCACTCGCCGGACGACCTGATGGTCGCCGTGGCGGCCGCGCCGGGCGCGGTCGACGAGTGGGAGTGGGCGAAGTGGCTGCCGCACACCCAGCACCGCAAGGAGAACGACGGCGCCGGTTCGCGCCGTCTGATCGCGACCGGCCTCGGTGAGCTGGAGGAGCTGCTCGCCAAGGAGCTGGACGGCCGCAAGGGCTTCTCCCGGGACAGCGTGCCGAGCGCCGACAAGCCGCACCTGATCGTGGTCATGGACGGCGCCGCGGTGCCGCACGACTCGGTCCTGGCCGGTCCGGAGGGCGTCGAGGGCGTCACCGTGATCGAGGTCGTCCCCGGCGACCTGGACGAGCCGAGCGGCCACCTGGTCATCACGGTGGGCAAGGACGGCCTGCTGCTGGAGTCGGCCTCCGGCGCCTCGTACTCCGGCCGGCCGGACACCCTGTCGGCGTGGCAGTCGGAGGCGCTGGCCCGTCAGCTGGCGCCGTTCCGGGTGTCCGCGGGCGGCGACGACGGCGACCCGTCGCTGGTGTCGATGGACTTCACCGAGATGATGAACACCGGTGACCCGGGTTCCTTCGACCCGGCCCGGCACTGGCGGCCGCGTCCGATGGCGGAGAAGCTCAAGGTGCCGCTGGGCGTCGGCCAGAACGGCGAGTACGTCTGGCTGGACATCAAGGAGGCCTCGCTCCAGGGCATGGGCCCGCACGGCATGTGCGTCGGCGCGACCGGTTCCGGCAAGTCCGAGGTGCTGCGCACCATCGTGCTGGCGCTGGCGGTGACCCACTCCTCCGAGGTGCTGAACCTGGTCCTCGCGGACTTCAAGGGTGGTGCCACCTTCGCCGGCATGGCGGAGATGCCGCACACCGCGGCCGTGATCACCAACCTGGAGGGCGAGGCGACCCTCATCGACCGCATGCGCGACGCGATCGAGGGCGAGATGAACCGCCGTCAGGAGCTGCTGCGCGCGGCGGGCAACTACGCCAACATCAACGAGTACGAGCGGGCCCGCGCGGCGGGTGCGGCGCTGGACCCGCTGCCCTCGCTGCTGATGATCATCGACGAGTTCTCCGAGCTGCTCACCGCGAAGCCGGACTTCATCGACCTGTTCATCCAGATCGGCCGCATCGGCCGTTCGCTGGGCATGCACATGCTGCTGGCCTCGCAGCGACTGGAGGAGGGCAAGCTCCGCGGTCTGGACACCTTCCTCTCCTACCGGCTGGGTCTGCGCACCTTCTCGGCCGCCGAGTCGCGGGCCGCGATCGGCGTGCCGGACGCCTACCACCTGCCGCCGATCCCCGGCGTCGGCTACCTGAAGTTCGGCTCCGACGTGATGGAGCGCTTCCGGGCCGCGTACGTCTCCGGCCCGTACCGGCCGCCGGGCCAGCAGCGGACCAGCGGCGGCCAGGTGATCACCGCGCAGCCGGTGCTGTTCACCGCCGCCGAGGTGGCGGTCGTGGAGCCGGTGGTCGAGGAGGTGGTCGAGGAGGTCGAGGAGATCGACGACTCGCTGCTCGACACCATGCTGGACGTCTTCGTGCAGCGCATGATCAGCCAGGGCCCGCCGGCCCACCAGGTGTGGCTGCCGCCGCTGGAGGAGGCGCCGAGCATCGACGGCCTGGTGCCGCCGCTGCAGGTCACCGCCGAGCGCGGCCTGACCTCGCCGGAGTACGGTGCGCTCGGCCGCCTCGTGGTGCCGGTCGGCATCGTCGACAAGCCGCGCGACCAGCGCCGCGACGTGTTGTACCAGGACTTCTCGGGTGCGGCCGGCCACGGCCTGATCGTCGGCGGTCCGCAGTCCGGCAAGTCCAACATGGTGCGCACCCTGGTGTCCGGCTTCGCCGTCACGCACACCCCGGCCGAGGTGCAGTTCTACCTGCTGGACTTCGGCGGTGGCGCGTTCGGCGCGCTGTCCGGCCTGCCGCACGTCGGCGGGGTCGCCGGCCGTCTGGACGTCGAGAAGGTGCGCCGCCTGGTCAGCGAGGTGCACGGGGTGCTCAACCGCCGTGAGGAGCTGTTCCGCACGGCCGGCATCGACACCGTCGCCACCTACCGCTCGCGCCGCGCGGCCGGCCAGCTGCCGGACGAGCAGTTCGGCGACGTCTTCCTGATCATCGACGGCTGGCTGACCTTCAAGCAGGAGTACGAGGTCCTCGAACCGGTCATCAACGACATCGCGCAGCGCGGTCTGACCTACGGCGTGCACGTGGTCGTCACCGCGGCCCGCTACGCGGAGGTGCGGCCGGCGCTCAAGGACCTGCTGCAGAACCGCACCGAGCTGCGGCTCGGCGACTCGATGGAGTCGGAGATCGACCGCAAGGTCGCGGTCAACGTTCCGGCGGGCTCGCCCGGTCGCGGTCTGACCGCGGCGAAGCTGCACTTCCTGTCCGGCCTGCCGCGCCTGGACGGCTCGTCGACGACCGAGGACCTGGCGGACGGCGTGGCCGACCTGGTGGCGCAGATCGACGCCGCCTGGACGGGCCCGCGCGCCCCGCAGGTCCGCATGCTGCCGGCCGTCCTGGACGGCAACGCGCTGCCCAAGGGCTTCGAGCACCCCGAGCTGGGTGTGGCCTTCGGTGTGGACGAGGTCGAGCTCGCGCCGGTCTTCGTCAACTTCGAGACCGACCCGCTGTTCATCGTCTTCGGCGAGAGCGAGTCCGGTAAGTCGGCGCTGCTGCGGATGCTGGTCAAGCAGATCACCGAGCGGTACACCCCGGACCAGGCGGGCATCGTGGTCGGCGACTTCCGCCGTTCGCTGCTCGGCGTGGTGCCGCAGGAGTACCTGGTGGAGTACGCGGCGGCGGCGCCCGCGATGTCGGCGGCCGTGGAGATGCTCCGCGGCGCCTGCTCGCGCCGCCTGCCCGGCCCGGACGTCACGCCGGAGCAGCTGCGCAACCGCAGCTGGTACAGCGGCAAGGACATGTTCGTGATCGTGGACGACTACGAGCTGGTCGCCACCTCCTCGGGCAACCCGATGGCGCCGCTGGCCGAGTTCCTGCCGTTCGCCCGCGACATCGGCCTGCGCGTGATCATCGCGCGCAGCGCCGGCGGTGCCGGCCGCTCGCTGTTCGAGCCGGTCATGCAGCGCATGCGCGAGCTGGGCGGCCAGGGCGTGCTGCTCTCGGGCGACAAGAACGAGGGCGCGCTGCTCGGCACGGTCAAGCCGCAGCCGCTGCCGCCGGGCCGCGGTGTGTTCGTCTCCCGGCGGATCGCCGCCGGCCAGACCCTGCAGACGGGCTGGCTGCCGACCCTGTAGCGGTGACGTCGTGTGACCGGAAGGGCCGGACTCCTCGGAGTCCGGCCCTTCCGGCATTCCAGGCCGTGGACGGTGCCAGAACGTTACCTACTTTTTTGCCGCGCCCTGCTGCGGTTCCCGCACCCGCCGGGGCGGCCGCCGGAGCCCGGAGAGGCCACCTTCATTCACATGAATAAATAGCGCCATATCCTTTGATTAATAGATCAACATCGACAGTTCATCTTTGATTCAACCTTCATCCATCGGAGTTGACAGAAGCGGACAAAGGTGAGCTTTGCCACAGGCAGCCACCGGATCGCATGTTTATACGGCGGACGGCAACGGATTCCGAAGCCGATCGCGCGTTGACGAAGGCAAAACGGAGCGGTTCCATGGCGTCTCGGGAGCGACCGAAACACCACGTCAGCGAACGCCCGTCGGAGGCGATAGCGCTCCCACCCCCAGAACCCCCGCACGTCGATCGGATGCCCCATGACCGACACGCTTCGCCCGCCACTCGCCGTAGCCGAGACTCCGACGGACGGCGGTCCCAAGAAGCTCACCCGTTCGATCGGTGTCGTGGGTGGCACCCTGCTCACGCTCTCCTGCGTGACACCGGCGTCCTCGCTGTTCGTCATCGTGCCCGAGCTGTTCTCCTCGCTCGGCACCTTCACCGCCATGTCGATCGCCATCGGCGCGCTGATCTGCATCGCGGTGGCCTTCTGCTACTCCGAGCTCGGCACCCTCGTCCCCAGCGCCGGCGGCGAGTACGCCATGGTCGGCACCCTGGCCGGGCGCTTCGCGGGCTGGCTGGTGTTCATCCAGTCGCTGATCGTCGTGATGATCGTGCCCTCGCTCATCGCCATCGGCACCGCCGACTACCTGGCCCCCATCGTCCACGTGGACGCCCGCTGGGCCGGCGCGGCCGTGATGATCGCCGCCACCGTCGCCGGCCTGCTGGACCTGCGCGCCAACGCCTGGATCACCGGCATCTTCCTCGTCCTCGAGGTCATCGCCGCCGGCGTGGTCGCCTTCCTCGGCTTCGGCCACGCCGAGCGCGGCGCCGGCAGCCTCTTCCACGGCTCGGTCGTCACGGACGGCGCCACCGGCGCCGTCGGCCTCGGCGCGATCGTCGCCGCGATGGGCACCGCGCTCTTCGTCACCCAGGGCTTCTCCACCGCCATCTACCTCTCCGAGGAGCTGGAGAACCCGCGCCGCAACGTCGCCCGCACCGTGCTGTGGACGCTGGCCCTGTCGGTCGTCATCATCATCCTCCCGGTGGTCGCGATCACCCTGGGCGCCCCGGACCTCGCCGCCCTGAGCGCCGGCAACATCTCCGACCTGGTCACCGGCTGGAGCAACTCCGCGGTCGGCACCTTCATCAGCCTCTGCGTCGCCCTGGCGATCATCAACGCCGGCATCGTCATGGTCATCCAGAACTCCCGGGTGCTGTTCGCCTCCGGCCGCGACAAGGCCTGGCCCGAGCCGGTCAACCGCGCCTTCGGCACCCTCAACCGGTTCAGCGCCCCCTGGGTCTCCACCCTGGCCGTCGGCGTCCCCGGCGCGGTGCTCTGCTTCGTCCCGCAGGAGCAGCTGACCAACATCACCGGTGTCGCCGTCACCGCCCTGTACCTGCTGGTGGCCGTGGCCGCGCTGTTCTCCCGCCGGGCCCACCACAAGCACGCGCCGGCCTGGCGCCAGCCGCTCTGGCCCGTCCTGCCGGTCCTGCTGACCGTCGGCCTGGTCTACCTGCTGACCCAGCTCGACGTCACCGCCCTCAAGTGGACCGGCGGCATCACCGTGGTCGCCAGCCTCTACTGGCTGTTCTACCTGCGGCCCCGGCAGGCCGACCGCTGGGTGATCA
Source organism: Kitasatospora sp. NPDC093679 (assembly GCF_040683455.1). Taxonomy (NCBI): domain Bacteria; kingdom Bacillati; phylum Actinomycetota; class Actinomycetes; order Kitasatosporales; family Streptomycetaceae; genus Kitasatospora; species Kitasatospora sp. NPDC093679. The sequence continues at coordinate 18,013 of NZ_JBFBDW010000053.1, forward strand.
CCCTGCCCGAGGACGAGCAGGTCTGACCCGGCCCCGCGCACGACGGAAGCGGCCCGGCCCCCTGCTGAGGGGGCCGGGCCGCTTCCGTCCGTCCGGGGGCGCTCAGCCCTCGTGGCGGCGCCGGCGGTCGCGCAGCACGACCGAGCCGCCGGCCAGCGCGGCGACCGCGAGCACGCCTCCGCCGAGCACGAAGGTGCCGGTGCGGCGGTCCCGGTCGGCCTGGGTCTCGGCGAGGCCGAGCGGCTGGGCCACGACCGGCGCCCGGTCGATGGCGAGCTTCGGGTCCTCGTGCGGCTCGGCGGCCTGCTCGTCGCCGCTCTGCACGGCCTTGACCGGGTCGACGACGCCCCAGCCGATGAACTTGTTCGCGCCGCGCTGGGTGCGCTGGGCGGTCTGCTCGATCCGGGCCCGGATCTGCGCCGGGGTCCAGTCGGGGTAGGCACCCTTCAGCAGGGCCGCCACGCCGGCCACATACGGGGCGGAGAAGCTGGTGCCGTTGTCGACGCACTGGCCGCCGGCCGGCACCGTCGACAGCATGTCGACGCCCGGGGCGGCGATGTCGACGAACTGGCCGTACTCGGAGAACGGCGCGCGCTCGTTGTTGCGGTCCGAGGCCCCCACGGCCAGCACCGTCAAGAACGCCGCAGGGAAGGTGTCGCCCTCACGGCCGTCGTTGCCGGACGAGGCGACCACCACCACGCCCTTGCGGTCGGCGTCCTCCACGGCCGTCTGCAGCTGGCCCTTCAGCGCGAAGTCGTTGGAGTCGCCCTCCGCCCGGACGTCCTGCGAGATGTTGATGACGTCGGCGCCCTTCGCCACGGCCAGGTTGATCGCGGTGATCAGGCTCTGCACGGAGCCGCTGCCCTGGTCGTCGTTCTGCTTGATCGAGAGGATCGCGGCGTCCGGCGCGAGGCCGACGAAGCCCGTCCCGGTGATCGGCTTGGCGGCGATGATGCCGGCCACCTTGGTGCCGTGGCCGACGGTGTCGTTCTTGCCGTCGTCCTTCTCGCCCTGCTGCTTGGGGGGCAGCAGCGAGGTGCCGTCCTCCACCTTGTCGGCGAGCTGCGGGTTGCGGTCGTTCACGCCGGTGTCGATCACCGCGACCTTGACCGGCTCGCCCTTCTTGCCGCCGGGCCCGTCCTTGGCGAACCTGCCCGTCCGACCGTCCTTCCAGAGCTCGTTCAGCAGCACCCGCTGGAGCGCCCACGGGGTGCCCTGGACGTTCTCGGACGGAAACTTGCACTCGCCGGCCGCGGCTATGCCGATCGGAGACCAGCGCGGCGCGCTGTCCGAGCCCGACGGCGCGGGCGTCGGCGTGGCCGCGTACGCCGGACCCGCGACGAGCGAGCCGACCACCCCCAGCACCACGGACACGGCGGCCGCCCTGCGGAACGTACCCAACGACACCTGTCTTCCCCTCATGATCCCGATGCCGTGCGCGTCAGTACGCGCGAGGGGCGGGCGCCCGGTCGGACGCCCGCCCACATGTCGCCGTGTCGCACGGCGGCCGGGCCTCAGCCCCAGACGCCGACGTTCTTCTGCTCGGTCGCCTGGTAGCTCTGCGCGGCGTTGTCCAGCGAGGTGGCGATCTGGCCCAGGACCTGCTGCAGGTCGGCGGCCTTGGCGTCCCACTCCTGCTGGCGGGCCTGGTAGCCCTCCTGCGCCGAGCCCTCCCAGCTGGCCGCGATGCGCTGCACGCCGGCCTTCAGCTCGTCGAGCTGCGACTGGATGCGCTGCGCGGTCTGGCGGACCTCCGACGACGCGTTCTGGATCGTCGAGAAATTGACGAGAATGTGGTCACCCATGGTGTCTCCTAGTCGATGGAATCGGCACGGCCCGGTGCACGGACCGCACTACGGCCGAGGTCCTGCGGACCCGAGAACTCAGTGACCGAGCCCGGACATCGAGGACTGCTGCTCCTGCTCCGTCTGCGCGTAGAGCTTGGTGGTCGCCTCGATCGCCTGCTTGATCTCGTCGAGCACCTTGTTGAGCGCGGTCGCGTCCTCGTTGAACCGGGTCTGCATCTGCTGGTAGGCCTGGGCCGCCTGGCCCTGCCAGCCAGCCTTGATCGAGTCGACCAGCGCGTTGAGCCGCTGAATCTCGCCCTGGACCTGCGCGTTCACCTCACCGATGCGGTTGGCGAAGGCATTCATTTCCTCAGCGGTCGTCTTGAACTGACCAGCCATGATCCACCGTCCCCCATGAGACAGACAATTACTTCGGATGGTCCTGGTACGGCCCACCCGGTGACACCACGTTGCGGTGTCCCCAGCACTTTAGCCGCCGTTTGCAAGCGGCCCAACACCGGAGTACCGGTAGTTACCAGACCATGACACGGCCTACCGCACACCTGCACTGACGGTACGTCACGCGGTCTGCGCGGTCTCCGCCGCCTTGGAGCTGAGCGCGCCGCCGGCCGGCACCAGGATCGACCACTGCAGCGGAACCCGGCCCGGCGCAACGGACTTGTAGCCGAGGCGGGCCTGCGAACCGTTCTCCTCGTCCTTGCCCTGCGCCTGCTGCTGCCCCGCGGTCGGGGCGGGCGAAGGACCGGTGCCGCCGTCGTTGTTGGCCTGCAGCGAGTACCGCAGACCGGTCTCGGTGATCAGGAAGGTGGTGCCGGAGGTGTCCTGGGTGTCCGGACCGGCCTGGCCGTCCACCGCGCGGTACAACAGGCCGTGACCTGGAGTCACATGGGCGCTCGCGGAACCCAGCGGCACCTTGGCCGGGTAATCGGTGTGCGCCCACACGGTGCGCTTGGGCACGCCGTTGTCGTAGCCGGCGAAGGTGCTGCAGATCACCGAACGGGTGGCCTTGTCACCGGTGTTGAGCGGCGGCAGCGGCTTGGCGTCCGGCAGGTTCGTCTTGTCCAGGATCCTCGGGCTGATCTTCCCCGCCAGGTCCGCGTTGTCCCGCGGGGACATCTCGGCGGCCTTCGGGCTGGCGCCGTCGTAGACGGCGTCGAGCGCCGGGTCGTTGCGCATCAGCTCGGCCTGGAACGGCGTCACCTGGTAGAGGCTGTCCTTGCCGACCGAGTAGTAGGTGTTCTGGAAGACCAGCAGCCGGCCGACGTAGGCGTCCTCGGTGTTGGTGAGCTTGACGTTGGACTTCGTCTTCGCCTGGGTCAGGTCGGGGTTCTTCGGGAACTCCACGACCTCACCGGTCTCCAGCGTGTCCAGCCAGGCCTTGGTCACCTGCTGCGGCACGACGTCGACGCCGAACAGGCCGGACTCCAGGGCCTTCCGGTCGCGGGCCGAGAGGTTCAGCTTGCCCACGGCGTGCTTCACGCCGTTCATGTCGACCAGGAACTTGCTGGGGATGTCGTCCTTCGTCACCGGCGGCGCCTGGACGAACAGGCCCTGGCCCTCCTGCAGCACCTTCGCGGGGTCGGAGAGGGTCTTCGCCTCGTCACCGGCCGCGATGAACACGGCCTGGTTGATGCCCGCCTGGGTCTTGTCGACACCGGGCCGGTCGCAGACCGACCAGAGCTTCGCCTCACCGGCGTCGGCGGCCGAGGGCAGCTTGTCCGGCGCGTACGGGATGCCGATGGTGGCGCCGTGGTTCTTGTAGTTGTCCAGCACCTTGTCGGCGACCTGGACGACCTTGGAGCCGGCCGGCAGCAGCAGCTTCGCCGACGACATGTTGAGGACCTGGTGCAGCACCTTCTCGTGCGTCTGCGGGTCCTCCAGCACCACGTACCGGGTGGTGGATTCCTTGCCCTGGATGATGTTCTTGCCGTCGTCCCAGTTCAGCGGCGCGCTGGGCTTGATGACGCCCCACATGCCGAAGCCGGCCACCGCGACCGCGGCGACGACGAAGCTCGGCAGCACGGCACGCACCGGACGCGGTGCGTCCTCGTCGTTGCCGCCGCCCCCGGGCTGCAGGAACGCCCCCACCGTCCGCCGCCGCGCGAAGTTGTACGCGTTCAGCTCGTCCCTGCGTGATGCCATGCTCCCCGTCTCCCCTGTGTGTCCGCGCCCGTACTGCCGTCAACGCGCGTTCGCCGTGCGTGAGTCTGCCACCCGGCGGGCACCGTGTGCGCCGAACCCTCTACGATGCCGCAGCAGACGGTGAGTACCGTAACGGGTACGGTTCACCGCCCGGCCAGCCGGGCCGTGACATCTGATCAGAGAGGGTCCATCGGGGGATGCCAAGCCAGACCGCTCCAGCTCGACGCAGCGCCTCGCACGGCCGCCGGCAGGACGGCCGGGGTGCCGATCCCGGCGGTCGTCGGGCCCGGTCCGCGGCCCCCGCGACCGCCCCGGTGCCGCTGCGCGTCCACCCCCGGCCCGGGCTGCTCGGCAGCCGGCTGCGGCTCCAGCAGCTGGTGCTGCTGGAGGTCGCCGCGGCCCTGGTCGCGGTCGGGTGGACGATCGCCCCGGCGATGGCCGGCGCCTTCGCCGTCCCCGCCGTCCTGCTCGTCGTGGTGGCCCTGCTGCCGCTCGGCGGCCGCAGCCTGCCGGAGGCGATGCGCGTCCGCTCGGCGATGAAGGGCCGCCGCAAGGAGGCGCAGTACAACGTGCCGCCGCCGGGCACCGACCCGGCGCTGGCCCCCGCGTTGGAGGTCGAGCCGGCCCTGCGCACCTGCACCCACGTCACCGAGACCGACCTCGGCGACGGCCGTCCGATCCGCCGGGAGACCGGCATGGTCGGCGACGGCACCTTCTACACCTCGGTGCTGCTGGTGCAGGCGAAGGACCAGCCGCTGCGCCCCGCCCGCACCGCGCTGCCGCTGCCGCTCGACATCGTCTGCTCGGCCCTGCAGGTCGACGACATCGCCCTGGAGTCCGTCCAGCTGGTGCAGCACACCCAGCCGGCGCCGGCCCCGCACCTGCCGGACCAGTCGCTGGCCGCCCGCGCCTACCAGCAGCTGCAGGACGGCCCGGCCACCCCGGCGCTCCGGCTCACCTGGGTCGCGCTCAAGCTGAACCCGGAGACCTCGTCCACCGCGGTGCTCGCCCGCGGCGGCGGCGAGGAGGGCGCCCGCAAGACCCTCCAGCGGGTCACCGACCAGCTGGCCGGCCGGCTGAACGCGGCCGGGTTCACCGCCACCGTGCTGGACGAGCGCGAGCTGATCGCCGCGCTGGCCATCTCGATCTGCGCCAACCCGGTGGCCGTGGCCGGCCGCCAGGGCAGCGGCGGCGGCGGTGCGGCCGCCCGTCGCACCCAGGAGAGCAGCAAGTTCTGGCGGATCGACGACCGCTGGCACAGCACCTTCTGGATCTCCAAGTGGCCGCAGCTCAGCCGTCCGGGCGGCGCGCCGGGCCGGATCTCCGCGCCGGACCTGGTCAACCTGGTCACCGGCACGCCCGCACTGGCCAGCACCTTCAGCCTGACCGCCAGCCGGGGCACCGGCGGCTCGGTCGCGCTCAGCGGCCACGTCCGGGTGACCGGCCGCAGCGAGAGCGAGGTCGCCCAGGTGGGCCGCCTGGTGGAGTCGCGGGCGCAGAGCGCCGGCGTCGGCCTGAACCGCCTCGACCAGGAGCAGGCACCGGGCCTGCTCGCCACGCTTCCCCTGGGAGGGACGTCCTGATGGCCTATCAGTCCTACCCCACCCAGGCGCCGCAGCCTGCCGCCGAGCCCGCCCGCCCGGCCCGGATCCGTCCCGGCTTCGGCCTGCGCGGCCCGCGCCGCGAGAAGCACGTGCTCACCACCGAGGACCTCGCCGCGCTGTCCTTCCCGGTCGGCGACGACGGCGTGGTGATCGGTGTCGACCCGCACCAGCAGCCCGCCGTGATCGGCCTGTTCCGCCCGCACGCCTACGACGTGGTGCTGGTGGGCGGTGTGTGGACGGCGCAGGTCATCGCGCTGCGCGCGGCCGCGACCGGCGCCCGGGTGGCCGTGGAGACCGGCCGTCCGCAGACCTGGGCGCCGATGGCGCAGGCCGCCGGCGGCGGCCAGCCCTGCGTGACGGTCCACCAGGTCGGCCGGCTCGGCCCGCAGGGCGCCTCGGTCGCCTCGCCGGTGCTGGTCGTCCGCGACCTCGGCGCCCGCCCGTCGCGCAGCCGGCTGTCGGCGGCGCCCTGGCAGACCACGCTGACCCTGCTGCCGTACCTCGGCCCGAACGCGAGCCGGGTGCTCAACGCGGCCGACCTGGTGGGTGTGCAGCGCATCTCGCCGCAGGAGGCGGAGGTCGTCGCACGGGTGCTCTCGCTGGGCGACCAGGAGGTCGCCTCGCTGCCCACCCTCGGCGACAACATCACCCTGTGGGCGACCCGGATGCGCCAGCAGTACGTGATGACCAATCCGGGCGAGGCCGAGGCCCAGGTGCTGGGCGGCCCCCGCCGGATGGACTGACAGCACCTCACGGCACGGACGGCGGTCCGTGCCCGCCGCGGCCGGCACGGACACCCGTGTCGGCCGCCACCGTTTCGAGCGGTCACGGCCGGGGACGGGAGGCAGGAGGGCGCACGTCGGGCGTTCACCCTTTGGACGGTTCCCGGTGCGACGATCCGCCGTGCCCGCCGCGGTCCGGCAGCCGGTACCGCCTTCAGGTGACCGCGGATCACGTCCTAGTCTTGTTGCCCGACCCACCGCGAACAGCGGCGACGAAAACGAGGGAGCCCCAGTGAGCAGCGATCGGGACGGCGTCTACGTCGGCGACAACGCGGCGGAGGAGGACGACGACTGGTCGGACGAGCCCGACTACGCTCCCCCGTCCTGGTACACGCAGAGCGCCGCGCCGGAGCAGCCCGCACCGGCGCCCGCGCCGTCCCCACCGCCGTCCGCGCAGCCCCCGGTGGTGCAGCCGCCGGTCGCCGTCCAGCCTCCGGTGGCGCAGCCGCCCGCACCGGTGCCCGCTCCCGCGCCGGCCGCGGAGTCGGCTGCGGCGCCGGTGCCCGCTCCCGTGCCCGCCCCTGCGCCGGTGGCCGAGCAGCCGCCGGTCGTGCCGCCGCAGCCCGACGCTCCGGAGGCGGCCCGGCAGCCGGTCGCCGAGCAGCCGCCCGCTCCGGTGCCCGCTCCCGTCCCGGTCGCGGAGCCCGTGCCCGTGGCGGAGCCCGTGGTCAAGCCCGTGGTGGAGGTGCAGTCCGCCGCGGTGCCGCCGGCCGAGCCGGTGCCCGCGCCGGTGCCCGCTCCCGTGCCCGCTCCTGCGCCTGCGCCTGCTCCCGAGCAGCAGGCCGCGCAGCCGTGGCCGCCCGCGCCGCAGCAAACCCAGCCGCAGCAGCCCCAGCAGCCCGGTCCGTACGCCCCGCCACAGCAGCCGGTGCCGCCGGGCCCGCAGCCGTACCAGCAGACGGGTGCGCCGCAGCCGGGGCCCTGGCAGCAGCAGCCGCAGCAGGGTGTCCCCCCGACGGTTCCCGGCCCCGGTCCCGCTCCGGCACCCGGCCCCGCCCCGGTGCCCGGTCCGCCGGTCGACCCGCGGACGGGCGGCTGGCCGCAGCCGCAGGCGTACCAGCAGCCGTACCCGCAGCAGGGCGGTGTCCCGCAGGCCCCGGCCGCCTTCCAGCAGGCCGGTCCGCAGCAGGCGCAGGCGCACGGCGCGGCACTGGGCTACACCGCCGCGGTCGAGCTGTCCTCGGACCGGCTGCTGCGGGGGCAGCCGAAGGCCCAGCGCCAGCAGCCGCGGTTCCAGTTCGGCGGCAAGGCGGCGCAGGCCGACCGGGCGCGCAAGCTGGAGATCATCCGGACTCCGGTGCTGAGCTGCTACCGGATCGCGGTGATCAGCCTCAAGGGCGGCGTCGGCAAGACCACGACGACGACCTCGCTGGGTGCGACGCTGGCGAGCGAGCGCCAGGACAAGGTCATCGCGATCGACGCCAACCCGGACGCCGGCACGCTCGGCCGCCGGGTGAAGCGCCAGACCGGCGCGACCATCCGCGACCTGGTGACGGCCATCCCGCACCTGCGCAGCTACATGGACATCCGCCAGTTCACCTCGCAGGACCTGCACTCGGGCCTGGAGATCCTGGCGAACGACGTCGACCCGGCGGTCTCCACCACCTTCGACGACTCGGACTACCGCCAGGTCATCCAGACGCTCGGCCAGCACTACCCGATCATCCTGACCGATTCCGGCACCGGGCTGCTCTACAGCGCGATGCGCGGCGTGCTGGACCTCGCGGACCAGCTGATCATCGTCTCGACGCCCAGCGTGGACGGTGCCTCCAGTGCCTCGACCACGCTGGACTGGCTGTCCGCGCACGGTTACGCGGACCTGGTGCAGCGCAGCATCACGGTGGTCTCCGGGGTCCGCGAGACCAGCAAGATGATCAAGGTCGAGGACATCGTGGCGCACTTCCAGACCCGCTGCCGCGGTGTCGTGGTGGTGCCGTTCGACGAGAGCCTGGCGGCCGGCGCCGAGGTCAACCTCGCCATGATGAAGCCCAAGGTCCGCGACGCGTACTTCGAGCTGGCCACCCTGGTCGGCGAGGACATCGCCCGCACCCAGCAGGCCCAGCAGGCCGCCTGGGCGCAGCAGCAGGGCTACGGGCAGCAGCAGCCGGCGCAGCCGTACCAGCAGCAGGGCTACCCGCAGCAGCAGCCGCAGCAGCCGGGCTACGGCTACCCGGGGCAGCCCGCGCCGGGTGCGCCGTGGACCCCGCAGCCGGGCCAGGCCCCGCCGCCCGGCTGGGGCCAGCAGCCGCCGCAGGCCCAGCCCGGCGCGCAGCCGCTGCCGCAGGAGTGGCAGCAGCCGCAGCAGCCGCAGCAGCCGGGGTACGGCTACCCGCCGCAGCAGGACGGCCAGCAGCCCCCGCCGCCCGGGTACGGCTACCCGCCGCCGCAGCACTGAGCCCGGCGGCGTACAGCACGCAAGCCGGCCCCCGACAGCACCTGTCGGGGGCCTGCGGCGCGCTCGGGTGCGTCAGCCGGCGGTGTCGGTGAGCACGCGGGCCTGCTTGACGTCGTCGGCCATCCGCTCCAGCAGGTCCTCGATCGAGTCGAACTTCTCCATGCCGCGCAGGTAGGCGAGGAAGTCGACGGCCACGTGCAGGCCGTACAGGTCGAGGCCGACCCGGTCGATGGCGTAGGCCTCGACGGTGCGGGCGGTGCCGTCGAAGGTGGGGTTGGTGCCCACCGAGATGGCGGCCGGCATGCGCTCGCCGTCGGCGGTGAGCCAGCCCGCGTAGACGCCGTCGGCGGGGACGGCGCTGTGCGGCACGGTCTCCACGTTGGCGGTGGGGTAGCCGAGTTCGCGGCCGCGCTGGGCGCCGCGGACGACCACGCCCTCGACCCGGTGCGGGCGGCCGAGCACCTCGGCGACGCCGGCCATGTCCCCGGCGGCGACCAGCCGCCGGCACAGGCTGGAGGAGAACGCCTCGCCGTCGCCGGCGCTGCCGCTCACCTGCAGGTCGAGCACCTCGACCTCGAAGTCGTCGGTGCGGCCGAGCTCGGTGAGCAGCGCGACGTTGCCGGCGGCCCGGTGGCCGAAGCGGAAGTTCGGTCCCTCGACGACGGCCTTCGCTCGCAGCGCGTCCACCAGCACCGACCGGACGAAGAACTCCGGTGACTCCTGGGAGAATTCGAGGGTGAACGGCAGGACGAGCACGGCGTCGACGCCGAGCCCCTCGATCAGTTCGGCCCGGCGGGGCTGCGGGGCGAGCAGGGCCGGGTGGCTGCCCGGCCGGACGACCTCGCTGGGGTGCGGGTCGAAGGTGACGACGACGGACCTGGCGCCGAGCTCGCGGGCCCGCTCCACCACCCGCTCGATGATCAGCTGGTGGCCGCGGTGCACACCGTCGAACGATCCGATGGTGACGACGCTGCGCCCCCAGTCCCCGGGGATCTCCTCCAGGCCACGCCAGCGCTGCACCTGACCGCTCCTTGTTCCTCTGCCGCGCCTCGGGAGGCGCTCGAACACTCAACCCGAACCCCTATAGCGTGCCATGAGCCCGTCCCTGCTTCGGCACCGGAATGGCCTCGGCGCGGTCGGCGGCCCGTTCGGCCTCGGCCGCGGCGTACTGCGGGTCCCGGCCGGCGGCGGCGAGCTCGCGCAGCCGGGCGGTCAGCGGGCCGTCCGGGGGCGGCGGTGCGGTGTCCGGCCAGTCGGCGAGCAGCCGGGCGAAGGCGGCCGTCCGGCCGGCGGCCCGGACGAGGGCGGCGTCGGCCGCGGGCCACCGTCCGGCGATCCGGCGGACGAGGGCGCGGGCCCGTTCCGGATCGGTACGGGCGCAGCCGTCCGCGAACCGGTCGAGGACGGCGCCGAGCACCCCGGGGTCGCGTTCGGCGGCGAGCAGGGCGTCCAGCAGGCCGGCCCGGGCGGCGGCGTCGGGGCCGCCCTGCGCGGCGAGCACCGGGGCGAAGACCTTGCGGACGGTCGCGGGGGCGGTGACCAGCTCGGCGACCAGCGGCCGGGCGTCGTGCCCGGCGGCCAGCAGGACCTCCAGGTGGGCGGCCAACTGCCCGGCGCGTTCGGGGTGTTCGCGCAGCTGTCGGGCGGCGAGCAGGACGCCCTCGCGGACGGTCCGGGGGTCGGTGGCACCGGCGAGCAGGCGCAGTCCGTCGGCGACCGGCGCGGCGGGGGCCGCGAGCCTGCGCCGGACGGCGGCCAGCACGGCCCCGGGGTGGTCGTCCAGGGCGGGGGCGAGTGCGGCGGCGCCGAGGAAGGGGTCGTCGGCGGCGTAGGCGTCGAGGGCGCGCGGCAGGTGCGCGACCCGGTCCTCGGGGTCGTGCAGCAGCAGGGCGAGGGCGGCGCCGTGCAGGGCGGGCTCGTCCTCGCGGCCGAGCAGGGTGAGCGCGGTGAACCGCAGCAGCCGCCGGCCGGCCGGGTTGGCGTGCGGGGCGGTGCGCAGCGCGTGCACGGCGGCGGCGATGTGCCGTTCGGGGCGCGGGTCGTGGCTCCACCGGTCGACGGCGCGGCAGAGCGCGGAGGGCTCGTCCTCGGCGAGCCGGGCGAGCAGGGCGTCGGCCCGCGGGTGGGCGGCGCCGGCCAGGGTGTCCGTCAACTCGTCGACGGCCAGCCTGCGGTGGGCGTGCAGCAGGTCGTGGGCGAGGTCGGCGACGGTGGCGCCGGTGCCGTCGGCGAGCGGGCCGGTGTCGGCGAACCAGGCGCACAGCAGCGGTTGCACGGTGACCGGGTCGGCGGCGAGCAGCCCGGCGGCCGCGGCCCGGTACGGCCCGCCGGGCGGTTCGGTGCGGACGAGGCCGCGCAGCAGGTCGATCCGCTCGGCGGGGTCGAGCGGCAGGGCGGCCCACCAGGCGGGGGTGAAGGCGGGGTGGCCGGCGAGCCGGGCCAGCAGCGTCCGGTGGGCGCCGGGGCGGGGCAGCGCGGGCAGTACGGCGGCGAGCAGGCGGGCGGCCCACCAGGCGGCCTCGCTGCCGGGCGCGGCGGTGGCCAGGGTGTGCTGCAGCCGCTGCAGGTGCCCGGCCAGGACGGCCTCCTCGCCGTTCTCGGCGCATCGGCGCAGTGCGGCGGCGACCGGGCCGAGCCGGTGCCGCGGCACCCCGTGGCCCGCCGCGTCGCCGTGGCCGTCCGCGTCGCCGTGGCCGGCCGGGGCGGCGGCGCCCGGGTCGAGCAGCAGGCCGAGGGCACGGTCGAGGTCCAGGTGGCGGCCCTGCAGCCAGTCGGCGTGGTCCTCGCGGGCCAACCGGTGGCCGTCCCCGGCGGCGACGAACAGACCCTCCGCGAGGACGGCCGGGCCCCAGCCGCCGGCGGCCGGGAAGAGGCGCTCGAACTCGGCGGCGGTCAGCCCCGCGTGGCCGGCGCCGAGCAGCAGCCTGGCGGCCTCGTGGACGCGTCCGGCGAGGGCGGCGGCGGTGCGGCGCAGCCGGCCGGTGTCCTCGCCGCCGAGCGGCGGTGTGCCGCGGCGGTGGGCGCCGGGGCGGCGGTCCTCGGCGGCGCGGATCCGGCGGGCGGCCCGCAGGCAGACCAGGTCGAGGTGGGCGGCGTAGAGCTCGCCGCGGCCGGCCGGTGCGCCGTGCACGCCGGCGGCGCGCAGTTCGCCGGCGGTGCGCAGCGCCTCGGGGTGGCGGGCGTCGGCGGGTGCGAGGGCGGCCGCCTCGGCGCCGTGCCGGCGGGCGGCGCGGGCGGCGGCGTCGGCGGGCAGCGGGCCGAGGCCCACGGGGCGGCCGACGGGGGTGTCGGGGCCGTCCCAGGTCTCGGGGCGGCAGGCGGTGAGCAGCCGGACGCGGTGCTCGGCGAGCCAGGCCGCGGTGGCGGCCCACCAGGCGCGGGAGGGGACGGTGGGGGCCTCCTCGAGGGCGTCCAGCAGGACGAGCAGCGGGCGGGCGGCGTCGGCGCAGAGGCGGGCGGCCCGGTCGGCGGCGGGGGTGGGGACGGCGAGCCGGTCCGCGGCGCCGGCGAGGGCGCGGGCGACCGGGTCGGCGAGCGAGGTGTCGCCGGGGGCGAGGTCGGCGCCGCGCAGCCGCAGGGTGGGCAGCGGGCGGGCGCCCGCGCCGCGCCGTACGGCCAGGGCGGCGAGCTCGGTGCTGCGTCCGCTGCCGGGGGCGCCGACCAGCACGGTGAGCAGGTCGTCGGGTTCCTCGCCGGTGAGGCCGTCGGCCCGGTCGGTGCGGTCGGCGGCGAGCTCGGCCGTCCGGGACGGGCCGGGGCCGGCGGAGTGCAGCTGGGCGGCGGCGAGTTGGAGGACTCCGCCGAGGTTGAGTGCGGTGCCGTGCGCGGGGACGCTCTCGGCGTTGCGTCGCAGCAGCCGGTGCAGGCCCGTGCCGGTGAGCGGGGCGGCCGCGACGGTGTCGGGGCGCTCGCCGCGCAGGGCCGGGGCGAGGACGGCGAGGACGGCGCCGGTGGTGGTGTCCAGCACGGGGGTGCCGGGCAGCACGGCCTGCGGCGGTACGGCGAGGACGAGGGTGCCGGGGACGGCGTGCAGGCCCTCCGGCAGCACCAGCACGGCGGTGCAGCGGCCGGCCAGGCCGACGGGGTGCGGGGCTGCGGGCGTCCCGTCCGGCGCGGTGGGGCGGAGCAGGGCCAGCGGCCGCCCGTCGGCCCGGTCGGCGTCCTGTGCGATCGGGAGGGCGGCCGGAAGGGCCGCCGGGAGGGCCCCGGCGGGTACGGCGGGCGTGTTGGCCGGGCCCGGCCCGGGCGGGCCGTCGGCCGCGGGGTGGAGCAGGGCGAGGCCGAGCTCGGGCAGCGGCTCGACGGCGTCCGGGCCGAGCGGCCGGAGGGTGCCGTCGGGCAGTCGGAGGGCCAGGGCTCCGGGGCCCGCGGCGACCTCGTGGGCGGTGACCACGGTGCCCTGCGGGTCGGCGGTGAAGCCGAGGCCGCGGAGCCGGCCCGTTCCGTCGAGGACGCCCACCAGGGCGTCCTCGGGTCGGGGCGGGCGCGGCCCTGCCGTCGCCCCCGGCTGGTGTCTGCCCGCCATCCGCGCCGCCCCTCCCGCCGGATCAGCCGGCGGCCGGCCCGGCCGCCGTACTCACCGCGGGGAGTCTGCCCCCGGCGGACGGCGCACCACCCTGCGCGCGCCGTTCACGACACCGGTTCACTCCGCGCGCTCGCCCGAAAGGGTGAGCACGCGGAGTGAACCGGGAGCGGCGCGAACGAAGAGGCCGCAGGTCAGCCGACGAAGACGGCCACCGGACGGGCGTGCCCGCCCTTCTCCTCGACCAGGGCGAGGAAGCGGCCCTCCGGGTCGAAGACCGCGATCGGGCCGTCCGTGCCGAGGCCGGGGGCCTTGAGCCGCATGCCGTGCGAGAGCAGCTCGGCCTGCTCGGCGTCGATGTCCCAGCGGGGGAAGGCGGCGGCCGCCGCGTCGGCGATCGGCAGCACCTCCAGCTTCTCCTCCAGCTGCTCCAGGGTGCGGGCGTGCTCCAGGCCGTACGGGCCGACCTTGGTGCGGCGCAGCGCGGTGAGGTGGCCGCCGACGCCGAGGGCTTCGCCGAGGTCGCGGGCGAGCGCGCGGATGTAGGTGCCGGAGGAGCACTCGACGGTGACGTCGAGGTCGATCACCGGGGTGCCGTCCTCGGCGGTCGCGGCCCGCTGCTCGTGGACGGTGAAGGAGTGCACGTTGGTGGGCCGCGCGGCGAGTTCGAAGTCCTCGCCCTCGCGGACCCGGGCGTAGGAGCGCTTGCCGTCGATCTTGATGGCGGAGACCTTGGACGGGACCTGCATGATCTCGCCGGTCAGCGCGGCGATCCCGGTGTCGATCGCCTCCCGGGCGACGCCGTCGGCCGGCGTCGAGGCGGTGACCTCGCCCTCCCGGTCGTCGGTGATCGTGGTCTGGCCGAGCCGGATCGTCGCCTCGTAGGTCTTGCTGGTGAGCATCAGGTGGCCGAGCAGCCGGGTGGCCCGCTCGACGCCGAGCACCAGCACGCCGGTGGCCATCGGGTCGAGGGTGCCGGCGTGGCCGACCTTGCGGGTGCCGGCCAGCCATCGCAGCTTGGCGACCACGCCGTGCGAGGTGATGCCCTCCGGCTTGTCGACGACGACCAGGCCGTCCGGACCAGTTCCCTTGCGCTTCATGGGTTCTTTCTTCGCGGAATGGGTGGGCGGGGTCAGCCGGCCAGCGCGGCCCGGAAGCGGGCCACCACCGTCTCGACGTCCTCGCGGGCGGCGAAGCCGGCGGCGTAGACGTGCCCGCCGCCGCCGAGTTCGGTGCAGGCCGCGGCGACGTCCACGGCGCCCTTGGAGCGGCAGGAGCCGCGCAGGGTGCCGTCCGGGTCCTGCTTGAGCACGAGCGCGACCTCGGCCTCGGCGGGCCGCCGGAGCACGTCGATCAGGCCCTCGATCTCCTCGACGGTGACGCCGAACAGGGCGAGCTCCTGGTACGGCACCCAGGTCCACACCAGGCCGCGGCCGCCGACCGCGTCCGGCTCGAAGACCGCGCGCCCGAGGGCGCCGGCGAGCACCTTGAGGTAGCCGAACGAGGAGGTGTCCCAGAGCTGGCGGGAGATCAGGTCGTGCCGGATGCCGGTGGCGAGCAGCCGGGCGGCGAGCTCGTGGGTGGCCGGCGTGGTGGCGGAGTACTTGAAGGAGCCGGTGTCGGTGGCGACGCCGGTGTAGAGGCAGGTGGCGAGCGCCTGGTCGAGCGGGACGCCGAGGCGGCGCAGCAGCTCGTCGACGAGCACGGCGGTGGCCGGGGCGCCCGGGTCGATCAGCCGGTGGGTGCCGAAGCCCGGGTTGGAGGCGTGGTGGTCGAGGACGACCATGACCGGGGCGGCGAAGGCCTTGTCGCGGAGCAGGCCGAGGCGGCCCTCGGAGGCGACGTCGAAGCAGAGCACCAGCTCGGGCACGTCGGGGACGTCCGCGGCGGGCACGATCAGCTCCTGGCCGGGCAGGAAGGACAGCGACTCGGGGACGATCTGCGGGTCGTCGCCGAAGGAGACCCGGACGCGGTGGCCGAGCGAGCGCAGCGCGAGGCCCGCGGCGAGCGCGGAGCCCAGGGCGTCGCCGTCCGGGTTGATGTGGCAGATCAGGTCGATGTCGGTGGCCCGCCCGATCTCCGCCACGACGCGCTGCCACTCGTGGTCGAGGCCGGAGGCCTCCGTGCGTGGCCCCGGAAGCACCGCGAGGGCAGGCTCCACCGTGCTGGTGGAGACCGCCCCCGCGGTACCGGCCGCCGTCGGCTCGCCGGTCATGCCTACTCGTCCTCGTCCGCGTCGTCGTCGCGGGTGCTGCTGCGGTACGGGTCCGCCTCGCCGGCGTAGCTGGCGCCGGCCGCGGCGGTGCGCACCGCCGCGTCGGACTGGCGGGCCCGGTCGAGCAGGTCGTCGATGTTCTTGGCGTTGTCCGGCAGCGCGTCCGCGACGAAGGTCAGGGTGGGCGTGAAGCGCACCCCGGTCTGCCGGCCGACCTCGGAGCGCAGGACGCCCTTGGCGCTCTCCAGGGCGGCGGCGCTGGCCTGGCGCTCGGTCTCGTCACCGTAGACGGTGTAGAAGACGGTGGCCTCGCGCAGGTCCCCGGTGACCCGGGCGTCGGTGATGGTCACGTAGCCCAGACGCGGGTCCTTGATCCGGCGCTGCAGGGTCTCGGCGACGACCACCTGGATGCGGTCGGCGAGCTTGCGCGCCCTTGCGGTGTCGGTCACGTTGCCTCCTCGTGCGATGGGCCCGGTACCCGGGTCGGTCGCGCACCCGGTGGGGCCCCTGCCCCAACGTACCTGCCCGCGCCCAGCCTTGTGGGCGCTCTCGGTCCTGATCGGTGTGACGGTGGCGACTCCCGCTCCCGCGGGGGCGTCCCGCCCGACCGGTGGTCACTCATCGTCGTCGTGGTGGTACCGCCTCCGTGCGGAGAGCAGCATCACCTCGGGGCGGCCGGCGACGAGCCGCTCACAGCTGTCCAGGACCTCGGTGACGTACGAGGCGTCCCCGGAGACCACCGCGAGGCCGATCTCGGCCCGGCGGTGCAGGTCCTGGTTCCCGACTTCGGCAGCGCACACGCTGTACTTGCGCTGCAGTTCGGCCACGATGGGCCGCACGATCGAGCGCTTCTCCTTCAACGAGTGGACGTCACCCAGGAGGAGGTCGAACGTGAGTGTTCCTACGAACATGTGTGGCAGGTCAGAGCCGACCTGGAGGCCTCGGAGAGATCCCTGCTCGGGGATGTACGAGGACCCTACACAGCGAGACCGGGGCCGGTCGACGGGTTATGCACCCGTCGGCCGGCCCCGGACAGTGAGCCGTTACGAGCGCGGCTTCTCGCGCATCTCGTAGGTCTCGATGACATCGTCGACCTTGATGTCGTTGTACGAGCCCAGGGTCACACCGGCCTCGAAGCCCTCGCGGACCTCGGTCGCGTCGTCCTTGAAGCGGCGCAGGCCCTCGATGTTGAGGTTCTCCGCCACGACCTTGCCGTCGCGCAGCAGGCGGGCCTTGGTGTTGCGTCGGATGACGCCCTCGCGCACCAGGACACCGGCGATGTTGCCGAACTTGGAGGAGCGGAACACCTCGCGGATCTCCGCGGAGCCGAGGCGCACCTCCTCGTACTCGGGCTTGAGCAGGCCCTTGAGCGCGGCCTCGATCTCCTCGATCGCCTGGTAGATGACCGAGTAGTACCGGATGTCGACGCCCTCGCGATCGGCCGCGGTACGGGCACGCCCCTCGGCGCGCACGTTGAAGCCGATGATGATGGCGTCCGAGCCCATCGCCAGGTCCACGTCGGACTCGGTGATGGCACCCACACCGCGGTGCAGGATCCGGAGCTCGACCTCCTCGCCCACGTCCAGCTTGACGAGGGCGTCCTCGAGGGCTTCGACGGAACCGGAGACGTCACCCTTGATGATGAGGTTGAGCTTCTCGATGGAGCCGGCGGCCAGGGCGGCCTCCAGACCCTCGAGCGAGACGCGGACACGGCGCTGGGCCATGGACGCGTTGCGGTCGCGGGCGGCGCGCTTCTCGGCGATCTGGCGGGCGGTGCGGTCCTCGTCGACGACGATGAAGCTGTCGCCGGCGCGGGGCACCGAGGTCAGACCGAGGAGCAGGACCGGACGGGACGGGCCGGCCTCATTGAGGCTGTTGCCGTTCTCGTCCAGCATCGCGCGGACGCGGCCGTAGGCGTCGCCCACGACGATCGAGTCGCCGACGCGGAGCGTGCCGCGCTGGACGAGCAGCGTCGCCATGGCGCCGCGGCCCTTGTCCAGGTGGGCCTCGATCGCGATGCCCTGCGCGTCCTGCTCCGGGTTGGCCCGGAGGTCGAGCGAGGCGTCCGCGGTGAGGACCACGGCCTCCAGCAGCTGCTCGATGTGCAGGCCCTGGCGGGCGGAGATGTCGACGAACATGGTGTCGCCGCCGTACTCCTCGGCCACCAGGCCGAACTCGGTCAGCTGGCCGCGGACCTTGGTCGGGTCGGCACCCTCGACGTCGATCTTGTTGACCGCGACCACGATCGGCACGCCGGCGGCCTTGGCGTGGTTCAGCGCCTCGATCGTCTGCGGCATGACGCCGTCGTTGGCCGCGACCACCAGGATCGCGATGTCGGTCGACTTGGCACCACGGGCACGCATGGCGGAGAACGCCTCGTGACCCGGGGTGTCCAGGAAGGTGATGCGGCGCTCCTCGCCGTTCACCTCGGTCTGCACCTGGTAGGCACCGATGTGCTGGGTGATGCCGCCGGCCTCGCCCGCCACCACGTTGGTCTTGCGGATGGCGTCGAGCAGGCGGGTCTTGCCGTGGTCGACGTGACCCATGACGGTCACGACCGGCGGACGCGGCGCCAGCATCTCCTCGTCGCCCTCGTCGGCACCGAAGTCGATGTCGAAGGACTCGAGCAGCTCGCGGTCCTCGTCCTCACGGCTGACGATCTCCAGCACGAAGCCCATCTCGCCGGCCAGCAGCTCGAGGGTGGCGTCGGAGACCGACTGGGTCGCGGTGACCATCTCGCCCAGGTTGAACATCACCGAGACGAGCGCCGCCGGGTTGGCGTTGATCTTCTCCGCGAAGTCCGTCAGGGAGGCACCGCGCGACAGGCGGACGGTCTGTCCGTTGCCGCGAGGAAGCATCACACCGCCGACGGACGGGGCCTGCATGGCCTCGTACTCCTGGCGCTTCGCCCGCTTCGACTTGCGACCGCGGGCCGGACGGCCACCGGGACCGCGACCGAAGGCACCCTGCGTGCCGCCACGGCCACCCGGACCACCGGGACGGCCGCCGAAGCCACCGGGACGGGCACCGCCGCCGCCGAAGCCGCCACCGCCGCCGGCACCGCCACCCGGACGCGGGCCGCCGAAGCCGCCGCCCGCCGGACGCGAGCCCGGACCGGCCGGACGACCGGCGAAGCCGGGACGACCGCCGCCGGCGCCGCCACCCGGACGGGCACCGGGGCCGCCACCCGGGCGCGGGCCCGGACGCGGGCCCGGACCGGCCGGACGCTGCGGCATCATGCCGGGGTTGGGACGGGGCATGCCCGCGGGGCTCGGGCCACCGGGACGCGGCGCGGCGGGACGGGGCAGCCCGTCCGGACGCGGAGCGCCACCGGGACGCGGAGCACCGGCGCCGGGAGCACCCGGACGTGCGCCACCGGGACGCGGGGCACCACCGGCACCGGGCGCACCGGCACCCGGACGCGGACGGTCGCCGCCCGGACGCGGGGCACCACCGGCACCGGGCGCACCGGCACCCGGACGCGGACGGTCGCCACCGGGACGCGGGGCACCGGCACCGGGACCGCCCTGACGGCGCTCGCCGGGCCGGGCCATGCCGGTGTTGCTCGACGTGAAGGGGTTGTTGCCCGGACGCGGGCCGGCCGGACGCGGGCCCGGACGGGCCGCGGGGTTGGCCGGACGCGCAGCGGCCGGACGGGACTCACGGGCCTCGCCGGCCGGGGCTGGGGAGGAGAACTCGGCCGCCGGCGCCGCAGGAGCGGCGGGCGCGGCCGGGCGGGCCGGGCGCGGACCGGGCGTCGGCGCGCCGCCCGGGCGGGAAGCCGCGGGGGCGGCCGGCGCGGACGGGGCCGCGGCGGCGGGGGTGGGACGGGGGCCCGGCGTCCCGGTGGGACGCGGGCCGGGGGTGGGCGCACCCGGCTTGGGTGCAGCCGCGCCGGCACCGCCGGCGGGCTGGGGCGCCGCGGGCTTCCGCGGGCCAGGCTTCGCGGAGGAACCACCGGCAGGCGGCGTCGCTCCCAAAGCGTCAGTCAACTTGCGAACGACCGGCGCCTCGATCGTCGAGGACGCCGAACGCACGAACTCACCGAGCTCGGTGAGCTTGGCCATGACGGCCTTGCTCTCCAAGCCAAGTTCCTTGGCAAGCTCGTATACCCGGACCTTAGCCACTTCGCTCCTGTCTATCCGTCCGGGGTCATCGTCCGCCGGACTGTCGCTACTTCATGGGCGTACTCATCGCGTACTCATCGAGTGCTCATCGCAATCTCGACCTACTTCCATCTCGCGAGGTACCTGACGTTGCGCACCGCACACGACGAACGTGTGCCGTGCAGTTCCTACGGTGCTCCGCCGCGCCTGAGTCATCAGGACGCCGGGGCCGCGCCCGCCCGCTGCTCGACGTGTGACCGCAGTGCATCGGTGTCGAGCGGACCCTGGAGCCGGAAGGCCCTGGGGAACGCCCGACGGCGGACCGCGAGGTCGAGGCAGGCGGGATCGGGATGCAGATGTGCACCCCGCCCCGGCAGTGCGCCGCGGAGATCGGGGACGCATTCGCCCTCGACCGCCACGACACGCAGCAGCTCGTGCTTGGCCGCGCGCTTGCGGCAGCCCACGCAGGTGCGTTCAGGGCATGCGCGGACATGCGTCCGGCCAGACAACTTCAAGTCTACCCCTCCGATGGGACATGGCGCCGCCCCGCCGATCTCCGGGGGACTCCTACAACACCGACTACTGGTCCGGGGATTCCCCGGCGGGGGCCTCGGTGTCCGGCCGGATGTCGATCCGCCAGCCCGTCAGGCGGGCGGCCAGGCGGGCGTTCTGCCCCTCCTTGCCGATCGCCAGGGACAGCTGGTAGTCCGGCACGATCACCCGCGCGGACCGCTGCGCGTAGTCCACGATCTCCACCTTGGTCACCCGGGCGGGCGACAGCGCGGCGGCGACCATCTCGGCCGGGTCCTCCGAGAAGTCGACGATGTCGATCTTCTCGCCGTGCAGCTCGGCCATCACGTTGCGCACCCGGCCGCCCATCGGGCCGATGCAGGCGCCCTTGGCGTTCAGGCCCTGCTTGCGCGACCACACCGCGATCTTGGTGCGGTGGCCGGCCTCGCGGGCGATCGCGGCGATCTCCACCGAGCCGTCCGCGATCTCCGGCACCTCCAGCGCGAACAGGCGCTTGACCAGGTTCGGGTGGGTGCGCGAGAGCGTCACCGACGGGCCGCGGACGCCGCGGCGCACGCCGACCACGTAGCAGCGCAGCCGGGTGCCGTGCTTGTACTCCTCGCCGGGCACCTGCTCCTGCGGGGGCAGGATCGCCTCCAGCTTGCCGATGTCGACCAGGATGTTCTTGGGGTCGTTGCCCTGCTGGACGACACCGGTGACGATGTCGCCCTCCTTGCCCGCGTACTCGCCGAAGGTCTGGTCGTCAGCGGCGTCCCGCAGGCGCTGCAGGATGACCTGCTTGGCGGTCGACGCGGCGATCCGGCCGAAGCCGCTCGGGGTGTCGTCGAACTCCTTCGGCTCGACGCCCTCCTCCAGCTCGGCGGAGTCCTCCAGCGCCCAGACCGTGACGTGGCCGGTCTTGCGGTTCAGCTCGACCCGGGCGCGGCGGCGCGAGCCCTCGGTGCGGTGGTACGCGATGAGGAGCGCCGACTCGATCGACTCGACCAGCAGGTCGAACGGAACGCCCTTCTCGGTAACCAGCCCACGCAGGGCGCTCATGTCGATGTCCACGGCTACGCCTCCTCTTCTCTCTTCAGGTTCATGATCGGGGCAACGCCCCGGCTACGCGTCGTGCGAGCCGTCGTCGCCGGCGCCGTCCGTGTCGGCGGTGTCGGCGGTGTCGTCGACGTCGTCCGCGTCGACGATGTCCTCGGCCTCGTCGAGCAGCGCGTCGTCCTTGCGGTTGAACTCCACCTGGACCCGGGCCTTGGCGACCTCGGCGAAGGCCAGCCGGCGCTCCTTGGGACGGCCGCGCCCCTTGACCGGCTGCACCTCGACGAGCGCGCCCTCCTCGTCGCTCTCCAGCACCCGGGCGGTGATCTCGCCGCCGTCGACCAGCTGGATCTTCGCCAGCCGGCCCTCGGCACGGGCCCAGTGGCGCGGCAGCACGAGCGGGCGCTCAGCACCCGGCGAGCCGACCTCCAGCAGGTACGCGGCACTGCCCATCAGGTCGGAGTCGTCCAGCGCCCGGCCGACCTCGCGGCTGAAGTCCGCGATCGCGTCGAGGTCCACACCGCCGTCGGCGTCCACGTCGATCTGGACCTGCCGGCGGCTGCCCGCCTGGGTGATCCTGACGTCCTCCAGGTCGAGGCCCGCCTCGGCGGCCAGGGGTTCCAGCAGCGCACGCAGCCGGTCGGTCTGGGGGGTGCTCATCCGGGTGACTCCTCGGCCGCGTCTGCTGTTGTCAGGTGCTAACTCACGGCGCAGCCTATCCGGTCCACCGGGCAACCGCCGATTCCGACCGTGCCGCCCGCCCGGGTGACGGCGGCGCCTGCGAGCAAGCTCACACCCCCCGGTCGGACCCGCCCGCCCGTCCGGGGCCGGGGAGGCCCTGCGATGATGCACGGTGACCTCACGGTGACCCAGGGGCACCCCGCCCCGCGAGACGAGCGGGAGCGTGTCGATGCTGTCCCCCACCCGGCGGACCGTCCTGGCCCTCGGCGCGCTCGCCGGAGCGCTGCTGGCGGCCGGCTGCACCGAGGACCACCGGGACGCCGACCGCACGGACCGGCCCGACCCCGACCTTCCGCTGCGGCTGCGCGCGGTGGCCGCGACCGACCGCCTGCTCACCGACTACGACGCGGTGATCGCCGGCCCCGGCGCCGACCGGGCGGCGGCGCTGCGCGAGCTCCGGGCCGACGTCGAGGAGCACCGGGCCGCGCTGGCCTCGGGACTGCCGACACCGTCGCCGTCCGGCCCCGCACCGTCCTCGGCCACCGCGTCCGCCACGGCCGCCACGGCGGCGCCCGCAGTCGGTGTCGCCGCCCTGGCCGCCGCCGAACGCCGCACCGCCGCGGAACGGCTAGCCGACCTGGAGGCCGCCTCCCCCGCGCTCGCCCGGCTGCTGGCCTCCGTGGCCGCCTCCGGCGCCCTGCACGCCGGGGCGCTCGGCGACCCGGGCCCGATCGCCCCGCCGGCCGCCCCGACCGGGGCCGCGCCGTCCGGGTCGGCGAGCGGCCGGCCCGCACCGCTGCCGACCGGCGCGGTGGCCGCCCTGCAGGCCGCGCTGTCGGCCGAGCACGCCGCGGTCTACGGCTACGGCGTGGTCGGCGCCCGAACGCCGGCGGGCCCGCAGCGGGACGCCGCCCGCGCCGGTTACGCCGCCCACCAGGCCCGGCGGGACGCGCTGCAGCGCGAACTCGACGGTGCGGGCGCCACCCCCGCAGCCGCCGCGGCCGGCTACCGGCTGCCGTTCGCGGTCTCCGACGCCGCCGGTGCCGGACGGCTCGCCGCGCACATCGAGACCCAGCTGACCGCGGTGTGGGCGGACGCCGTCGCCGGCACCGGCGGGGCGCTGCGGCAGACCGCCGCCACCGCCCTGCGGGAGACCGCGCTGCGCGCCGCGCAGTGGGGCGCCGACCTGTCGGCACTGCCCGGCCTGCCGGCACAGGAAGCGGCCGACGGGGCGGGCACGACGCCCGGCACGAGCGCGTCGGCGAGCGGCTGACCAGCGGCTTCCCGCCGATGGCCGACAATGGACGGGCCGCACCCCTGTGCGGCGCACCGAGCGAGAGGCCACCATGCCGGCACTGCCAGGCCAGCAGATCACCGTCCCCGAGCGGCTCGCGGACACCGTGCGGGTCTGGGCGGGCGAGGAGGGGCTGGCCTGGCTGGCCGCCCTGCCCGAACTGGTCGCCGGGTACCTGGACCGCTGGGGACTGACCCTGGAGCGGGTCGCCGACCCGGGCGGCCCGATCAGCCTGATCGGCTTCGTGCACCGGGACGACGACCTCGCCCCGGCCGTTCTCAAGGCCGGACTGGTGACCCCGGAGACGGACCGGGAGCACGCCGCGCTGCGGCACTGGGCGGGCCGCGGCGCCGTGCTGCTGGTCGACGCCGACCCGGCGGCCGGGGTGCTGCTGCTGGAGCGGCTGCACGGCGACATCCCGTTGCGCTCGCTCGCCGAGTCGAAGGCGATGCTGGAGGCGACCGGGCTGCTGCAGCGGCTGTGGGTGCCGCCCGCGGACGGGCATCCCTTCCGACTGGTGGTGGACGTGGCCGCCGAGCTGTCCGGGCGGATCGCCGAGCGCCGTGCCCTGCCGGGCGCCGAGGCGGCCGGGCCGCTGGTCGACGAGGCGCTGGAGACGGCCGCCGCGCTGGCCGGGTCCGAGCCCGAGCGGTTCCTGCTGCACGGGGACTTCCACCACGGCAACGTGCTCGCGGCGGACCGCTCGCCGTGGCTGGCGATCGACCCGAAGCCGGTGGTCGGCGAGCGCGCCTGGGACCTGGCCTGGCTGGCCCAGGACCGGATGGACACCCTGGCCGGCTCCCCCGGCCCCCGCGCGGCCGTCCGGCGCCGGCTGCAGCAGCTCTCCGGCGCGCTGGAGGTCGACCGGGACCGGCTGCGCGGCTGGACGCTCTTCCGCACCGTGGAGGCCGGCCTGTGGCACCTGTCGACGGGCGACCGGGCGGCGGCGGAGCTCTACCTGGAGTTCGCGGCCTGGCTGTGAACCGCGGCGAGCGGCAGCCGGGCCCCCATCACGGCGTACGGGCGGACGGTGTTCGGGAAGCGCACCGCCCGGGCGAGGTCGCGGTAGCCGAGCGAGCGGTAGAGCCGGCGGGCCGGGGTCTCGGCGTCGATCGCGGAGAGGATGCTGCGGTCCTTGCCGGAGCGTTCGCACAGGCCGCGGATCAGCGAGCTGCCGAGGCCGCGCCCCTGGTAGCCGGGCAGCACGTGGAGTTCGGTGACGGCGAAGACGCCGTCCAGCCAGTCGCCGTACCCGCCGGCCTCCAGGTACGGCTGGATGACGGTGGACCACCAGTGCTCGCGGGAGTTCGGCATGCCGTAGCCGAAGCCGACCAGCCGGCCGCCGCTCATCGCGCCGAGGGCGAGCACACCGGGCTGCTGGGCGTGCCGTCCGACGATGTGCAGCCGCACCGCGACCTCCTCGGGGGTCAGCCCGAAGGCGAGCGCCTGGACCTCCAGCGCGTACGGCGCCCAGGCCGCCAGGTCGATGGCCTCGATCGTCACCTCGGTGAGCTGCTCCATGACCGGGACGTTACTCCTCGAGGGCCCGCCGTGACCTGCGAAGACCGGGATCCGCCGGAGGTCAGAACAGGACGCTCATGAAGGCGCCGACCTCGGTGAAGCCGACCCGCTTGTAGGCGGCCCTGGCGCGCAGGTTGAAGTCGTTCACGTAGAGCGAGACGACGGGGGCGACCTCGCGCAGCGCGATGTCCAGGACGGCGGCCATGCCGGTCTTCGACAGGCCCCGGCCGCGGTGCTCGGGGGCGACCCAGACGCCCTGGATCTGGCAGGCGCCCTCGGTGACGGCGCCGACCTCCGCCTTGAAGAGCACCTCGCCGTCCTCGGAGAAGCGGGCGAAGGAGCGGCCGGCCGAGACCAGTTCGGCCACCCGGGCCTGGTAGAGCAGGCCGCCGTCGCCGGCCAGCGGCGAGATGCCGACCTCCTCGGTGAACATCGCGACGCAGGCCGGCATCAGCGTCTCGATCTCGTTGCGCCGCACCCTGCGGACCAGCGGGTCGGCCTCGACCTCCGTGGAGGGGGCGGTGGCGGCCATCAGCGGCTGGTGGGCCCGGACGTCCCGGGCGGGGCCCCAGCTGCGCTCCAGCAGGGCCCAGAGCTCCGCCGTGGGCCCGGCCGGGCCGACGATGGAGGAGCAGCGGCGGCCCTGGCGCCGGGCGCGCTCGGCGAAGGCCCGGACGGCCTCCGGCCCGGCGTCGACCAGGACGAGGTTGGCCCCGGCGTAGCAGAGCGACTCCAGCCGGCCGTCCTCGCCGTACCAGCCCCACATCTCGCCGCCGAGCCGCCACGGGTCCAGGCCGACCGCCTCGACGCGGGTGGCGACGAAGGCGTTGGCGACCGGGTCCCGGTGCAGGACCTCCAGGGCGTCGTCGAGATCCGGGGCGTCGAGCACGCGGGTGGCCGCCAGGGCCCGTGCGACCTGGAAGGGTCCGGGGAGCATCACACCTCGATCGAGCACAGGCACCTCACTAGACACGCCCCACGGGACTTCTGCCGCACCCTACTCCCCCGGGCGGCGCGGCAGGGAACGCGAGGGCCGTCCGTACACCCCCGCGGCCCCCCGGGACGGGGGTGCGGGGGTCGTGCGGACGGCCCAGGAGTCAGCGGTCGCTACCGGGTCACTCGGCGGCGACCACGACGGGCGCGCCGGACTCGACGCCCTGCTCCTGCATCTGCTCGGCCAGCTTGAGGGCCTCCTCGATGAGGGTCTCGACGATCTTCGACTCGGGGACGGTCTTGATGACTTCGCCCTTCACGAAGATCTGGCCCTTGCCGTTGCCGGAGGCGACGCCGAGGTCGGCCTCGCGGGCCTCGCCGGGACCGTTGACGACGCAGCCCATGACGGCGACGCGCAGCGGCACCTCCATGCCTTCGAGGCCGGCGGTGACCTCCTCGGCGAGCTTGTAGACGTCGACCTGGGCGCGGCCGCAGGACGGGCAGGAGACGATCTCCAGGCCGCGCTGGCGCAGGCCGAGCGACTCCAGGATCTGGTTGCCGACCTTGATCTCCTCGGCCGGCGGGGCGGAGAGGGAGACCCGGATGGTGTCGCCGATGCCCTCGGCGAGCAGGGCGCCGAAGGCGACGGCCGACTTGATGGTGCCCTGGAAGGCGGGGCCGGCCTCGGTGACGCCGAGGTGCAGCGGGTAGTCGCAGGCGGCCGCGAGCTGGCGGTAGGCGTTGATCATCACGACCGGGTCGTTGTGCTTGACCGAGATCTTGATGTCGCGGAAGTCGTGCTCCTCGAAGAGCGAGCACTCCCACAGGGCGGACTCGACCAGGGCCTCGGGGGTCGCGCGGCCGTACTTCTCCAGCAGGCGCTTGTCGAGCGAGCCGGCGTTGACGCCGATCCGGATCGGGACGCCGGCGTCCTTGGCGGCCTTGGCGATCTCGCCGACCTTGTCGTCGAAGGCCTTGATGTTGCCGGGGTTCACCCGGACGGCGGCGCAGCCGGCGTCGATCGCGGCGAAGACGTACTTCGGCTGGAAGTGGATGTCGGCGATCACCGGGATCTGCGACTTCCTGGCGATGATCGGCAGCGCGTCGGCGTCGTCCTGCGAGGGGACGGCGACCCGGACGATCTGGCAACCGGAGGCGGTGAGCTGCGCGATCTGCTGGAGGGTGGCGTTGACGTCACTGGTCAACGTGGTGGTCATCGACTGGACCGAGATCGGGGCGTCGCCGCCGACCGGGACGTTGCCGACCATGATCTGACGCGAGTAGCGGCGCTTGGCGAGCGGCTTGAGCGGCAGGGACGGAATACCGAGCGAGATCGCGGACATGTGCGCAGGGTTCCCCTGGGTGAGGTCGGTGAGCCGGCCGTATTTGCTCGGGCCGGGCCGGGCGCGTCGATGAGGTCGCACCCGGCACACAACGGTACGGCACGCCCGCGGGCCCCAGCACATCCGGCGGTGCCGCGGGCCCGGGCGGGCCGTCGGCGGTCAGTTCAGCTTCACCGGGTTGACCACGTCGGCGGCCATGACGAGCACGGTGAAGCAGATGAAGACGGTGGCGACGACGTACGCGAAGGGCATCAGCTTGGCCACGTCGAAGGGGCCGGGGTCGGGGCGCTTGAGCAGCCCGGCCAGGCGGCGGCGGACCGACTCCCAGATCGCACCGGCGATGTGGCCGCCGTCCAGCGGCAGCAGCGGCAGCATGTTGAACAGGAACAGCGACAGGTTGATGCCGGCCAGCAGCTGGACGAAGAAGGCGAGCTGCTGGGTGGCCGGGATGTCCATCGCGAAGACGTCGCCGCCGAGGCGGGCGGCGCCGACCATGCCGATCGGGGAGTCGGTGGAGCGGGGGGTGCCGTCGACGACGGCGTGCCACAGGCCGGGGATCTTGCCGGGCAGCGCGACCAGCGAGGAGACGCCGTGCTCGGCCATCGAGTACATCTCGTCGGTGGACTCGCCGAGGCTCATCCGGACGACGCCGGTCGTCGGGGTGAAGCCGAGGAAGCCCGCGGTGACCGGGTCGCCCTTGACGGTGCGGCCGTCCTTGTCGACCGGGTTCACCGTGTTGCTGGTGATGTCGGCGGTCAGCGTCAGCCGCTGGCCGCCGCGCTCGACGACGATCGGGACCTGCTTGCCGGGCGACTTGCGGATGTCCGCCTGGAGCTGCTTGTAGCTGTGGATCTCGTCGCCGTCGAAGGAGACGAAGCGGTCGCCGGCCCGCAGCCCGGCCAGGTTGGCCGGGGACTTCGGCGCGTCGGTGGGGCAGGTGTCGGTCGGCTGGCCGGCCTTGACGACGCACTGGCTGACGGTGGAGACGGTGGGCACCGCCGTCTGCACGCCCATGCCCATGAACAGCAGCAGGAAGAGCACCACCGAGAGGATCAGGTTCATGAACGGGCCGGCGAACATCACGATGACCCGCTGCCAGGGCTTGCGGGTGTAGAAGAGCCGGTGCTCGTCACCGGGCTGCAGCTCCTCGTAGGAGGCCTCCCGGGCGTCCTCGATCATGGAGCGCCAGGGCGAGCTGCTGCGCTTGGTGATCCGGCCGTCCGCGCCCGGCGGGAACATCCCGATCATCCGGATGTAGCCGCCGAGCGGGATCGCCTTGATGCCGTACTCGGTCTCGCCCTTCTTGCGCGACCACACGGTCGGGCCGAAGCCGACCATGTACTGCGGGACGCGGATCTTGAACAGCTTGGCGGTGGACAGGTGCCCCAGCTCGTGCCACGCGATCGAGAACAGCAGCCCGATCAGGAAGATCAGGATGCCGAGCACCCACATCAGATTGCTCACCGCTCGCCCTCCGCCATGCCGTCGTCGCTCCGCTCGCCGCCGTCGTGCTCTCAGCCCGCCGCCAGCTCGCGGGCCCGGGCTCGGGCCCAGTCCTCCGCCTGGAGGACGTCCGCGACCGTGAGCGAAGTTCCCCGCGCGGGGGTGCCGTGCTCGGCGACGACCTTCGCCACAGTGTCCACGATTCCGGTGAAGGGCAGCCGGCCGCCGAGGAAGGCGTCCACGCACTCCTCGTTCGCCGCGTTGAACACCGCGGGGGCGGTGCCGCCGAGCGTACCGACCTCGCGGGCGAGCGAGACGGCCGGGAAGGCCTCGTCGTCGAGCGGGAAGAACTCCCAGGTCGCGGCCTTCGTCCAGTCGCAGCCGGGGGCCGCGTCCGGGACGCGCTCGGGCCAGCCGAGGCCGAGCGCGATCGGCATCCGCATGTCCGGCGGGCTCGCCTGGGCGAGGGTGGAGCCGTCGGTGAATTCGACCATCGAGTGGACGACCGACTGGGGGTGCACCACGACCTCGATCCGGTCGAACGGGACGTCGTAGAGCAGGTGCGCCTCGATGACCTCCAGGCCCTTGTTGACCAGGGTGGCCGAGTTGATCGTCACCACCGGGCCCATCGCCCAGGTCGGGTGGGCGAGCGCGTCGGACGGGGTCACCCCGGCCAGCTCGGCCCGGGTGCGGCCGCGGAACGGGCCGCCGCTCGCGGTGACCACCAGCTTGCGGACCTCGGCCCGGGTGCCGGCCGCCAGCGCCTGGAAGAGCGCGGCGTGCTCCGAGTCGACCGGCACGATCTGGCCGGGTGCGGCCACGGCCTTCACCAGCGGGCCGCCGACGATCAGCGACTCCTTGTTGGCGAGCACCAGCACCCGGCCGGCCTCCAGCGCGGCCAGGGTCGGCCGCAGGCCGATCGAGCCGGTGATGCCGTTGAGCACCGAGTGGCACTCCGTCGCCGCGAGCTCGGTCGCGGCGTCCGGGCCCGCGAGGATCTCCGGCAGCGGGCGGCCCGCGGCCCCGGCCGCGAGCGCCTCGCGCAGTGCCGGGACGGCGCTCTCGTCGGCCACCGCCACCGTCCGCACGCCGAGCTGCAGCGCCTGCTCCGCGAGCAGCGCGACCCGGCCGCCGTTGGCGGACAGCGCCACCACGCGGAAGCGGTCGGGGTTGCGCAGCACCACGTCGATGGCCTGGGTGCCGATCGAGCCGGTGGAGCCGAGGATCACGAGCTCCCGCGGACCGTCCGGGTCCTTGACCGCCGGGGTGTAACGGAGCTGGGGGTGGGCGAGCGAGTTCATGCCCCCATTGTGTCGTGCGGAGGGCGGTGCCCGGCGCGGGGTCGTGCGGTACGGACCACTCCCGGGCCTACTTCCAGGCCCAGATCTTCCCCACCGCCTTGCCGTCCGCGCCGACCTCCCACTCGAAGGCGCCCGCGACGCCCCGCAGGTCCGCGAACTCGGGCGAGTCGCTGCTGTAGACGATGGTGCCGCGCCAGCTGGTGCCGCCGCCCTCGGTGAAGCGGCCGACCCCGCCGCCCTGCCAGGAGGCGTGCGCGCCGCTGGGGCTCATGATGACGCCCTGCCCCTCGCCGTACAGGGTGCCGTCCGGGCGCAGCCGTCCGGTGTAGCTGCCCGTGTCGTTGACGGTGACGCCGAGCAGGTGTCCGGTGCCGGTGAACGAGGTCTCCACGACGGGCGGCAGCCCGTGGTCGCTGCGGACCACCCGCTGGCCGGTGACCTGTGCCTGTTCCTCTCCGATGAGGTCGCCGAGCATGGTCGACCTCCCTTCCTCCCCTTCCGGACTACGCCCCCTCCGGGGGGCTGTCAAGGCAGGGCCGGAGGGGCGCGGACGCGGAAACGCCCCGCCACCGGGAGCCGGTGACGGGGCGTCGGGGCGTTCGGGCGTCAGCCGCCCGCAGCCGTGCGGACCGTCAGAGGTCCAGGCCGGTGAGCACCAGGACGCGCTCGTAGGTGAAGTCCTCCATCGCGTACTTGACGCCCTCGCGGCCCACGCCGGAGTCCTTCACGCCGCCGTAGGGCATCTGGTCGGCACGGTAGGACGGCGCGTCGCCGATGATCACGCCGCCGACCTGCAGCTCGCGGTGGGCGCGGAACGCGGCCTGCACGTCGTGGGTGAAGACGCCGGCCTGCAGGCCGAAGGAGGAGTCGTTGACGGCGGCGAAGGCCTCGTCGGTGGAGTCCACCTTGTGCAGCGACAGCACCGGGCCGAAGACCTCGGCGGTGGCCAGGATCGCGTCGCCGGAGAGGTCCGCGACCACGGTCGGGGCGTAGGAGGCGCCCTCGCGGACGCCGCCGGTGAGCACCTTGGCGCCCTTGGCGACCGCGTCGTCCACCCAGGACTCGACGCGCTTGGCGGCGTTCTCGTCGACCAGCGGGCCGACGTCCACGGCGTCGTCCGTCGGGTCGCCGGTGACCTGGTCCTGCACCTTGGCGACGATCTTCTCCACCAGCGCGTCGTAGACGGTGGCGTCGGCGATCACGCGCTGCACCGAGATGCAGGACTGGCCGCCCTGGTAGTTGGAGAACATCGCGATCCGGGTGGCCGCCCACTCCAGGTCGGCGTCGGAGTTCCAGTCGGCGAGGACCACGGCGGCGGCGTTGCCGCCGAGCTCCAGGGTGACGTGCTTGCGCGGCACCGAATCCATGATCTGGTAGCCGACCCGGTCCGAGCCGGTGAAGGAGATGACCGGCAGCCGGTCGTCCTGCACGAGGGCCGGCATCTTCTCGTTCGGCACCGGCAGGACGCTCCAGGAGCCGGCCGGCAGGTCGGTCTCGGCGAGGATCTCGCCGAGCACCAGCGCCGAGATCGGGGTCGCCGGGGCGGGCTTGAGGATGATCGGGGCGCCGACCGCGATCGCCGGGGCGACCTTGTGCGCCACCAGGTTCAGCGGGAAGTTGAACGGGGCGATGCCCAGCACCACGCCCTTGGGGAAACGGCGCACCACCGCGAAGCGGCCCGCGCCGCCCGGGTCGGTGTCCAGCCGCATGGTCTCGCCGTTGGTGCGGCGGGCCTCCTCGGCGGCCCAGCGGAACACCGAGACGGCACGGCCGACCTCGCCGCGCGCCCACTTGATCGGCTTGCCGTTCTCGGCGGTGATCAGACGGGCGATCTCCTCGGTGCGCTCGGCCAGCCGCTTGGACACGTGGTCCAGGGCGGCCGCGCGGACGTGCGCGGGGGTCGCGGCGAAGACCGGTACGGCGGCGGCCGCGGCGGCGACGGCCTCCTCGACCTGGGCGTCCGTCGGAACGCTGACCTTGCCGACCAGGCTGCCGTCGAACGAGTGGCGGACCTCGAAGTCCGACTCGCCGCTCGCCCGGCGGCCGGCCAGCCAGAACTCATGGGTGGTGGTCACGGTCGTACCGGCCCTTCCCTCGATTGGTGGATACCAGCCCACGGTAGGACGGCCGGAACGCCAACCGGATTGGACACCGCGGAGTGGACCCCGCCGGCCGAAGTACACAGTGGCGTGTTGCGGACCGTCGGGG
Source organism: Kitasatospora sp. NPDC093679 (assembly GCF_040683455.1). Lineage (NCBI taxonomy): Bacteria > Bacillati > Actinomycetota > Actinomycetes > Kitasatosporales > Streptomycetaceae > Kitasatospora > Kitasatospora sp. NPDC093679. The sequence continues at coordinate 49,874 of NZ_JBFBDW010000053.1, forward strand.
ACCCGGCCCCGCCCATCACCCGGAGGCGATCACTCCTCGCCGGCGCGCAGGGCGAGCCACAGCTCCATCCGGACGTCGGTGTCGTCCAGCGACCGGCCCAGCAGCTCCTCGACGCGGCGCATCCGGTAGCGCAGGGTGTGCCGGTGCACGCCCAGGTCGGCGGCGGCCGCGTCCCACTGCCCGTGCCGGGACAGCCAGGCGCGCAGGCTCGCCACCAGGTCGCCGCGGGCCGTCCGGTCGTGCTCGCGCAGCGGCCGCAGCAGACCCTCGGCGAACGCCGTCACCGCCTCCTCACCGAGCAGCGGCAGCAGCGAACCGGCGCCGACCTCCTCGTGGTCGACCGAGCGGCGACCGCCGCGCAGCGCCACCGCCAGCGCCCGCTCGGCCTGCGCGTACGCCGTGCCGGCGTCCTCCAGCGAGGTCGGCGCGGAAACGCCCAGCGCCAGGCCCTCGTGCTCCTCGACCGCCCCCAGGCAGGCCCGGTGGGCGGCGCCGTTGTCCTGCGCCAGCACCAGCAGCCGCGGCCCGTGCGGGCCGTCCTCGCGGGAGACGAGCAGCCGCTCGCCGACCCGGCCGCCGGCCTGCTCCGCCCGGTCGCCGAGCTCGCTCAGCGCCTCCGCGGCCTCCGGGCCGGTGCCCGCACCGGCCACCATCACCCGCGCCTCGCCCTCCGGCAGACCGCCGAACACGCCCGCCGACACCTGCCGCGCGGTCGCCACCTCGCCCGCCAGCACCATGTGCAGCAGGGCGGCGCCCATCCGCTCCTCGGCCTGCCGCAGCTCCCGCGACCGCTCCAGGGTCAGCGTCAGCAGCGCCACCGCCGCGTTCAGCACGTACCGCTCGGTCGGCGTGATCCGGTCCTCGGTGCCCACCGCCAGGAAGCCGCGCGGGCGGCGGTCCGCACCGAGCGACTGGACGACCACGAAGTCCTCGTCCGCGGTGTCGATCCCCGGTGAGCGGCCCTGCAGCGCCGCACTCGACGGCGCCGGGCGGCGGCGCAGCCGGTCCACCTCCGCCGCCAGCCGGCCGGCCCGCCGGGCCGCCCAGTCCGGCGCCACCGCGGACAGCGCGCCCGACCCGTCGTACAGCGCCGCCCAGCCGCCGAGCCGGGCCGCGAGCCGGCGGACCACCGCCGTCGTGCCGTCCTTGCCGAGCGCGGCCCGGGTCAGCTCCTCCTGCGCCTCGAAGCTGGTGGTCACCGCCTCGTACTGCTCGGCCGCCAGCGCCGCCGAGACGGCCTTGCTGATCGCGATGAACGGCGTCGCCTCCGGCACCCGCAGCAGCGGCAGGCCGCGCTGCGCCGCCGCCTCCACCAGGGCCTGGGGCACCTCGGTGTGCGACAGGCCGACGCCCAGGCCCAGCCCGACCACCCCCGCGTCGGCCAGCCGGTGCACGTACGCCTGCAGCCGCGACGCGGTCTTGCCCAGCTTGATGCCCGTGGTGAGCAGCAGTTCGCCGCCCTCCAGGAAGGGCGTCGGGTCGTCGAGCTCGCTGGTGTGCACCCAGCGGACCTGCCGCTCCAAGTGGTCCGTCCCCGCCAGCACGGTCAGATGGAGCGCGGTGTTGCGGACGACGGAGGCGAGTGTGGGGGGCATGGCACCTTCGCTGGTACGACGCGGTCGCGCCGTTGCGACCGCGCAGGTGAGGGGTTGGGGGGCTGACTCCATTATGTACGCCCCGGACAAGCGGCAGCACGGAATCCTCCGCCGCGGAGTCAGCGCCGCGGCGGCCCGCCACGGTGACCCGCCGCGGAGCCGCGCCGCGACCGGCACCGCCTGCGGATCCGTGCGGTCCGGACCGCCGTCAGTCGCGCAGGTCCACCAGCAGCGGCGGGACCTGGTCCCCGTCCACCGTCGTCAGCGACACCACGGCGTGCCCGCTCGGCAGCGCGTGCGCCAGGTCGGACGGCGACCAGCGGTGCCGCTCGACGTCCCGGGTGGTCACCGACTCGGTCTGCGCGGTCGTCCCGGACAGCGCCTTGCGGCCCGCCCGGGCGGCCTTGCGGACCAGCCCGCCGGAAGTGTCCGGCGTGTGCGTCACCGCGGTCTCGGTGACCAGGTGGGTGCCCCAGGCCTCGGAGAACAGCCGGCCGTCCCACGGGGCGATCCCCGGGAAGGCCATCCGGCAGCCGACCGCGCCGAACAGCGGCGCCCGCAGCGGCTCCGGCAGGTCCACCAGGGTGCGCAGCAGCAGCACCGCGCCCGCGTTCGCCGCCCGCATCCGCTGCAGCCCGCGGACGATCTGCGCGTCCACCGCCGCCGAGGCGTCGTCCACCACCAGGCCGGCGAACAGCGACCGCTCGGTGCGCGCCGACGCGGCCTGCACGAACTGGGCGACCACCAGCCGCGACAGCATCCGGGCGACCTCCGGGTGGCTGCGCTCCGGCAGCTTCACCCGGACCCGCAGCGGGTGCTCCAGCGCCCGCATCGCGAACGGCGGCAGCGCGTCCGGGCCGCCCGCGAAGCTGCGCGCGAAAACGGGACGGTCCAGCAGCGCCAGCCGGTCGGCCAGCAGCGTGCCGGGGTCGTCGACCCGGCCGTGCCGACTCTCGCGGTGCAGCAGGTCGGCCTCGTGCACCGCCAGCAGGCCGCCCGCCTGCAGCGCCTTGCGCAGCACCGCCCAGGCGTCCTGGTCCCCGCCGAGCAGCGCCCGCAGCTCGCGCACCCCCGGGTAGCGGCCGTACGCCGCGTGGTACGGGCCGACCACCTGCTGCAGCGCGGTGCGCGCGGTCTCGGCGCGTGCCGCCAGCTCGTCCGGCAGCAGCGCGTCGGCCAGCCGGGCCGCGGCCTCGTCCGGGTCCGCGGCGGCGCCGTACAGGTCGAGGCCGTACGGGGACGCCGGGTCGCCCGGCGCGATCACCACGTCGTACCAGGCGTCCGGGCCGAGGTCCGACTCGGCGGCGCCGATCACCACCGCGCAGGCCGTGCCGGCGAGCGCCTGCAGGCAGAGTGCCTCCGCGACCGGCCGGGCCAGCCGGGCGGTCTTCCCGGTGCCGGCCGGGCCGACCGCCAGCAGGGAGGTGCCGATCAGCTGCGGGTCCAGGGCGAACCCGGCGCTGCGGTGGGCGGGCGGGTTCTTCACCACGTTCTGCGCGGTGCCGAGGCGGACCTGACGGGTCAGCAGGTCGTGCCGGCCGCTGCGGCCCGGCAGGTCCCGGGCCTCGGAGGGGTGGGCGCAGGCGGCGGCACCGCGGACCTCGACCTGCTCCGCGAAGGCCGGCAGCAGCTCCGGGTCCGCCAGCACGGTCTCCCAGGCGTGGCGGATCCGCGCGTAGTCGACGTCACCGACCGGCTCGCCGTCCAACCGCCGCGCCGCCTGCGGCGCAGCCCCCCGGATCCCGGCCCAGGGGTCGGTGGTGAGGGGGGTCCGCTCCGCAGCGTCCTGGGACTCCTCGACGGTCACGGTCCGGGAGAGGAGGGGTGTCACGTAGCGGCGCCAGACCTCTGCCCAGCGCCCCATGCCGCCGAACACCCTGATCACCACGACAAGCACGACGACATTGACCACCAGCACCTCCGTCGTGGCGGAGTCACTGTCGGTGTACTGCACTCCGACGAGCTGGAGCCCGGAGAGCACGAGGCCGACGCCGTAGATGAAGGCGAACCACGCCACCACAAGGTTGAGGGCGGCGCGCAGGAGGAGGTGGCGGGCGGGGACGGCGGCCTGTTCGGCGCGGGTCTCGTCGTGGGGGCGGTGGCCGAGGCGGAAGACACCGGGCGGGGTGTCGGGGCGGGGTTCGGTCGCCCAGGCGGCGAGGTCGAAGGGGAGGGTCCGCTGCGGGGGGACGGACGATGTCCGCTGCGCCTGCTGCCCCCGAGTGCCGTCCAGTCCCATCCCGGCCCCACTCCCTGTCCCACCGCCGGCAATGCCATACCCATGCCGCCGGTCCGGCGACACGCCCGCGCTCAATGTAGTGGAGCAGGGGCGCGTGTTCGCTGAACCGGGCGCGCTGGCCGCGCCGGACAATTCGGGCGGCGCACTGCTACCGAGTGGCGCATGCTCGGGTCGTGGGCTCGGTCGTAGCCTTCGAGGACCGAGCACTGAGATATGGAGAAACCCGCCATGAGCGCTGCAACCCCGCTCCCGCAGGAGCGCCGCCTGGTCACCGCGATCCCCGGCCCGAAGTCGCAGGAGCTGCAGGCCCGCAAGCTCGGTGCGGTGGCCGCGGGTGTCGGCACCACCCTGCCCGTGTACGTGGCCCGTGCCAACGGCGGCGTGCTGGAGGACGTGGACGGCAACAGCCTGATCGACTTCGGTTCCGGCATCGCCGTGACCAACGTCGGCAACAGCGCGGAGGCGGTCGTCGCCAAGGCGTCCGAGCAGCTCGCGGCGTTCACGCACACCTGTTTCATGGTGACCCCGTACGAGGGCTACGTGGCCGTGGCCGAGCAGCTGAACGAGCTGACCCCGGGCGACCACGAGAAGCGCACCGCGCTGTTCAACTCCGGCGCCGAGGCCGTCGAGAATGCGGTGAAGATCGCCCGCGCGTACACCAAGCGCACCGCCGTCGTGGTGTTCGACCACGGCTACCACGGCCGCACGAACCTGACCATGGGCCTGACGGCGAAGAACATGCCGTACAAGCAGGGCTTCGGTCCGTTCGCGCCGGAGATCTACCGGGTGCCGGTGGCCTACCCGTACCGCTGGCTGACCGGTGCGGAGAACTGCGCCGCCGAGGCCGCCGCGCAGGCGATCGACATGATCAACAAGCAGATCGGCGCCGAGAACGTCGCGGCGATCATCATCGAGCCGATCCAGGGCGAGGGCGGCTTCATCGAGCCGGCCAAGGGCTTCCTGCCGGCGATCGTGGAGTACGCGAAGGCCAACGGCATCGTGTTCGTCGCGGACGAGATCCAGACCGGCTTCTGCCGCACCGGCCAGTGGTTCGCGTGCGAGGACGAGGGCGTCGTCCCGGACCTGATCACCACCGCCAAGGGCATCGCCGGCGGCCTGCCGCTGGCAGCCGTCACCGGCCGCGCCGAGATCATGGACGCCGCGCACGCGGGCGGCCTGGGCGGCACCTACGGCGGCAACCCGGTGGCCTGCGCCGCCGCGCTCGGCTCGATCGAGACCATGAAGGAGCTGGACCTCAACGCCAAGGCGCAGCGCATCGGCGAGGTCATGCTGGGCCGCCTGCGGACCATGCAGGAGAAGTTCGACGTGATCGGCGAGGTCCGCGGCCGCGGCGCGATGATCGCGATCGAGCTGGTGAAGCCGGGCACCAAGGAGCCCAACCCGGAGGTCACCGCCGCTGTGGCGAAGGCCTGCCACGCCGAGGGCCTGGTGGTGCTGACCGCCGGCACCTACGGCAACGTGCTGCGTTTCCTGCCGCCGCTGGTGATGCCGGAGCACCTGCTCACCGAGGGCCTGGACATCATCGAGGGCGCCTTCGCCGGCGTCTGACGAGCCCGGGGCGGTGGACAGCGCCCCGCAGGAGCGGCCCGGTCCGACCAGGACCGGGCCGCTCCTCGTTTCCTCCATCGGCGTCCACCGGCCTGTTGCGGGCCGGCCGCGGGCCGTGCGCCGTCGCGAGCGGCGGTGGGACGGGTACCACCGCGTGGAGGTTGTACTCCCACTGGTGAAGATGCTGTGCGAAACCACTTGCGCATCTCTGCTCGGCACTGCCTTTGACGTACTGTCATGACAGATGGACAGCGAGCCGCGACCCTTAGCGACATCCTCCGCCGCCCCGGCGCGGGCGGCAGAGCATCCAGACCGATCGACCGACCGCCGGGCCCACACCCCCCGGGCTGTGCGGAGCGGCGATCACCTCGGCCGCCCCGGAGCTCTCCCCCCTGCTCCGGGGCGGCTTTCGTTGCTTGTCGTGCCCATGATGCTCGCGGTGCTGCTGGTGCTGATCTCCTGGCAGGTCGCGGTCGACGGACCGCTGCTCGGACTGGACACCGGGGCGCGGCACACCATCCACGAGCTGCGCCACGCGCTGCACAGCACGCTGGTCAACCACCTCGGCGCCGGCCTGTCCGACCTGGGCGGCGCGGTACCGGCCGTACCGGTGCTGCTGGCCGCGGGGGCCCTGGCGGCGGTGCGCCGGCGCCGCGCCGCGCCGGCCCGCTGGTGGCTGCCACTGCCGCTGGCCGCGGCGGCCGCAGCCCTGATCCCGCTGCTGGTGGTGCCCGCCAAGGCCTGGTTCGCCCGCCCGGGGCCGTACGGGCTGCCGCTCGCGCCCGACCAGTGGGGCTGGTACCCGTCCGGGCACACCGCGACCTCGGCGATCGCCTACGGGACGGCGGCGCTGCTGCTCGGCGGAACGCTCGCGGCCGACGCCCGGCTCGTGCTGCACACCTGCACCGCGATGCTCTGCCTCGGCGTGGGGGCCGGCCTGGTGTGGAGCGACTACCACTGGCTGCTGGACGTGGTCGCCAGCTGGTGCCTGGCCGGTCTGCTGCTGTGGGCGGCGGCGCTGCTGGTGCGGCGCACGCTGCCCCGCGTACCGGCCGACGGCGGGGGCCCGCCGCGCTGGGGATCCGGCTGACCGGGCCGCGCGGACGGTGCGGCCGGGGCGGCCGGGGCGGCCGGGGCGGCCGGGGCGCATCGGCTCAGCTGTCGGCCGGGGGTTCGTCCCGGTTGCGGTGGACGAGGCCGGGCTCGCCGTTGTCGCGGTGCCACTCGACGACCAGTTCGTCGCGGGCGCCGAACCGGACGAGGTGGCGGCCCACCACGTCCTCGAGGTCGGCGAGGCGGTCGGACTCGCCGTCGACGACCAGCAGCAGGCCGTCCGGCTCCGCGGTGAGGACGGCGGTGCCGTAGGAGAAGGTGACGGTGCCGCGGCCGGCCTCCTCGGACCAGTCGGCGGTCACCCGGCGCCCGAGGTGGGCGGCGAGCTGCTTGCCGTAACGGCCGGGGCGGTCGGTGGCGACGCGGGCTTCGGATCGGGACACGGGATCTCCAGAGTGCCGGGTACGGGAATCGGGGGCGCTCCGCGCGCGCGGGCACCCGTCGGACGGGGGCCCGCGGGGCAGGCTCCGGACCGTCCATAACTACGGTAAGGCGAATAGTGAGGTTAACTCAACAAATTTTGGGGACTGCCGCACCGATACCCTGGCCCCGCCCGCCCCGGGCCGGGCCGGGGCACTCCGAGCCGGGAGCCCCCATGACCACGCCGCCGACCGCCGACACCGCAGCGGAGCTCGCCGACGCGCTGACCCGGGCGATGAAGCGGATCCGGCGGCAGACCATGCACCGGCTGGAGCCCTACGGCATCACCCCCGCCCAGGCCCGCGCACTGCGCACGCTGGCCCACGCCCCCGGCTGCGACGAGGGGCCGGGCGCCCCGATGCGGCTCAGCGACCTGGCCGAACGGCTGCGGATCGCCCCCCGCTCCGCGACCGCGGTGGTGGACGCCCTGGAGGAGGCCGACCTGGTCGCCCGCACCCCGGACCCGGCCGACCGCCGGGCCGTCCGGGTGGTGCTGACCGATGCCGGCCGGGCCGCGCTGGAGCGGATCGGACAGGTCCGCCACGAGGTCGCCCGGGACTACTTCGAGCCGGTCAGCCGCGCGGAGCAGGAGGTCCTGCTGCGGGCGCTGCGGGCCGCCGAAGCAGCACACGAATCAGCGACGCCGCCCGGTCGGCCGGCACCGCGGTGAGCCCGATCCCGGCGATCACCAGGACGGCCGCGGCCCCGGCGAGCGCGCTGAACCGCTCGCCGAGCAGCAGCCAGGACGAGGACATCCCGAACACCGGCACCAGCAGCGAGTAGGGCGCCACCGCGGAGGCGTCGTACCGGCGCAGCAGGTGGCTCCAGGCGACGAAGCCGAACAGGGTGGAGACCAGGCCGACGTAGGCGATGGCGCCGATGCCCGCCGCCGAGATCCCGGCGAGCGCCCTGAGGTCGGCATCCGGGCCCTCCACCAGCAGGGACAGCGCGAGCAGCGGCAGCGGCGGCACCGCGCTGACCCAGACCATCCAGCGCAGGGCGTCCGCCGGGGCCGCCCTGCGGGTCAGCACGTTGGACAGCCCCCAGAACACGGCCGCCGCGATGACCAGCGCGAACGCACCGACCGGGCCGCCGAGGCCGTGGTCGACGGCGGCGAGCGCGATGCCGCCGAAGGCGACGGCGAGACCGGCCGTGCGCTGCCCGGTGGGCCGCTCGCGCAGCAGCACCGTCGCGAACAGCGCCGTGAACACCGCCTGGCTCTGCAGCACCAGCGAGGACAGGCCGGCCGGCATCCCCGCGTGCATGCCGAGGAAGAGCAGGCCGAACTTGGCCACGCCGAGCGTGCACCCGACGGCCGCCACCCACTTCCAGGCAACCCGCGGCGGCCCGACGAAGAAGACGGCGGGCACGGCGACGACGGCGAAGCGCAGGGCGCAGAAGAGCAGTGGCGGGAAGTTCTCCAGGCCGACGTGGATCAGCACGAAGTTGAGGCCCCAGACGGCGGCGACCAGCACCGCCAGGCCGATGTCGCGCGGCGCCATCGCGGCACCGGCGGGGCCCGCGCCGACGGAGGACGCGGAACGGCCCGCGGCGACGGGGGGAACGGGGACGGAAGCGGTGGTCGGTGGCATGGGTCGAGCCTGGCGGGTGGGCACTGTTCAGCACCAGCGATGAATTCTGAACCGAACCGTTCAGCAACGCTTTACCATGGCCGTCATGTTGGATCTCGGCAGGATGCGCGCGCTGCACGCGGTGGCGGTGCACGGCTCGGTCGGCGGCGCGGCGGCCGCCCTCGGGTTCACGCCCTCCGCCGTCTCGCAGCAGATCTCCAAGCTGGAGCGGGAGACCCGCACCGTGCTGCTGGAACGCCAGGGCCGCGGCGTGGTGCTCACCGACGCGGCCGCACGGCTGGCCGACACCGCCCGGCAGCTGCTCGCCCTGGTCGAACAGGCCGAGGTGACGCTGGAGGAACGGCGCGGGCAGGCGGTCGGCCGGCTGCTGGTGGCCTCGTTCGCGACCGGCGCCCGCGGGGTGATGCCCGGTGCCCTCGCGGACCTGCGGGAGCACTGCCCCGACCTCGACGTCCGGCTGCTGGAGACCGACCCGTACCCGGCCGTCGAGCTGGTCACCCGAGGTGAGGTCGACCTCGCCCTCGTCCAGGACTGGCCGACCGTGCCGCTGCCCGTGCAGGACGGGGTCTCCCGCCTGGACCTCGGTCTGGACCCGGTGGACCTGCTGCTGCCGGCCGGTCATCCGCTCGCCGCGCTCGCCACCGTCCCGGTGGAGCGGCTGCTCGGACAGCGGTGGATCAGCGTCCCGCCGGGCAACATCTGCCACGACTGGCTGGTGCGCACGCTCCGCGAGGCCGGCGAGGAACCCGACGTGCTCTACCAGGTCGGTGAGTTCGAGACCCAGATCGCGCTGATCCGGGCCGGTCTCGGGCTCGGCCTGGTGCCCCGGCTCGGCCGGGCGCCGCTGCCCGCCGGAGTGGTCGCCCGGACGGTCTCCCCCGAGCCCACCCGCCGGGTGTACGCGCTGTGGCGCAGCCAGGCCTCCCGCCGTCCGGCGATCACGGCCGCCCTGCGGGCGATCCGCGAGCAGTGGGCCCTGGTCGAGGCGGCCTCCGCGGCGGCGGGAGCGGGCGCGGGGGGGGGGGGGGGCCCCCCCCCGCGCCCCCCCCCCCCCCCCCGGCGCCCCCCCCCCCCCCCCCCCCCCGCCGCCCCCGCCGCGCCCCCGGCCCCCCCCCAAAAAACCCAC
>NZ_JBFBDW010000054.1:0-57327 GCF_040683455.1 Kitasatospora sp. NPDC093679
GGGCCGCGGGGGGGGGGGGCGCGCCCCGGTGGGGGCGCCCCCCCACCGCGCCGCACCGGAGGGTCACTCCGACGGCGCCGGGACCGGCCCGGATTCCCGGCCGGCGCCCGATACTGCCGGTGTCGCCCAGTACCCGCACCCGGCCCGGAGGCCGCCATGACGTCGCAGGACCCACCCGCGGCCGGCCCGCCGTACGTGGGGGTGATCGGCCCGGGCGGGGCGGGCCCGCACGAGTGCGCGCTCGCCCGCCGGGTCGGCGAACTGCTGGCCGGGCACGGTGCGGTGCTGCTCTGCGGCGGACTCGGCGGCGTGATGGAGGCGGCCGCGGCCGGAGCGCGCAGCCGCGGCGGACTCACGGTCGGGCTGCTGCCGGGCGCCGACCGCGCCCGGGGGAACCCGCATCTGACGGTGGCCCTGGCCACCGGCCTCGGCGAACTGCGGAACGGGCTGCTGGTGCGGGCCTGCGACGCCCTGATCGCGGTCGGCGGCAGCTGGGGCACGCTCAGCGAGACCGCCCTCGCCCTGCGCATCGGCACGCCGGTCGTGTCGCTGGCGGGCTGGGCCCTCCCGGACGCCCCGCCCGGCACCGGCCCCGTCCGGGCGGCCACCCCGGAGGAGGCGGTGTCCCTGGCGCTGGCAACACGGCCCGGACGTGCCGACGGACGGACACCCCCGGGGTCGTGACCGGCAGGCGCCGACCGGAACACCGTCACTGCCCCGGGGCGACCCGGGATGCGCCGTCGTCGCGCTGCCGTCGCGCTGCCGGCAGGTCAGATGCCGCCCGCGGCGGCGTGCCGCTCGGCGTCCCGCAGGACGCCCGCCGCAACGCCCAGCCGCTCGGTGGCGGTGCGGAGCGTGGTTCTGCCGTCCGGGGTGTGCATCCGGTCGGGGAAGGTCCCCGCCACGTCCCGGAGCGCCTCGACGGCGGCGGCCAGCGCGCCCAGCAGGTGCGGCTGGTCGGCGAGCGGCACCGGCTCGCGGTGGGTGCGGGCCTTGGCGAGCGCGGTGTCCCGGGCCTGCTTCTCCACCGCCTTCAGTGCGTCGACGATCCCTGCCAGGGCGCTGTCCATGCCGTCTCCCTCCGGTGCGGGGGCGGCCCCGACCGACCGCCCTCCCCCTCGTGGTACCCGTCCGCCCGGCGGTCGGGAACCGACGACACGCCGGGTTCCGGCACCGGGTCGCGACGCCGGTGCGGGATGCGGCAGGATCGGCGGCATGACCGATCCGCCGCAGGGCGACCTCCCCCGGAACATCGGCGCCCCCGCCACCCGCGCGCTGACCGGCGCCGGCTACACCCGCCTCGACGACCTGGCCGGGGTGCCGGTCGCCGAGCTGAAGAAGCTCCACGGCATGGGCCCCAAGGCCCTGGAACGGCTCCGGGCGGCCCTGGCGGAGCGCGGCAAGTCGCTCGGCTGACCCGGCGTCGGCCGCGCCCGGACCCGCACCGACCCGCCTGCCCGACCTGCTCGGTTCGCCCGAACGGTCGGCGAGGACCTGCCGGAGCCGGTGCGCGGACCGCCGCACCACTCTGGTTCGATCGTGACCGGAGTCGTCGGTGGTCCGCCCCGGTCCGGCCCCGGGGTGCCGCAGGGTGCGCCGGTGCGGCCGCCCGGTGTGCGGCGCGGTGTCGGTGAGGAGCGGAAGCGGAACATGTCGTCGTCCGAGGTGTTGTCGGTCGGCCTGCTGGTGGTGGTGCTGGTCTGTGCGGTGGTCCGGCCGTTCGGCTGGCCGGAGGCGGTGGTGGCGGTGCCCGCCGCCGCGATCGCGGTCGGCACGGGTGCGCTCTCCCTGGACCACGCCCGCGAGGAGGCGGCGCGTCTGGGCCCGGTGATCGGGTTCCTCGCCGCGGTGCTGGTGCTCGCCCGGCTCTGCGCCGACGAGGGGCTGTTCCGGGCCTGCGGGGCCTGGATGGCGCGGACGGCCGCCGGCCGGCCCCGCCACCTGCTGGTCCAGGTGTTCGCGGTCGCCTCGGCGATCACGGCGGTGCTCAGCCTGGACGCGACGGTCGTCCTGCTGACTCCGGTGGTGTTCGCCACCGCGGCCCGGCTCGGCGCCCGGCCCAAGCCGCACGTCTACGCCTGCACCCACCTGTCGAACACCGCCTCGCTGCTGCTGCCGGTCTCCAACCTGACCAACCTGCTCGCGTTCACCGCGAGCGGCCTCGGCTTCGTCCGCTTCGGTGCGCTGATGCTGCTGCCCTGGCTGGTGGCGATCGGTGTCGAGTACGTGGTGCTGCGGCGCTTCTTCGCCGCCGACCTCGACGCCGGGGCCGACGCCGCGGCGGCCGACGAGGTGCCCCGGATGCCGCGGTTCGCACTGGCCACCGTCGCCTGCACGCTGGCCGGATTCGTGCCCGCCTCGGCACTCGGGGTGGACCCGGCGTGGGTGGCCTGCGCCGGAGCACTGGTCCTCGCCGCGCATGCGCTGGCCCGGCGGAGGACCACCGTGCTCACCGTGGTGCGGGCGACCAGCGTCCCGTTCCTGGCCTTCGTCCTGGCGCTCGGCCTGGTGGTGCGCGCCGTGGTGGACAACGGACTGGCGGACGCGCTCGGCCACCTGGTGCCCACCGGCCAGGGGTTCGCGGCCCTGCTGGGGATCGCCGCGCTGGCGGCCGTCCTGGCGAACGTGATCAACAACCTGCCGGCGGTACTGGTGCTGCTGCCGCTCACCGCCCCGTCCGGGGCCGGGGCGGTGCTGGCCGTCCTGCTGGGCGTCAACATCGGGCCCAACCTGACCTACGCGGGCTCGCTCGCGACCCTGCTGTGGCGGCGCATCGTGCACGCCCACGAAGGGGAGGTGGACCTCGGCGAGTTCACCCGGCTCGGACTGCTCACGGTGCCTGCTTCCCTGCTCCTGTCGGTCGTGGCACTGTGGGGCTCCCTGCAGGTCGTCGGAGGGTGAGGCCGTGGCGGTCGTGGTGTGGGTGGCCGAGGGCACGTGGCGTGCCTGCGTCGACGCGGCCCGGGTGCACGCCCCGCCGGGCGCGGAGGTCGTGCTGCTGCACGTGAGCGACCGCGACGTGCCCGGCGCCGCGCACGGCGCCTTCGCCGGGCTGATGGGCCGTCGGCATCCGCGCGGCGACCACGCCGACGGCTGGGGCAGCGACCCCGGCAGCAGGCTGGAGGAGCTCGCGGACGCGGCCGGGCACGGGCTGCTGGACGCCGCGGCGGAGCGCCTGGGGCGTCCCTGCCACCAGGTCGAACGGGCCGGGCGGACCGAGCGGGAGGTGGTGGCCGCCGCGGAGGGCGCGGACCTGCTGGTGCTGGCCCGGGACGGCGACCGCACCCACCTCGGACCGCGCAGCCTCGGACCGGCCGCCCGGTTCGTGGTGGACCACGCGCCCTGCCCCGTCCTGCTGGTCTGGCCCGGTGCCGCGCCGGGCACGGCGACGCTCCCGCCGGAGCCGGACCGGCGGTGAGGCCGCGGCCCCGGGGTCGGCCGCGATCCGGTGACGCCTGTTCGGCGGTGCTCGGTGGCAGCGGGGCTCGGACGGGGCCATGCTGAAGGTCCAGCGTCCCGCCGTGAACCCCCGAGCACGGCGGGGCGCGCTGTGCTGTGCGGGGCCTGCTGCACCGGGCCGTGTCGGTCCGGGCGGGTCAGAGCGGGACGGCGGCCGGGAGGGCGGCGAGCCGTTCGGCCTCCGGCGAGCCCGGCTCGGCCGTGTAGACGACCAGCAGCAGGCCGGGGTCGCCCGGCAGGGCCAGCGTCTCGTAGCCGAGGTCCAGCAGACCGGCCGTCGGGTGCCGCAGCAGTTTCCGCCCGTGGGTCTTCTCGGCCACCGCGTGCCCGTCCCAGAGCCGCCGGAACTCCGGGCTGCGTGCCGACAGCTCGTCGACGAACGCGGCCGCCCGCCGGTCGGCGGGGTGGCGGGCCGCGTCCAGCCGCAGGTGGGCGACGGTCTCCGCGGCGACCTGTTCCCAGGCCGGGTAGAAGGCGCGGGCCCGCGGGTCGAGGAAGGCGTGCCGGGCCATGTTGCGCTCGCCCTCCGGGAGGTCCGACAGCCCGAGCAGCGCCTCCGCCGGGGCGTTCCACGCCAGCACGTCCATGCACCGGCCGAGCACGAAGGCCGGGCCGGCCAGCATGTCGAGGACGAGCCGCACCCCGTCGCGGACCTCCGCCGGGGCCGCCGCGACGGCGTCCTCCCGGGGCGGCCGGGCCAGCCGGTGCAGGTGGGCCCGCTCGGTGGCGTCCAACCGCAGCACCCGGGCCACCGCGTCCAGCACCTCGGTGGAGGTGCCGCCGCCGCGGCCCTGCTCCAGCCGCACGTAGTAGTCCACGCTGACCCCGGCCAGCTGCGCCACCTCCTCGCGGCGCAGCCCGGGCACCCGCCGGCGCCGTCCGTGCTCCGGGAGGCCGAGCGACTCCGGCCGGACCATGGCGCGGCGGGCGCGGAGGAAGGCGCCGAGTCCGTCGCGGTCACTGTTGCTCATGCCCCGACCCTACGGATCCTCCGGGGCCGTCGAGGGTGGTCCTGGCAGACCCAGGAAAACCACGGCCCTGGGTGGACGCGGCCGGGAGCGGCAGGCTCGGGGACGTCAAGGAAACGACGGCGGGACGACCGCCGCTGATCCCCTCCCAGGAGCCCGCCATGTCCTACTCCTCCCTCTCCGGCCGTGTCGCCGTCGTCACCGGTGCCGCGAGCGGCATGGGCGCCGCCACCGCGAAGCTGCTCGCCGCGAACGGCGCCGCGGTGGCGCTGCTCTCCCGCCGCGAGGACCGGCTGAAGGAGCTGGCCGCGGAGATCGGGGCCGCCGGTGGCCGGGCGCTCGCCGTGCCGGCCGACGTCACCGACCAGCGGTCGGTGGACGGGGCCGCCGAGCTGGTCGCTGCCGGACTCGGCCGGGTCGACCTGCTGGTCGCCGCCGCCGGCGTGATGCTGCCCAACCCGGTGGACGACGGCCGGATCGACGAGTGGACCCGGATGATCGACACCAACGTCACCGGTGTGCTGCGGGTGGTCCGCGCCTTCACCGGCGACCTGGTGGCCACCGCCGCCGAAGGACGCACCGCGGACCTGGTGGCCGTCTCCTCGATCGCCTCCCACGTCTCCTTCCCCAACTACGCCGTCTACAGCGCCACCAAGGCGGCGCTCACCCACCTGGCGACCTCGCTGCGCAGCGAGTTCGGCCCGCGCGACGTCCGGGTCTCCACCGTGGAGCCCGGCCTGACCGACACCGAGCTCGGCGCGCACATCGACAACCCCTCGCTCGGCCTCGACGGCCAGCTCGGCGCGATGTTCGACGCGATCGGGCCGCTCTCCGCCGAGGAGGTCGCCGACGTGATCGGATTCACCGTCAGCCGCCCGCGGCACGTGAACCTCCGCCACCTGGTGGTGCTGCCGACCCGTCAGGCCTGAGCGGTGCCGGCCGCCGACCGGTGATCACGGCGGGATAGGGTCTGGGGATGACTGAGGACTGGCGTTCGGACCGGATCGGCAGCGCCCTGCGCGGCGAGAACCCCTCGGTGCTGCGGCGCCTCGGGGCGGGCTTCGCGGTGATCGGGGACGTGCAGTTCCTGCCGGGGTACTCGCTGCTCCTGACGGACGAGCCGGGCGTGCAGCGGCTGTCGGAGCTGCCGCGTGGACGACGGATCGCCTTCCTCTCCGACATGGAGCGGCTCGGCGAGGCCGTCGAACTGGCCTGCCGCCGCCTCGACCCCGCCTTCCGCCGGGTGAACCTGGAGATCCTCGGCAACACCGACGGCTACCTGCACGCCCACGTCTGGCCGCGGTACGAGTGGGAGCCGGCCGACCTCGTCCGGATGCCGGTCTGGCTCCACCCCGAGGAGAGCTGGACGGGTGCGGACACCGCCCTCGGCCCGCAGCACGACCCGCTCCGCGCCGCCATCGCCGGCGAACTGGACCGGCTGGCCGCCTCGGACGCCGACGGCCGCTGAGCCGCCGGGCCTCTCCGGTGCGGTGGGGTCGGCTTCGCGGTGGGGTCGGCTTCGCGGTGGGCCGGCGGGCTCACTGCGCGCCCAGGGCCATCCACTTGCCGGGGTTGTCGAGGGGCGCGAAACCCACCTTGGCGTACACCTCGTGGGCGTCGGCGGTGGCCAGCATGATGCGGCGCAGCCCGAACGGGGCGAGGTGGTCGCGGACGGCGGCGGTCAGGGCGGTGCCGAGGCCCCGGCCGCGCGCGTCGGGGGCGACGTAGACGTCGCAGAGCCAGCCGAAGGTGGCGCCGTCCGTCACCACCCGGGCGTAACCCACCTGGGCACCCGAAGCGCTCTCGTACACACCGAAGTTGAGCGACCCGTCGATCGCCCGCTCCTGCTTCTCCCGCGGACGGCCGAGCGCCCAGTAGGCGTCCTCGGACAGCCATCGGTGGACCAGCGCCCGGTCCAGGCGCTCGGGGTCGGTGGACAGCTCGTAACCGGTGGGCAGATCGGTGCTCATGGCCCGCATCCAAGCAGGCCGGGCCGCCCACGGGCCACCGGATTGTCCGCGGGCACCCGGCCGCCGGACCGGTTCGACCGGGGTCGTGCTCCTTCGGCCGGTGCTCCTTCGGCCGGTGCTCCTTCGGCCGGTGCTCCTTCGGTCAGTGGTCCCCCGGTCAGTGGTCCTCCGGTCAGGCGGGCGGGAGCTCGCCCGAGCCGCGGACGATCAGTCGGGTGGGCAGTTCGACGCGTCGCGGCGGGGAGGTGTCCCGGCCGAGCCGGTCGAAGAGCAGGCGGGCGGCCGTCCGGCCGAGCGTCTCCGGGTCCTGTGCGACCACGGTGAGACCGGGGCTGAGCAGGGCGGCGAGTTCGAGGTCGTCGAAGCCGACCACGGCGGGCCGGGCGGGCAGCCCGGCCAGGGCCCGGAGGGCCGCGAGGGTGACCCGGTTGTTCGCGGTGAAGAGTGCGGTGACCGGCTCGGCCCGCCCGTCCGGCCCGTCGGTCAACAGGCGCCGCACGGCCCGGCCGACCGTCACGGGGTCGGTCGGGCCGGTCGCGATCCACCGTTCGTCGACCGGCAGTCCGGCCGTCCCCATCGCCTCGCGGTAGCCGCGCAGCCGCTCCGCGCAGGTGTGGATGTGCGGCAGGTCCCCGACGAAGCCGATCCGGCGGTGCCCGTGCGCGATCAGATGGGCGGTGCCCGCGCGGGCGCCGCCGGCGTTGTCGCTGAGCACCGCGTCGGCCTCGATCCCGGCGCCGGGTCGGTCCAGGAAGACCACCGCGAGACCGGAGGCGGTTTCGGGCAGCAGGTAGCCGTGGTCGCCGCCCGCGGGCACCACCAGCAGCCCGTCCACCCGGCGGGCGCACAGGGCCAGGGCCAACGCCCGTTCGCGGTCCGGGTCCTCGGCGCTGGAACCGGCGAACAGCAGACAGCCGTGCTCGCGGGCGACGGCCTCCACCCCGCGGGAGAGCGCCGAGGAGAACGGGTCGCCGATGTCCTCCAGCACCAGGCCGACACTGGCGGTGGAGCCGGTGCGCAGCAGCCGGGCGCTGTCGTTGCGGCGGAAGCCGAGTTCGGCGATCGCCGTCCGCACCCGGGCCGCCGTCGCGGGGCTGACGCCGGACTCCTCGTTCACGACCCGGGAGACGGTCTTCAGTCCGACGCCCGCCGCGGCCGCGACGTCCTTCATGGTGGGCCTGGCGGCAGGTCGGCTCTTCATGACCACGCAGCATACGGACCCCGACGACGCTGGACAACGTTGTCAGGCTCGGCCAGAATCGACCCCCGTACCGCCGCACCTGCCCCGGAGCACCACCATGAGCAGCGCCAGGACGGCCGGCCAGGCCGCACCCGGAACCGACGCCCCCGGCCTCGTCGCCGCCCTCGACATCGGCGGGACGAAGATCGCCGGCGGACTCGTCGACCCCTCCGGCCGGCTGCTGCACCAGGTCCAGCGGCCCACCCCGGCCCGCGAGGACGCGGACACCGTCCTCGGCGCCGTCCACCGCGTCCTCGACGAGCTCTCCGCGCACCCGCTGTGGGCCGGGGTGCGGTCCCTCGGCATCGGCAGCGCCGGCCCGGTCGACACCTCCGCGGGCACCGTCAGCCCGGTCAACATCGCCGCCTGGCGCGGCTTCCCGATCGTCGCCGCAGCGGGTGCGCACCCGGCCGTCCGGGGGCTGCCGGTGGTGCTCGGCGGCGACGCGGTGGCGATGACGGCGGCCGAACACCGCTACGGCGCCGCCCGCCCGTACGCCGACGCGCTCTGCCTGGTCGTCTCCACCGGCGTCGGCGCCGGGCTCGTCCTGGGCGGCAGCGTCCACCACGGGCGGACCGGCAACGCCGGCCACCTCGGCCACATCAGCGTCGACCTGGACGGCGATCCCTGCCCGTGCGGCTCGCGCGGCTGCCTCGAGATCCTGGCCAGCGGCACCGCGATCGCCGCCCGAGCCGTCCGGGACGGCTGGCGGCCGACGGGGCCCGACACCTCCGCGTCCGCCGTCGCCGAGGCCGCCCGGGCCGGCGACCCGATCGCGCTCGCCTCCTTCGACCGCGCCGCCCGGGCGCTGGCCGCCGGCATCGCCGCGACCGCCACGCTGGTGGAGATCGAGGCGGCCGTGATCGGCGGCGGCGTCGCCAGGGCCGGGGACGTCCTCTTCGACCCGCTCCGCCGCCACCTGCACACCTACGCCGCCCTGCCGTTCACCGCCGGACTCACCGTCCTGCCCGCCCACCTCGGCACCGACGCGGGGCTGGTCGGCGCCGCCGCCCTGGCCCTCGACGAGCTGTCGGCCTCCTGAGGCCACCGCGTCCCGGTCGGCCCGGTCGGGCCTGAACAGACCGGTCGGGCCTGGTCAGAGCGTCCGGGCCTGGTCTAGCAGAGCAGGGCCGGCAGGCGGCGGGCGTGGTGGTCGGCGAGCCGGGCGGACTCGGCCGGCGCGAGGTCGAAGTGGGCCAGGAAGGCGGGCATGTCCAGACCGCCGTCCAGTCGTTCCCCGGCCCGCCGGCTCCGCCGGTCCGGCCGGTCCGGCGCGGGCGTTGAGCTCAGTCCGCCGCGGCGAGGAGGGCGAGGAGCCGGTGGGCGAAGGCGGCGGGGTGTTCGACGGCGCCGAGGTGGCCGCCGGGGAACTCGGCGAGGTCGCGGTGGAGGAGGGCGGCGAGGCGTGAGGCCGGGCCGTGGAGCGGGAGTTGATGGCGGGAGTCGCGTCCGACGGCGGGGACGAGCCTGTCGGCGACCCGGCGCAGGGCGGCCAGGTCGGGCGGGGTGGTGGCGAAGGGGTAGAGCATCCGGTCGAGGAAGACGGGCAGGTTGGCGTGCATCCGCGGCGCCATCTCCTGGATCTCGGGCGGCAGTTCGGTGGCCTGCTCGGCGGCGGCCTCCGGGCTGCGGTCGGGGGCGTGCCCGGGCTGCCCGTCCCCCAGGCCCTCGCCGAACCGGGCCATGGCGGCGGCGATGCCCTCCGTCCGGTAGGTGTCGCGGACTTCGGCGAAGAGGGCCTTGTGCGGGGCCGGGTCGTCGAGGAGCTCCAGCAGGGGCGGCTCGTGGGCGACGACGCGGCGCACCCGCCCGGGGTGCCGGGCGAGCAGGTCGACGGCGACGATCGCGCCCGAGCTGCAGCCGAGCACGTCGGCCGTGCCGTCGGGCGAGAGGTGCTCGATCAGGCGGCGGGCGTCGTCGCTCCAGACGTCCACCCGCTGGTCGGTGAGCGGCCCGTCGAGGGGGCTGCGGGAGAGGCCGCGCGGGTCGTAGGAGACGACGGTGTACCGGGCGGCGAGTTCGGCGTACATGCCCGCGTACATTCCGGCGTCGCCGGCGCCGCCGGGAAGGAGCAGCAGGACGGGACCGCTGCCGCGGACTTCGTGGTGGAGGGTGGCGCCGGGGACGGCGAGGGTGCCCGTCCGGGTGGTGGTGGCGGTGGTCATCGGGGGCTCCGGTCGGGTCGGGCGGGCCAGTTCTCGAGCAGGACGTGGAGTGCGTCGAGCGAGCGGTCCCAGGATTCCTGGACGGTGCGGGCGTGGCCGAAGCCGCCGCCGAGTTCGAGGTGGATGTAGCCGTGGAAGGCGGCGCGCAGCAGCCGGGCGGCGTCGGTGAGGTCGGGCTCGGCGAGGCCGTAGGCGCGGAGCATGCCGTAGGTGAGCTCGGCGCTGCGGCGGACGACGGCCGAGTCGGTGATCTCCTCGG
Organism: Kitasatospora sp. NPDC093679; assembly: GCF_040683455.1. Classification (NCBI taxonomy): domain Bacteria; kingdom Bacillati; phylum Actinomycetota; class Actinomycetes; order Kitasatosporales; family Streptomycetaceae; genus Kitasatospora; species Kitasatospora sp. NPDC093679. Next base: position 10,062 of record NZ_JBFBDW010000054.1, read on the forward strand.
GGGTGAACTGCAGTTGGGTGGCGGCGTAGCGGCCGGGGTGGGCGAGGGCGTACTGCCGGTAGGCGTCGGCGAAGGCGACCAGGGCGTCCTTGCCGGCCCGGCCGGCCACGGCGGCGGCGATGCGGTCGGTCATCTCCGCGCCGCCGAGCAGGGCGATCCGGACGCGCAGCTCCCGCAGGTTCTTGATGTGGGAGTACAGGCTGGCGTCCTTGACGCCGAAGTGCCGGGCGAGCGCGGAGACGGTGACGCGGTCGAGTCCGACCTCGTCGGCCATCTCCGCGGCCGCCTCGGTGAGCTTCGCCGTCGTGAGTCCGGCACGCACCATCGCCCGACCGCCTTTCCTAGGAACTCTAGGTTTTAAGCTAGCATCCCGAGGAAGCGGGCGGTGGGCATTTTCTCCGGGCGCAGGTCAGTCCACCGGGCGCAGCTCGGGGAACCGGGCGGTGGGCCGGTCGAGCAGCCCGCCGTCCCGGTGGCGCAGGGTCCGGTCGAAGAAGGCCGCGGTGCAGGCCCGCTCGGCGGCGACGGCCCGCTCCGGGTCGACCGTGCCGATCAGGTCGGCGGCGGTGCCGGGCGGCAGGTCCAGCTGCCGGGCGAGCTGCGGCACGATCGACTCCAGGTCGGTGTAGCTGCCGTGCGCCGCGCCGGTCAGGGTGAGGTCGCGGTGCCAGCCGGTGCTGTGCTGCCAGAGCGCGCCCCAGGACGGGTTGGTGCGGTGGTCGTTGCCCTCGCTGCCCATCAGCAGGAAGGGCCGGTCGAGGCCGTCGGTGGCGACGGTCGACGGGTGCGCCGGGTCGTGGTCGTCGCCGACGTAGCCGATCACGCCGTCCAGGTTCTCGCCGGCCGCGATCCGCGGGTCGTCGTGCATCGTCTGCAGGGCGGTGAAGCCGCCGGCCGACTGGCCGAACATGCCGATGCGGCCCGGGTCGAGCACCGCGCCGAGGCCCTGCGGCAGCCGCCGGTGCTCGGCGTCCGGGTTGCGGCCGGCCGCGAGCGCGCCGACCTGGTCCAGCACGAAACGGGTGTCCGCGACCCGGACGTCGACGAGCTTGCGCAGCAGCGCGGTGAGCTTCGCCTCCGCCTTCACCGGGTCCGGGTCCTGGACGGCGGCGACCTCGGCGTCCATCCGGCTCGCCGCCACCCGGCCGCCGGGGAACTCCACGGCCGGCGCCTCGTAGGTGTGGTCGACCGTCACCACGACGTACCCGCGCGAGGCGAGGTCGTCGCCCAGGGTGGTGCCGAACGCGGCCGGATCACCGCCGCCGGGCGAGTACAGCACCACCGGGCGCGGACCGCCGCGGAGGTCCGCGGGGGCGCCCTCGTGCGCGTGGGTGCGGGTCTGCGCCCAGGCCACCCGGTCCATCGGCAGGCCACCACCGTTGCGGTACATCGTCTCGAAGACGGCCGCCGCCGCGGCCGGCATCTGCGGGGCGGTCGGGTAGTGCCCGGCGTCCCGGGCCGGGTAGCGGACGGTCACCATCACCTCGCGCGGACCGGACCCGGTCCACGGCTCGGTCCTGGCCGGGTCCACCAGGTGCAGCGACACGGTGCCGACCGGGTACGGGCCGCTCGGCGCGGGCAGCACCAGCCGCGCTCGGGGCAGGCCGTCCGCCGCCGGAGCACCGACCGCAGCGGCCGGCGCGAGGGCCGCCGCCGAGGCGGTCGCGGTCAGCACGGCGAGCGCGGTGGCCCGCAGCAGACGGCGGCAGGCCGTGGTGGCCGTCCGGGCGGCGGACGAGCGGGTGGTCGAGGTGCTCAGGGGCATGGCCGGGGGCTCCCGTCTGATCGGAACGGTAGGTCGTACACCTGCCGTTCCCTCAGACTCTCCCGCACGAGGGCCTCATGACATCCCGTACACCCCCGGATGCGGGGTGGGGAAAGCCCCCGGAGCGGGCTCCGGCCGACGCCGCACGGCGTCCTGAACCGTCCCGTGAGATCCGCGTGATGCCACCGATCGGGCCGCCCGAGGACCGGACGAGCCCCCGTAGCCGGAGCAGTGGCATCTGCGGGCACGAGCGATTCGATGCAGGTCCTCGACTGGCTGCAGAGCTGGTACGCCGACCAGTGCAACGAGGACCGGGAGCACGAGTGGGGCGTGAAGATCGCCACTCTCGACAATCCCGGCTGGACCGTCACCATCGACCTGGAGGAGACCGACCTGGAGGACCGCGAATTCGCCCGTCAGGACGTCAACCGCAGCACGCACGACTGGCTGTGGGCGTGGACCTCCGAGAAGGCCTTCCACGTCAGGTGCGGCCCCGCCGACCTCGCCGAGGCCCTCGCGCCGTTCCGCGACTGGGCGACCGGAAGCGCCTCCTGACGGACCCCACGGACCTCATCCCGGCGTCCCGGTGGAGCGGCGGCGGGAGGTCTCGGCGAGGGTGGTGTTCAGCACGATGACGCCCGCGAGGACGTACGCGGCCGTGGGGTGGCCGAGGCCGTACAGGGCGGCCGCGCCGCCGCCGAGGACCAGCGCCTTCACCAGCAGCACCCAGGGCAGGGCCGGTCGGTAGCGGGCCCGGGGTGCCGCGAACAGACCCCACAGGACCACGGCCGCCGCGGGCAGCCCGAGACCCAGCAGCACCCGCCCCGCCATGCCGCCGCCCTCCGCGAACCCCCACCACGCCAGCAGCACCAGGGCCGCCAACTCCAGCAGGAAGGCCAGCAGTTCGTTGGCCGTGAACCACGGCCGGCCGGCCGGTCCGGCCACCACCTCGGCCGATCCGTCCCGTGTCTTGCGCACCATGCCCGGGCCCTCCCCCGCCGTGCTCCCCGCCGCCGGCTGCGCGGCCGCCCCAGCATGGCACGCGGGCCGCCGGAGCGGGTGCCGTCCCGTTCGGCGGCCTCACCGGGCACGGTGACGCTCCGTCATGTCGGGGTGCGAGCGGGAGATCGGCAGGGCTTGCGGACATCGCGTGAAGGCCCGTGTCGGTCCGCGGAGCTGCCGGGATGATCGGCCGCGAACGTCGGCGCAGCGTCGCGCCGGCGGCGGACGGAGGTGTGCGCGTGGCGATGGGTGTCTCGGTGAGCAGTCCGCCCCACCCACATCTGGGCCGGGCGGTCCGCGACCGGCGGGACGGCCGCTGCGGCACCATATCCGGCCAGTTGGTCGAGCGGGACACCGAGACCGGGCGGCTCCTGCGCCGCCGGATCTTCGTCCGTCCGATGGGCGGCGGGATCGAGTGGGAGGCCGCGCCGCAGGACCTGGTGCCGGCCTGAGCCCACCGCGCCGCGACACCGGGTGTGGCAGGATGCGTCGATGATCGCCGACCCGCCCCCGCCCGCCGTTCCCGCGGCGGTGCCCGCCGTGGTGCCCCCGTGGTTCCCGAGGGCCGGATGGCCGCCGTGGCGCAGCCGGTGCTGGCCGTCTCCGCCGGGCTCGAACTGCGGCCGTGGCACCCGGAGGACGCCGGTTCCCTGGTCGCGGCGGGCCGGGACGCGGCGATCCGGCAGTGGAACCTGCTCGCCGTTCCCACGGCGGAGGACGCCCGCCGCAGGATCGCCCGCATGCAGCAGCGCTGGCAGGCCGAGGAGGCGGCGATCTGGGCGATGGCCCGCCCCGGTGGCGAGGTCCTCGGCCTGGTCGGCTGGAACGACGTCGACCTGGCGGCGGGCAGCGCCGAGATCGTCTACTGGGTGCTGCCGCACGCCCGCGGCGGCGGTCTGGTCGTCGAGGCGGTGCGCCGGGCCGGCCGGTGGGCCCTGGACGAACTCGGCCTGCACCGGCTGACCCTGTGCCACTCCACCGCCAACCCGGCGTCCTGCCGGGTGGCCGACAAGGCCGGCTACACCGTCGAGGGCACCATGCGCAGCGCCCTCCGCCATGCCGACGGCTGGCACGACCAGCACCTGCACGCGCTGGTCGCCGGCGATCTCTGACGGACGTTCAGGAGGTACTGCGGTGTTCACCGTTCCCGGGACCGTCCGGACGCCCCGGCTGACCCTCCTGCCGCTGGAGGCCGCCCACGCCGAGGAGATGGCGGAGGTGCTGGACGACCCCGCGCTGCACGCCTTCACCGGCGGCCGTCCGCTTGGCCCCGACGAACTCCGCAGCCGGTACGAGCGGTTGGTCGCCGGTTCCCCCGATCCCGGTCGGATCTGGGCGAACTGGGTGGTCCGGCTGGACGCGGCCGACCGTCTCACCGGGACGGTCCAGGCGACGGTGACCACCCACGGCGACGGCGACGGCCGGTGCACCGCGGAGATCGCCTGGGTGGTCGGCACCGGGTGGCAGCGTCGCGGCATCGCGACCGAGGCGGCGCGGGGCCTGGTCGCCGCGCTCACGGCCGCCGGGGTGGAGCGGTTCGTCGCCCACGTCCACCCCGGGCACCGGGCGTCCGCCGCGGTCGCCGCCGCCGTCGGGCTCGCGCCCACCGGTCATGTGCAGGACGGCGAGGTCAGGTGGGAGTCGGGCTGATCGTCACCCACGCCGGTCGCCGCCCGCGGACGGGTCTCACGCGCTGCTCGTCCGGCGGCGCGGGGCGCGACCGGCGAGCCAGGCGACGGCGGCGAGGAGGCCCGCGAGCGGGCCGAGGAACGGAGCCGGGCTGGTGTGGAAGACCGTGCTGCCGAGCACCCCGACGAGCTGCCAGCCGGCGCCGAGCACCGCCGCGGCGGAGAGCCAGTGCCAGCCGTCCCGGCGGACCACGGCGAACGGCAGCACGAGCACCGCGACGGTCTGCAGCGCGAAGCCGAACCGGAACCAGCCCAGCCAGACCGCGTTCCACCACGCGCCGCGGGTGCCCCGCTGCCCGAGGTCGTCCCGGTACTCCAGGAAGGTGGTGCCGTCCGACCACCACGGCCAGAGGTAGAGGCCGACCAGCGTGAGCGTCGCGGCGGCGATCGCCAGCCAGGCGTGCCCGGCACGGCCGGGCTCCCGTTCCTCGAGAAAAGGCATGTGTCCCCCCGGTGGTGTGCGGCACCTGCTGATGCTGCGCTCCAGCATGGCGGAGGGGACGGACACCGGTGGCCGGTTCGGCCGAGCCGGCCGGCGGGACGTGGCACGGACGCGGCCTGCCCCCGGGGATGTCCGGCCCGTCCCCGGGACGCGCCGCCCGTCCTGGGGGTGCGCCGCCCGTCCTGGGGGTGCGCCGCCCGGATCAGCCCCGCAAGGTGCCGAGGCGGCCCTCGAGTTGGAGGAGGAGGTCGGCGAGGCCGGCGCCGAGGAGGCGGCGGGTGGGTTCGTCCAGGCCGGCGAGGAGCGCCCGCTCGTAGGCGAGTTGCCGGGGCAGCAGCCGGTCGACGAGCGCACGGCCCTCGTCGGTGAGCCGGATGTAGCCGATCCGGCGGTCCCGGGTGTCGGTGCGACGGTCGATCAGCCCGCGGTCCTGGAGGGCGCGCAGCCGTTTGGTGACGGCGGCACCGGAGGCGAAGGTCTCCCGGGCGAGTTCGCCGGGGGTGAGTTCGCGGTCGGTGCGCCGGACGGCGCCGAGCAGGTCGAACTCGCCGCGGGTCAGCCCGGCGGAGCGCAGCGGGGCGTCCTCGGCCTGCTGGAGCAGGGCGGCGCAGCGGTTGATCCGGCCGACGAGTTCCATCGGCTCGGTGTCGAGGTCCGGGTGGACGGCCCGCCACTGCCGCCGTACCGCCGCGACGACGTCGTTCGCACCGCTGTCCTGGTTCACGCCGCTCCGCTCTCCGGGGCGGGGTGGAGGCCGCCCCGCCGTTGGGCCGTCTCCGCGAGGGTACGGTGTCCGGCCTCCTCGGCGGCGCGCAGCGCCTGCTCGGGCAGGGTGCGGCGACGCCATTCGCCGGCGGCGGTGTCCCGGGCGTCGCGCAGGTCGGCCAGGCTGTGCGCGAGCCGGCGGGAGGCGGCGTGCACGGCCGCAGGCTCGGCGGCCGGGTCGGCGAGGGTCCGTTCGGCGTGGGCGCGGGCGCGGCCGGTGGCGTGCAGGGCGTGCCGGACCCGGTCGGTCGTGCGGTGGTTGGTGACGGCGAGCGCGGCGGCGAAGCCGACGGCCGCGCCGATCAGGGTGTCGAGGACGCGGTCGCCGATCAGCCGGCCGGCCGGGTGGTCGCCGGTGAACTCCACCAGCAGCAGCGCCATGGGGGTGACCGCGACCGTGCCGAGCCAGTAGTTGCGACTGATCAGCGCTTCGGCGGCGAAGTTGAGGACGAGCAGGCACAGCACCAGGGCGACGGGCCCGGTCCGGATCAGCGGGACGGCGGCGGCGAAGACCGCGACGCCGAGCAGGTTGCCGAGGGTGCGCTGAAGGGTGCGGTTCCAGGTCAGCACGATGTTGGCCTGGTGGATGGAGGCGGCGGTGACGATCGCCCAGTACGGCCGGTCGACGCCCAGCAGGAGCGTGGCGTACCCGGCCAGGGCGCAGCCGAGCAGGGTGCGCAGTGCGGCAGGGGCGTGCGCGGCACCGGGGGCGAGGCTGCGCAGCAGGCGCGGGCGGGGCACGCGGGCCTGCGGCGCCGCGTCACGGGGGTGCGCATCGGGCAGGTGCGTATCGGGCAGGTCCGCTTCGGGCAGGTCCGTCTCGGGCCGGCCGTGGACGGTGGGCGGGACGGGGAGCGGGCCGTGCCCGCGGACGGCGGCGGCCCAGGCGTGGAGCTGCTCGCTCGCGGAGCCCCCGCCGGGGCCGGAACCGTGGCCAGGGCCAGGGCCAGGGCCAGGGCCGGCAAGGGTGGCCTCGGCCCGGCGGAGCAGCCGGTGGAGGGTCCGGCGGTCCGCGGTCGGGGCGCCGGCGAGGCGGAGGCAGTGCCGGGCGGCGCGGAGCGCGGTGGTGGCGGCGTGGCGGGTCTGCGGGCCCGGGGCGGCCGCGTGGGCCGCGGCGGCGGTGAGGGCGCGGGCGGTGGCGCGGCGTTCGGGGCCGTCGGCGCGGCGCAGGGCGGGTGCCATCGCCACCAGCCAGGCGAAGGCTCCGGCCGCCAGGGTGAGGGCGAGGTGGCCGGGGACCCGGCCGATCTCCTGCGGGGCGAACAGCGCGCCGGCCATGACGAAGGTGAAGATCACGTTGCCGGGCGGGCCGATCCCGCTCGCATCGGCCACCGCCTTCTGCACGGCGGCGAGGACGGCTCCGACGGCGATCAGCACCACCGCGGAGCGGGTGAGCGAGGCGGCCGTCAGGGCGACCGCGACGCCCGCGAACATGCCGAGCACCACCCGGGCGAGGGTGGTGGCGCGGCGCGCGTACGGCAGGTCGTGGCCGTAGAGCGCGCACAGCGATCCGGCCATGGTGTAGGCGACCAGGTCGAGGCGGCCCAGCGTGCAGAGCACGAGGTTGGGCAGGGCGGACGCCGCGGCGACGCTCAGCGCCGGTTTGAACCACCGGTCGGACGGGCGCCCGAGCCGCAGCGCCTCCCGCACCGGAAGGCTGCGGAGACGGAGACCAGGAGTGACAGTTGCAGAACCCACCCATTAAGGATAACAGGTATTACACCAGTAAAATAATTTGCCTCCCCCCGAGGGCCCGGCCGGAAATTCCGTGGACGTCGCGGACACCGTCCGCAGACTGGTCGACATGACCGCATTCGACGCCAAGGCCGACCTGCACCTCTATCTGCAGGACGCACGCGACGCGCTGCTGTGGAAGCTCGACGGACTGTCGGAGTACGACGTCCGGCGCCCGCTCACGCCCTCCGGCACCAACCTGCTAGGACTGGTCAAGCACGTGACCGCCGCGGAGGCGGTGTACTTCGGCGAGACCTTCGGACGCCCCTTCGAGGCCGCGCCGCTGTGGATCGCCGGCCGGGCCGAGCCGAACGCCGACCTGTGGGCCACCCCGCAGGAGTCCCGCGAGGAGATCGTCGGGCTCTACCACCGGGTGTGGGCGCACTCCGACGAGACCGTCCGCTCCCTGCCGCTCGACGCGACCGGCCGGGTCGGCTGGGGCCGCCGCGCCGAAGTGACCCTGCACCGCATCCTCGTCCACGCCATCGCCGAGACCGACCGCCACGCCGGGCACGCCGACATCGTCCGCGAACTCGTCGACGGCGGCCGCGGGCTGCGGGCGCAGGACGGCAACCTCCCGGAGGGCGACGACGCCTGGTGGAAGGGCCACCGGGACCGCATCGAGCAGGCCGCGCGCGAGGCCGCCGGCCTGCCCGACCCGGCCTCGGACGGACGTCCCTCGCCGATCGCGGGCTGACGCCCGTTCACCGGCCCCTGCCGGAGGCCGTGCCGGCCGCCAAAACCAGTGTCCGGATACCGGAGCGGAGTGATAGACAACCGGCGTGTACAACGCTCTCGACTTCGACGACCTGCTGCGACTGATGGACGAGCGGTCGACCGCCTTCCGGGCCGCGCTCGCGGCCGCGCCCAGCCTCGACGTGCAGGTGCCGACCTGCCCCGAGTGGACGCTGTTCGACCTGGCGCAGCACCTGGGCGAGGGACGCCGCGCCTGGGCCGCCACCATCGCCGCAGGCCCTGGCGCCACCGGCAAGGCCGTCCCGCGGAGCGAGCCGACCGCACCCCGCGAGCGCGAGGCGCTGCTCGCCTGGTCGGCCGCATCGACGCAGGAGCTGCTCGACGCGCTGCGCGAGGCCGGCCCGGACCGCGGCTGCTGGACGTGGTGGGGCAAGTCACAGTCCCCGCAGACCTGCGCCGCCGCCGCCCGGCGCCAGCTCCACGAGATCACGGTGCACACCTACGACGCCCAGCTCGCCGCGGGCGCCCCGCAGCCGGTGCCGGACGAGCTCGCCCTCGACGGTGTCGAGGAGTTCCTCTCCACCATCTGCACGACGACCGAGAGCTGGCCGCACGAGGCCGCCGTCGTCGACTACCGCACCACCGAGGGCCGCGCCTGGCGCCAACGGCTCTCCGCCGACGGCTCCCGCGTCGTCGGCCTGCCCGCACCCGACGCGGAGCCGACCGATGCCTCGATCGAGGGCCCGGCCGACGACCTGGTCCTCGCACTCTACGACCGCATCCCGCTGAACTCCCTGAAGACCGAGGACGATCGGGGTGTCTTCGGCCGACTCGTGGAGTGGGACCCGGAGCGGTAGCACGGCCCGGTCCTGCCGGGGGCACCGCGCGATCCGGGAGTGGGTGTCACGGCAGCACGGGCCGAGCCCCGTCCGTCCGGTGGCCCGCATCCGGATCGCGCAGTGCCACGCGCCCCTCGTGGTGCGCCCACGGCCGCAGGACCATGAGCGAGTCCTCCGGGGTCGCCACCATGGCGAAGGGGAACCGGTCGAGTTCCAGGCAGAGCGCGACGTCATCGGCATGGGATCCCTCCCGCACCCCCTCCGCCAACTCGGCGGCGGCGCGCGAGGATCCGGCACGGCGGAGGAACTCGGCTGCATCCGTGTCGTCCCCGGCGGCCCTGCGAGCGATGTACTGGGCGCACGCCAGGTCCTCGTCGGCGTGCCCGTCCTCGCCCGTGACCACGAACGTGACGCTGTCGCACCCGCGTGCGCGCAGCAGCCGGGCCGTCGCCTCCGCCACCACGAAGCCGGCGCACAGCACCAGCGACGCATCCTTCACCGCCAGGGCGCCGACCGTCCCCGCGGTGGTCTTCTGCACGACCGTCCGTCCCCCGAGGTCGGCGGACCGCAGCCGACCCGGCGAATTCACCAGCTCGAACCCGGGCATCGGCGGACCGTCCTTGAGCGCCACCCAGTCCGGGTGACGCTCCTTCAGCGCCAGGGCCTCGTCCAGCGACTCGGCGAGCACGATCCTCTCCGCCCCCCGGGCGAAGACCCAGCCTGCCACCGTGTAGGCCCGCATGACGTCGACCACGACCGCCACGGACGGGACTTCGGCCAACTCGGCGATGCCGAGGAAACGAGCGTCCATCCCGCCATGATCGTGCCCGCCCGACCCGACGCGCCAGGAGATTACCGGGCCGCGGTTCAGCCCCGGGCCGCGTCGGTGTCGGCGGGCCCGGTCCGCCTGCGGCCGGTGACCTTGGAGGCGGGCAGCCGGCCGGCGCGGGAGGTGCCGGCCAGGGCGTCGCCGTCCACCGTGACGTCGAACGCCAGGTTGAGGCGGAACGGCCGGGTGACGGACTGCCGCCAGCCGAGCCGGTCGCCGTCCAGGGTGACGGCGTCGAGCGGGACCTCCTCCTCGGCGCCGCGGGCGGTGCCGAGGAGGAGGCCGTCCCACCGGTGGAGTTCGATCACCGCGGTGATCCGGCCGACGGGCGTGGCGATGGCGAGGTCCCAGGTGCCTTCGACGGGCGTGACGGACATGGTGGTGTGCTCCTCGTTCAACGGATTGTGGCGAGTTCGGTCAGAAGGCGGCCGGGGCGGGGCCGTCGCTCCGCCAGACCGTGCCGCGGCGCTCGTGGGCGAACAACTCCTCGACGGCGTGCGCGATCTGCGGTCCGACCTCGCGTTCCAGCAGGTACAGCGCCAGGTCGAGGCCGGAGGTGACCCCGGCGCCGCTGACCAGGTCGCCGTCGTCGACGACCCGGGCGCGGACGGCGTGCACACCGGTGGCGTCCAGCAGGTCGAGGCCCAGGTGGTGGGTGGTGGCGCAGCGGCCCTCCAGCAGTCCGGCCACGGCGAGGACGAGCGAGCCGCCGCACACCGTGGCGACGGTCGTCCTCGGGTTGTCGACGGCCCGGGCCAGCAGGCCCGGCAGGGCGGTGTTCAGGGTGCGGCCGAGCAGCACGGGGACGGGCGCATCGGCTGTGCCCGGGTCTGCGGCGTGCCCGGGCTCCTCGGCCTCGCCGATCCGGCCGGAGGCGCCGGGGACGAGGACCAGGCCGGGGCGGTCCGGGTCGAGCACGGCGGTGGCGCGCAGCGCGAGCCCGCCCGTCCCGCCGACCACCTCGCGGGGGCCCTCGGCGGAGACGAGTTCGACGGTCACCGCCCCGGCGGAGGCGGTCCCGCCGGCGTGCAGCACCTCGTAGGGGGCGACGACGTCGAGCGGGTCGAAGCCGTCGAAGAGCACGATCTGGGCATGCATGGGCGTCCTTCAGCAGGTGGGAGGGGTGGTGGCGCGGCCGGCGACACCCCGACGCTATCCACGGGCGGCGGAGGGCCACAGGGGCTCCGGCGACAGGTTTCAACGGGATAGCGACACCACCGTGCCACCGCGCGGACCTGCGGGAACGGGGTGGCGGTCGGCCTGTGGCGGGCGGGTAGATTGCCGACCGTGCACACCATCGCCGTCCTCGCGCTCCCCCGGGTGGTCCCCTTCGACCTGGCGACCCCGGTGGAGGTCTTCGGCCGGGCCCGGCTGCCCGGCGGCGGCCCCGGCTACCGCGTGCTGGTCTGCGCGGAGGAGCCGGAGACGGATGCCGGATCCTTCGCGCTGCGGGCGCCGTGGGGGTTGGCGGAGCTCGTTTCGGCGGACACGGTGGTGGTGCCGGGCACCGACGGCCCGCACCCGGCGCCGACGCCCGCCGTCCTGGCGGCGCTGCGGGAGGCGGCGGCGCGCGGCACCCGGATCGCGTCGATCTGCTCGGGAGCCTTCGTCCTGGCGGGCGCCGGGCTGCTGGACGGGCTGCGCGCGACCACGCACTGGGCCGCGGCGGGACGGCTGGCCGCCGAGCATCCGGCGGTCACGGTCGACCCGGACGTGCTCTACGTGGACAACGGGCAGATCCTGACCAGTGCGGGCGCCGCCGCCGGGCTGGACCTGTGCCTGCACATGGTCCGGCGCGACCACGGCTCCGCGGTGGCCGCGGAGGCCGCACGGCTCTCCGTCGTCCCGCTCGAACGGGAGGGCGGGCAGGCCCAGTTCATCCCGCTCGACCACGATCCGGCGCCGGGCGGGGCCGCGCTGGAGCCGCTGCTCGGCTGGCTGCGGCAGAACCTCGACCGCGACCTCACGCTCGACGGGATCGCCGCCCGCGCGGGTGTCAGCACCCGTACGCTGATCCGCCGGTTCCGGGAGCAGACCGGCACCACCCCGTTGCAGTGGCTGCACGTGGCCCGGATCCGCCGGGCGCAGCACCTGTTGGAGACCACCCCGCACCCGGTCGAGCGGATCGGCGCCCAGGTCGGCTTCGGCTCGGCCACCGCCTTCCGGGACCGGTTCAAGCGGAGCACCGGGATGAGTCCGCGGACCTACCGGAGCACCGTCCGGCCGCGGCTCCGTCACCCGTCGGAGGCACCCGGACGGGAGAGGTCCGAGTAGTCGGCGGGCGCCTCGTCGACGGTCGCCGCGTCGGCGCCGTCCGGCAGGTCGGCGCGGGTGGTGAGCCGTCCGGCGGCGGCCCGGCGGAGCAGTCGGGTGCGCTCGCGGGCGGCCCAGCGGCGGACGCGGTCCGGGTCCAGCGGGGTGCCGTGGCCGACGTGCAGCCGGACCGGGTCGCGGGCGAGCATCGCGTCCAGGCTGTCGAGGTTGCCGAGCGGGTCGTCGTGGAACGGCGGGTTGGCCGGCCGGCCGGGGATCAGTCCCATGAAGGAGTTGGCGACCAGGTCGCCCGCCACCAGGTCGCCGTGGTCGGTGAGCACGGAGACGGAGCCGGCGGTGTGGCCGGGGGTGGGCACCGCCCGGGCGGTGATGCCGAACTCGTCCAGCGGGGTCTCGCCGCGCAGCAGGACCCGCGGTTCGAAGGGCTCGGTGCGGACGCGGAGCCGGCGGCCGCGGCTCATCAGACGGCCCATCGGCCCGGTGGGCAGGTAGGGTTCGCGGACCCGCCCGGTGCGGTACGGCCCGAGGTCGGCCGCGTGGGCGGCGATCGGCGCGCCGGTGAGGCGGTGGAGTTCGGCCGCGGAGCCGAAGTGGTCGATGTGGCCGTGGGTGATGACGATCAGCGCGAGGTCGCCCGGATCGACGCCGAGCCGCTCCAGGTGCCGGCGGATCCGCTCCCCGCTGCCGGGGATCCCGGCGTCGACGAGCACCGGGCGCCGCCCGGTGAGCAGGTAGGCGTTGACGGCGTGCCGGCCGAGCACGGGGATCGGCGTGACGGTGGTACGGGACACGGGTGTTCTCCAGGGGGAGGGGGCGGCGGCCGGCGCCGTGCGCGGGCAGGCCGAGGAGGCCCCACGCGAGGTCGCGAGGGGCAGGAGGAGGAGTCGGTCAGCGGAAGCGGCGGCGGTAGTCCGCCGGGGTGGTGTTGAGGCCGCGGCGGAAGGCCCGGTGCAGGGTCTCGACGGAGCCCAGACCGCTGGCCCGGGCGACGTCGGCGAGGGCCCGGTCGCTCTCCTCCAGCAGTCGGCGGGCCCGTTCCAGCCGGGTGCCTTCCACGTAGGCGGCGGGGGTGCGGCCGGTGTGCCGGGCGAACAGCCGGGAGAAGTGCCGCACGCTGAGCCCGGCCCGCGCGGCCAGCGCCTCGGTGGAGAGGTCGGCGGCGGGCTGTTCGGCGATCACCCGCAGCAGCGGGCCGAACCGGTCGTCGGGCGGCGGCGGGGCGGACAGCGGAACGCTGAACTGGCTCTGTCCGCCGGGGCGTTTGACGTACATCACCATGGTGCGGGCGGTGGCCAGGGCGAGGGCCTGGCCGTGGTCCTCGGCGACCATGGCGAGGGCGAGGTCCATGCCTGCGGTGATGCCGGCGCAGGTCCAGAGGTGGCCGGAGCGGACGAAGATCGGGTCGGCGTCGACCTCGGTCTCCGGGTGTTCGGCGGCGAGTTGGGCGGCGGTGAGCCAGTGCGTGGTCGCCGGCCGGCCCGCCAGCAGACCGGCCGCGGCGAGCAGGTGGGCGCCGGCGCAGATGCCGCCGATCCGGGCGGCCCGGCAGGCGGTGGCGCGCAGCCAGTCGGTGACGGCGGGGTCGACCCGGGCGACGGGCGGGCCGTCGGCGGTGTCGACGGCGCCGGCGACCAGCAGGGTGTCGATGCCGCCGCCGACCCGGTCGAGCGTCAGGTCGGCGTGCAGGCGGACGCCGCTGGAGGTCGTGACCGGCCCGGGTTCGGCCGCGGCGATCTCCACCCGGTAGCCGGGCCGGGTGCCGCCGAGGAGGCGGGTGGCGACGGAGAACACCTCGGCCGGCCCTGCGGCGTCGAGGATCTCGATGCCGGGGAAGGCGGTGACCACCACGCGGTGCGGTTGGGACATGACCCGATCCTCGCCGGGCGCGGGTGGTGTCCGCAATGACGGGTCTCTGGCGGATCCGGCCATCCGTCCCCGGCCCGGGCCACCGGGCGGGGGCGGCGGGCCGGTGCGCCGGTCAGCGCAGCGGCCACACCTGGTTGGGCCGGGTGCCGCCGGTGCCCCGCCGCCGCCTCCGGTGCCGTTGGCGGTGAGGGAAAGGGCACGGGCCGGGCGGAGCTCGGCTTCCCGGGCGTCCCGCCCGCGGGCCGACCTGCGGGCCGACCGGCGGGGCAGCACTCCGGCCGCGGCCCTCCCGGGCCGGTCGGCCGCGGTCCGCGGGCGGGCGATCTATCCTCGGGGGCATGCGCATCCGACCGATGACCGGGGACACGGCGGCCGGCGGGTCCCGGCCGCCCGCGGACGGGCCGCAGCCGGCCGACGAAACGGCGACGGCCGACGGCCTGCGCGAGGTCGGACGGCTGCTCGCCGGCGGCGGGGTGGCCGTGCTCAGCGGCGCCGGGCTGTCCACCGAGTCGGGCATCCCCGACTACCGCGGGGAGACCGGGCGGGCCCGGCCGCGCACGCCGATGACGTACCAGGAGTTCACCGCGAGCGAGGACGGCCGGCGGCGGTACTGGGCGCGCAGCCACGTCGGCTGGCGGACCATCGCCGGTGCGCTGCCCAATGCGGGCCACCGCGCGGTCGAGGAGCTGCGCCGCTCGGGCCACGTCACGGGCGTGATCACGCAGAACGTGGACGGGCTGCACCGGGCGGCGGGCACGGTCGACGCCGTCGAGCTGCACGGCGCCCTCGACCGCGTGGTCTGCCTGGACTGCCGCCGGACGAGCACCCGTCGCGAGCTGGACCGCCGCCTGACCGAGCTGAACACCGGCTTCCGGGACACCGGCTCGCGGATCAACCCGGACGGCGACGTCGACCTGCCCGACGAGCTGGTGCACGCCTTCCGCATCGCCCCGTGCGCGGCCTGCGGCGGCGTGCTCAAGCCGGACGTGGTGTTCTTCGGCGAGGGCGTCCCCAAGCCGCGCGTCCAGCAGTGCTACGACCTGGTCGACGCGGCGCGGGCGCTGCTCGTCCTCGGCTCCTCGCTGACCGTCCTGTCCGGGCTGCGGTTCGTCCGCCACGCGGCCCGCACCGGCAAGCCGGTCGCCATCGTGAACCAGGGGGCCACCCGGGGCGACGAGTTCGCCGCGGCCAGGGTGGCGGCGCCGCTCGGCGAGACCCTGGCCGGCCTCGCGGCGCGACTCGGGCAGCCGGACCCGGCACCCTGAGCGCGGCGGCCGGCCACCGGCCGTCTCCTGCCCCGGGCAGGGCCGTTGCTACCATCGCCGCCATGCCGACCTCCGAGCGCAGCGGCCCCGACGGACAGGCACCGTCCGCAGTTTGGCGCGCCACCGTCCTCGACCGCGTCACGGCGGTCGGCCGGCCGCCGTACGACCCGGGGCCACGTGCGGACGGACCGCTGGCCCGGCGGGGCGGGCTGAGCGTCCACGGTGCCCAGGGCGAGGTGCGCTGCACCGACGACACCGGCCGGACCCGCTGGGTGCACCGCTGCGAGGCCCGCCCCAACGCGGCGTACGTCTCGCGGGGGCGGGTGCTCGTCACCACCGACTCGCTCGCCTACACACCGTGGGGCTTCCTCGGCCCGGCCCTGCTGCTCGACCTGGCGGACGGCCGGCTGGTCGCCGAACTCCGCGGCGAGCGCGGCGCGGTGCTGCGCGGCGGCCGGTTCTTCCTGGGCCTGGAGGGCTACGGCCACTTCGACACCTGGGAGTACGACCGGGAGGGCACCGAGGTCGACGCCTGGCGCAGCTACGGGCACTTCGTCACCGGCAGCGGGATCCGGGTGGTGGAGCAGGACCGCCGCATCCCGACCCGCAGCCGGGTCGTCCGGCTGCTCCCCGGCGGGGTCGTGGAGGCGGGCCCGGCGCTCACCGACCCGACGGTGCCGCGGCCGGTGGTGCTGGAGGACGGCACCGTGCTGGTGATCGACGACGGGGTGGTGCGGGCCGTCGGCCGCGGGCTGGAGCACACGGTGCTGGCCGAGCTGACGACCGTCCCCGCGGACGACCGGCACCGGTACATCAGCACCCTGCGCCGCGAGGGCGACCGCCTCACCGCGATCGTCGCCGAACGCGACCCCGCCGACCACCAGCGGCACACCGTGCACACCTGGACGCTGGCCCTGCACGCTCCGGGCTGAGCCGGGAGCGCGTCGACCGGTCAGGCCTCCGGGACGGATGCGGCCGCCGACGGTGACGACGAGCTCTGCCACCGGTTCGCGGTGGACACGGTCATCAGTGGTCCTCGTCCGGATAGCCCCACTCGACGGCGGCCTTTGCCGTGGGGGCGACCTCGGCGACCGTCCGGGCGAAGGCGGTCTCGAAGGTCGGGCCCCAGGCGTAGAAGCGGGTGATGATCAGGGCGAACTCCGACTCACCGGTGACGAGGTACTCCCCCTTGTCGAGGACCACGCCGTAGCCGACCTGGTCCTCGATGCCCTCGGCGTCCAGCAGTTCGCCGATGGCGCGGGCGACGTCCTTCGCCTGGGCCTCGTCGGCAAGGCCGGTGACGGTGAATCCGAGTTCGATGTTGACTGACATGAGGCGCAAGAATACCGGCCGGTGCACGCGTCCCCGGACCACCGCCGCAGCCTTGTGACCTGCAGCGTCTCAGTCGATCCGGGAGGTTGTCGTTGCTCTTGGCCGAACGCTCCCGCGTCGACGGCGGTTGAGCACCCCGACGAGAGCGGCAAGGTCGGCGGCGCCGACCGGGTCATCCGCGTAGCGGGTGGTCTGGAGGGGCGTCCAGGCCGGTGAGCAGCGCGGCGACGTCCAGGCCCACGGCGAGGTAGTCCTCGAAGACGCGGTTGTGCAGGGCCCACGGGGAGCGCCGCCGCCGGACGAGCTCGACGGCCGCCGCGGGCTCCGTCCCGAGCTCGACCAGGGCCTGCGCGACCACGAGGCCGGAGCGGTTGTAGCCCGAGCGGCACCGGACGAGGACGGTGCGGCCGTCGCGGACGGCCGACGCGGTGGCCCGGGCGAGCTGCCGGACGTCCGCGAGCTGCCCGGCGGTCAGCGGGGCGTCGGGGATCTCGGCCACCAGGTGCTCGACGCCGGGTGCCGGCCCGTGGCCCGGCGCGGTGTACAGGCTCACCACCAGGTCGAACTCGCCTCCCACGACGGCGAGTTGCAACTCGCCCGTGGTGTCCGTCCAGTGGTGCCCGCCCATCCACAGGCCGGGCATGATCTCGTCCCACGGCGTCCGCGGCCCCGGGACGTCGCGGTCCTTCTGACGTGTCCTCACCCACACCCCTCTCCGGCGGTCCAACGGCAGCCGCCCGCAGCGTGTTCCCCGCGTGGTGGCGGTGCCGGTGACGGGTGCGGGCGGCAGGGGCCCCTGCACCCCCGGGTCCCCTGCCGCCCTCCCCCCTGGCCGTCCGTCGGGCCGTCCCGCCCGGCTCCGGTGTCCCGCCGGAGGCCGGTGCCGGGCGGCATCCGGTGGACGGCCGTGCCGCGGGGCGCCGGGCGGCGTCCCGCGGCACGGTCCCGGTTCTCAGACGCGCTGCCAGAGCGCCGGGACGATCGGCGGCTCCCAGCCGGTCTGGGCCTGGTGGCCCTGCAGGCAGACGTAGCTCAGTCCGGCGTAGGTGACGGTGTCGCCGGCCCGGTAGACGGTGCCGGCCGCCCAGGTGCCGGTGCCGGGCCCGCTGCCGACCACCAGGGAGTAGGTGGTGCTGTGGGTGGCCGGGCCGCTGCCGGTGACGGTGATCGAGTACGTGCCGGCCGCGGTGCCGGCGGCCGCCGAGACGGTCATCACCGCCGAGGCGCCGGACTGCACGGACGAGGGGCTGAAGCTCACCGTGACACCGCTCGGCAGGCCGGTGGCGGTCAGCGCGACCGTGCGGGCGCTGCCGGAGGTGACGGCGGTGGCGACGGTCGCGGTGGTCGAGCCGCCGGCCTCCACGCTGCCGCTCGCCGGGTTCACCGCGAGCGAGAAGTCGTCGCCGGGCACCGTCCCGCCGACCGAGGTCTTCCACAGTGCGGAGGCGACGCCGTCGGCGCTGCGGTCGAGCGCGGTGGCGCCGATGTTGCCGGTGGTGTCGCAGGACTGGTGGTAGCAGGAGTCGTACGCCCGGTTCGCGGTGCCGCCCCACTTGGCCGCCTGGGCGGCCGTCTTGACCGCACTGGCGCCGGCCGCGTAGCCGGAGGTGGGGATGCCGGCCTGCTGGAAGGAGTAGTCGTCGGAGCGGCCCTGGCCCTCGGTGTTCTCCTCGGGCTGCAGCCCCAGCGAGTCCCAGTACGCCTTCAGCGGGGCGGCGGCGGCCGAGGTGAGGTTGTTGACGAAGTAGCCGGCGTTGGGCGAGCCGACCATGTCGAAGTTGTAGTACGCCTTGATCGCCGCACGCTGGGTCGGACTCAGCTGGGAGACGTAGTGGTTGGAGCCCTGCAGGCCCTGCTCCTCGCCCGTCCACCAGGCGAACCGGACGTGCCGGGTGAGGGTCGGGTTCTGCTGGGCGAGCACCAGGGCGTTCTCCAGCAGGACGGCGGAGCCGGAGCCGTTGTCGTTGATGCCGGGCCCGGCGGCGACGCTGTCCAGGTGGGCGCCGAACATGGTGACCTGGTCGGCGGGGCCGCCCGGCCAGTCGGCGATCAGGTTGTCGGAGGTGTAGCTGCAGCTGGTGCAGGTCTGCTCGGTGACGGTGTAGCCCGCCGCCTGCAGCTTGCCCTTGAGGTAGGCGACGGACTGGCCGTGTCCGGCGCTGCCGGCCCGGCGGTTGCCGCCGTTCTGGTTGGCGACGGTGTTCAGCTGGGCGAGGTGGGCCTGCACCTTGGCGACGTCGATGTCGGGTGCGCCGCCGCCGGGGTTGCCGCCGCCGCCCACGGTGAGCGTGTACTGCGCGGTGTGCACGGCGCTGCCGGTGCCGGTGACGGTCAGGGTGTACGTCCCGGCGGGCGCGGAGGCACCTGCCGAGACGGTCATGGTGACGGAGGAACCCGCCTGCACCGAGGAGGGGTTGAAGCCGACGGTGACGCCGTTCGGCGCGCCGGAGGCGCTGAGGCCCACCGTCTGCGCGCTGCCCGAGGTCACCGCGGTGGCCACCGTGGCCGTGGTGGAGCCGCCGGGCTGGACGCTGCCGGAGGCCGGGCCGACGGAGAGCGAGAAGTCGTTGGTGCCCGACGGCGTGCAGGTCGGGTCGCCGCTCTGGGCCGGGACGCTGACGGCGTCCCAGGCGGCCTTGGTGCGGGTGAAGAAGGTGCAGCCCGGGTCGAGGTTCTTGGCGGCGGTCAGGGTCGCCGTCCGGTACCGCTTGTAGGTCATGCCGCTGGTCTTGAGCAGCATGCCGCCGTAGAAGATCCGGCCGGCGTCGCGGATGCCGATGCCGGTGACGGAGGAGCTGTTGCAGGTCGGGCTGGACGGCTTGCCGCCACCGGGGTTGGACCCCTCGGCGAGCAGGTAGAACCAGTGGTTCAGCGGGCCGGCCGCCGCGTGCTCCTCGGTGTTCGGGATCGACGCCGAGTAGCAGTTGGGGTTGCCGCCCACCTGCGAGGGGTTGTACATCACCCGGATGGGCCCGCTGCCGACCAGGTTGATCGTCTCGCCGACGGTGTAGTCCGGGGAGTCGTACGGGGCGGGCTCGTTGGCGTACGCCTCGGTGAGCGCGCCCATGATGTCGCCGGTGCCCTCGCCGAGGCCGGCCTCGTTGTTGGCGCCGCCGGGCGTGTACTGGTCGATGCCGTGGCCGAACTCGTGGCCCACCACGTCCATCGAGGCGATCCACTCGTTGGCCTGGTTGTGGCCGATCGAGATCGACGAGCCGTCCCAGTAGGCGTTGACGTCGTTCAGGCCGACCTTGACCGGCCAGCTGCCGCCGTTGCCGTTGTGGCCGTTGCGGCCCAGCCAGTCCCGCAGCATGTCCCACTCCTTCTGCGCCGCGAACATCACGTCGGCGCAGCCGGTCTCCTTGCTGGTCGGGCTGCCGGTGCCCCAGGAGTCGGTGGACTTGGTGAACACCTGGCCGGTGCCGTGGTCGGCGCAGCTGAGGCCGGGCCGGTTCGGGTCGCGCAGCGCGTACGAGCCGCCGGAGTTGGTGGTGCTGATGGTGACGGGCGCGGGGCCGTTCCAGCGGCTGTTGGCGGTGCCGGCGCGGACGTCGTCCCGGCTGTCGAGGACGGTGCCGGTGCGGGCGTCGACGAAGACGTGCAGCCGGCTGGGCGCGGTGGCCGTCCGGCCGGTGAGCACGGACTCCCAGGCGAGCCGGGCCCGGCCGTCGGTGACCTTGACGACCAGGCGGGCCGGTTCGGCGCCGTCGACGGCGGTGAGCCGGGTGCGGGCGGTCCGTTCGGCGTCTGCGGCGCTCACCGAGGGGGTGGTGGTGGGCACGCCGATCGCGCCGGGTGCGGCGTTCTGCTGGCCGCGGATCCGGCCCTGCCCGTCGGAGAGCACCACGGCGTCGCCGCCGACCACCGGCAAGCCGCGGTAACTGCGTTCGTACGCCACGGAGTAGAGGCCGCCGAGCCAGGGGGTGACGGCGTGCCGCTCGTAGCTCTCGCCGGGCCCCTTGGCGAGGGTGTCCAGGCCGGCCGCGGCCGCGCGGTCGGCGGCGGAGACGGCGGCGGCCAGGGCGTTCGGCGGGGCGGGGTCGGCCGCCGGGCCGGGACGGGCGGCGGCCGGGCCCACCGCGGTGGCGGTGAGCAGGCCGGCCAGGACGGCCAGGGTCGTCCCGGCCGTCAGCAATCTGCGGTTCATCGAGGCTCCTCGAAGGTGGGGGTCCTCGACCGCGGACACAGGTACGTGCGGTGTCGCCGGCGGTGGCCGGCGGCGCCGCGCCGCGGGCCGTTGTCGGGGGACGGCCTGCGGGGTCCGCGCTCGGGTGCCGGAACCCTCACACGCCGCCATGCCCTGGTCAACGGATTCGGCTGCGGCGTGCGGCAGTTGGCAAACTCCGTCAAGCTGCGTGTTTCCCACAGTGGTTGAGACCGATTGGTCGATACCACGTCATGGACGGCGGCCGGGCCGTCCAGTACCGTCCTGGTGTCCGGAGGGCCGGGGAGGAGTCGGCCCCGCGAGGGATCCCGTGGGGGGAGGACTGCCCGTGGACGACGGCCGCACCTCCGCCTCCGCGTACCCGTCAGCGGCCTCCTGGCAGGAGTTCGGCGCCGGTCTGCGGCGCCTGCGACGGGCCGCCGGCCTCACCCAGGCCCAGCTCGGCGCCGCCGTCGGCTACGACCACACCGCGGTCAGCCGCCTGGAGCACGGCAGCCGCCGCACCGCGCCCCGTCTCGCCGACCGGATCGACGAACTCCTCGGCGCGGGTGGCGAACTGAGCGCCGCGTGCCGCCTCGCCCACGAGCGGGAACCGGCCGGGCCGCCGCTTCCGCCGGTGCTCGTCCGCCCACCGCTGCCGCCCACCCGGCCGCCGTCCGGCGGCGGCCCCGTCCCGGCCTACCCGCCGCCGGAACGCCTCCCGGACTACGGACTGCTCTGCCCGCTGCACGCGGCCGCGGGCTGCACGCTGCCGTCGGCCGAGGACATGGCGGTGCTCCAGGCGGCGTTCTGCGCGGCCGGACCGGGCGGGCCGCCACCGGACACCGACACCGTCCACGCGCTCACCGGCCTGCTCGCCGCACACCTGCGGGCCGGCGAACAGGGCGTCCGGGCGGGCGCGGCCGAGACGGTGGAACACGTCCTGCGGGCCGTCCTCGGTCGGCTGGCCGCCGGGCCGGCCGCCCGGGGCAGACCGCTGGCCCGGCTCGCCGCCGAGTACGCGCACGCCGCCGGGGTGCTGCGGATGCAGCAGGGCCGCCGGGCCACCGCCATGGCCTGCTTCGACCGGGCGCTCACCTGGTCCGAACTGGCCGACGACCGCGCAACCCAGGTCGCCGCGCTGAGCGACATGAGCACCCTGGCCCGCCTCGACGGCGACGCCGACTCCGCGCTCGGCTACGCCCGGGCGATCGGCCGGGCCGCGCCCGACCGCCACTGGGCCGGCGCGATGGGCCGGATCGGCCGGGCCCGGGCCCACGCACTGGCCGGGGACGTCCGCGGGACCGGCCGGCACATCGCCCGCGCCCGGCTGCACCTCGACCACATCGGCGAACCCGACGAGGCGGACGCCGCCTGGCTCTCCATCGCCTCCATGCGGCTCCGGGTGGAGGCCGGTGCGGCCGCCGCCCTGCGCGACGTCGCCGCCGCCGTCGGCGACCCGCGGCCCGCCCGGCACGCCGCCGCCGCGGCCGCCACCGCCCTGGCCCTGCTCGGACCGGGCCAACTGCCGTCCTCACAGCTGCTGTTCACCGTCCGCCTGGCCGACTGCCATCTCTGCGCCGGCGACCGGGACGCGGCCCTCGCCCTGCTCTCCCCCGCCCTGGCCGACACCCCCGCCCTTCCCGCCCTCGTCCGCCACGAACTCCGCGGCCTGCACGACCGCCTGGCCGCCCTCCCACCCCGGTCCCGCCACCCCGACCTGCTCGCCGCCCTCGACACGGCCTGACCCACTGCCGGTGGCCTTCCCTGCCGACGGGCCCGGGGAAGAAGGCCGTGCCTGCCGCCCCCGCCGCCAGACCGTCCGCGCAGGCGGCCGGTTCGCACCGGTGACGCGACGCCGGCGGGGCTCGGGTCTGGGCACAGCGGGCCGGCAGGCCCACACTGATGGCGGGGGAAGGGCGTTCGGGAGGGGGCGTCATGTGGATGGTCGCGGTGGTCGCCGTGCTCGCTGCGGTGACCGGGTGGAGCATCGCGTACCTGCAGTGGACGGTGGTGTGGCTGCGCTGGCAGTCCGTGGCGGTGCGCACGCGGGACCGGAGGCTGAGCCCGTACGAGGTGGCCTGGATGTGCGCCGGCCCCAC
Organism: Kitasatospora sp. NPDC093679; assembly: GCF_040683455.1. Taxonomy (NCBI): domain Bacteria; kingdom Bacillati; phylum Actinomycetota; class Actinomycetes; order Kitasatosporales; family Streptomycetaceae; genus Kitasatospora; species Kitasatospora sp. NPDC093679. The sequence goes on from NZ_JBFBDW010000054.1 coordinate 32,805, forward strand.
CCGGGTGGTCGAGGTCTGCTTGACCGGCATGCTGTGGTCCGGCCGTCTGACGGTCACCGGCTCACGGCTCGAACTGGTCGACCCCGTGCCGCGCGACGGGGTGGAATCCGCGGTCGTGGCCGCCTTCCGGCGCTCACCGGACGCGGAGGCATGGAAAGTCGCCGAGCGCGCCGCACGCTCCGCTGCGATCCGCTCCCTGGGCGAGCACCTCGGGGCACAGGGGCTCATCACCCCGCCCGGAGCGCTGCGCGCAGTCCACGCCGCCCGGAATGCGGTCGTCGGCCTCGCCTTCGGCATCCCGATCGTCATGCTCGGCGCAGTCGACGTCGCACTGTACTCGCACGAGCCGGCATGGGCCGCCGTGGGAACAGCCGCCGCCGTGGTCGGGAGCACCGTTCTCGGTCTGGCCTCCCGGAGGCGCCTCGACCTGCCTCCGGACGGCATCACCGAATACGGCAGACAGGTCCTGGACGCCCTTCCCGTCCCATGGATCCCCCGCACCGCAGTGGCGAATGCCGACCCCGCGGACGCGGCACGACTCGGGCGCTGCGCCCGCGGCCTGCTCTCGCCGGAGGAAGAACCCCACGACCTGCGAGAAGCACTGGCACCACCCCCTCCGGCACCTCCCCCGGAGATGAACGACTGGGCCGGACTCGGGATCTGACCACCCTCGGCAACCGCAGCGACGGACGATTCACCGGACGGTCAGACCGTCCGGCCGCTCCACCGCCCCACATCGACGGGTTGCCGTGGGACCCGGCGCTGCAGCCCCTGTCGACGGGGCCGGCGGCCCGCAGGCCCGCTGGTGCGCGCCACCGCGACCGCACCGGTCGACCACCTGGTCGGCGGCGGCTGCACCTCTCCGGTCCACCTGGAGCAGGAAGAACGCGACCACCGGGTCACCGCTGTCGGACCGCCGCCGGGTGACCCGACCCACCGGCACGGCCGAGGAGGAACCGGCGCCCCCGCGGCCGCCGACAGCCGTCCTGTACCACCTCGACCGGCAGGGCACTTCGTGCCTCTCTCCCGGCGAGCCCTCGGCCGGACCGGGCCACCGAGACCTCCGGCAGGGTGAGGTCAGGCCGCGAGCCGGTGCAGGCCCTTGCGGTCGTAGTAGCTGGTCATCGCCCAGCCGAGCAGCAGGGCGAGCACCGTGCCGACCCCGATCATGATCCAGGCGCGGGCGAGGCCGGCGTCCGCCCGGGCGTCGAAGTAGAGGATCGCCCGCACGCCGTCGCTGAGCTGCCGCATCGGCTCGAACCTGGCGAGGAAGCGGTAGAAGTCCGGCAGCGCCTGCAGCGGGATCGTCGCCCCGGAGGACGGCAGGGCCAGCACGATGAACACGAACATGCTGACCAGCTGCCCGATCCCGCCGAAGGTGGCGTTGATCGCCTGCACGCCGAGGCCGACGGCGGCGCTGGCGCAGAAGGAGAAGACGAAGAGCAGCGGCAGGTGCGAGGCGTCCATGCCGAGGATGGAGACGGTGGCCAGCATGATGACGGCCGAGGTGAGCAGCGAGATCCCGACGCTCATCACCGACTTGACCACCCAGGTGCGGCGGCGGGTGATCGGGATCGTGCGCCGGCGGGTGTGCCACGGGCCGAGTTCGTTGTCGGTGTAGCCGAGTCCGACGTCGACGCCGTTGCCGATGACGTTGCCGCCGAGGAAGCCGGCGAGCACCAGCAGCAGGGTGTAGTAGAAGGCGCTGAGGCCGAGGCCGCTGTGCGGGCCGATCGGGTGCCCGACCCGGGTCTCGACGGTGATCGGGTCGGCCAGCAGCAGGGCGGACGGGTTGGAGACCTGGGTGCCCTGCTGGGCGGCGCGCTGTGCGGCGGTGGCGGTGAGCTGCTTGCCGAGGTCGGTCGAGGCGCGGTGGGCGGCGTCGGTGGCGATCGAGGCGGCGAAGGAGGAGGCGAGGCTGCCGGAGCCGGGGTTGGTGAGGACGACGGCGGTGGGACGGGCGGGCGAGCCGGTCGGCGGCTGGCCGAGCCCGACGACGGAGGCGGTGAAGTCCTCGGGGATCAGCAGGGCGCCGTACAACTGGTTGGAGGCGAGTTTCCGCTGCGCCTCGTCGGGGCTGAGGACCTGCCAGTTGACCCGTTCGTCCGGGTCGGGTGCGGCGGCGACGGAGGAGGTGATGCTCGCGCCGAGGTTCTGCTGCTTGCCGTCGACGGTGGCGCCCTTGTCGGCGCTGACCAGGCCGACCGGCACCCGGTGGAGGTCGATCCGGGGGTTGAGGATGCCGCCCATGTAGAGCAGGGACAGCAGCAGCGCGACGACGCCGGTCAGCGCGGTCGGGAGGATCCAGATCCTGGGGTTGCGCAGCACCTGGAGCGCCGTCGCACCGTTGCCGGACGGGGATGGCGGGGGCGGCGACGCGGGTGCTGCGGGCGGCTCGGCCGCGCCGGGCGGGGTGGGCGGTGTCATGGGTGCCTCCTGCGCTCGTCCCGCCGGCGCCGTCGGGGTCGGCGCCCTGCGGACGGTCCCGCTCGGGCCGGCGCCTCTGCCGGGGCCATCGCAGGGGTGACTGCCGTGCCACTGCCGGGGCGCGCCGGACCGCCGGGCGGGGTCCGTCCGGAACGACCGTACGCGGCCCGGGACGCCCAGCCCGCGACCGCCGATCGGTGGGGACCGTGTGTCACCCGACCGGACGCCGCCGGCGGGCGCTGCCGGGGTCCGCGGCCGCACGGCCGGACGGGCATTCGATCCCCTCCGCCGGGCGGGTGATTGTCCGACACCGCGAATGGAACTCAAACGTATGCGCACGATATCGATGGGGTGAGCCCGCGAAGAATGCGGGAACCGATCGACAGCAAGGACGATTGTGCGAGCATTCCTGGCCTCCCTGGCCGCCGCCGGTGCGGCTCTGGCGCTCACTGGCGCCGCCCCCGCCCCGCGGGCGGCGACCGGCACCGTGGTGGTGTTCTCCACCGAGTTCCAGCCGCTGGACGTGTACACCGACCCGTCCGGGTGCAACCAACTGCCCACTCTGGCCCATGTCCTGGCCAACCGGACCGACCACCCCGTGAAGGTCTACGGCAATCCGTTCTGCCTCGGGCCGGGCCTGACCGTCCAGCCCGGCTACGGCACGCACGTCCCGGGTGGCGCCGGGAGTTTCTCGGCGTAATTCCCGCAACGGGCGGTCCGCAGACGAACACACCGTGGACCGCCCATTTCTGCGCTCATCATAGGAATGCATCCGAACGGTATCCGTATGCCATCATGAGATCGCCGACTCACCGTCCGCCACGGCGGATTGGCGCACCGTCAGCGCGGTCGGCCCGTTTCTCCGGCCCCCGCGGCATTCCGTCCCGGGCCCGGCCGCCGTTGAGAGGACAGCGATCCCGTGGAGCACGCCGCCGCACCGGCCGTCGCCGAGTCACCGCCGATCGCCTGGCGGGCCTACGCCCGGCTGGCCAAACTCGACATCTACGACTACTACTTGAGCGTCCCGCTGGTCGCCGCCATGGTGCTGCCGGGTGGCTCGGCCGCGACCGCCGCGACGTCCCTCGCCGTGCTGCTGCTCTTCCTCGGCGGCGAGATCGCGATGAGTGCCGCGATGTGCACCTTCGACGACGTCACCGGCTACCGGGACGGCAGCGACGAGGTCAACTACGGCCCGGACGCGCCCGCCCGCCGGCTGGCCCGCAAGCCGCTGATCGCGGGCACCCTCACCGAGCCGCAGGCGATCCGCTTCGGCTGGCTCTCCACCGCCGCCTGCGCCCTCTGCTGGCTGGCCGCGCTGGCCCTGGCCCCGGCGCGGCCGCTCTGGGCGGTGGCCGGGGTGCTCGCCCTGACGGTCTTCGGCTTCCAGTACTCGTGGTGGCTGCGGATCAGCTACAACGGCTTCCAGGAGTTCTTCCTCGCCGCGCTGGGCTGGCTGTTCGTCCTGCCGCTGCACGGGCTGCTGACCGGCCGCTTCGACGCCTTCGTCGCCGTGCAGGCGCTGGTGTTCGGCCTCGGCCCCCTGCTCTTCGGCGTCTACTCCAACACCAACGACATCCCGGGCGACCGCGCGGTCGGCCGCAGGACGGCCGCCGTGCTCCTCCCGCCGCGCGGCAACGCCCTGTTCGTGGCGGGCTGTTCGGCCCTGGAGGCGGCGCTGGTGGTCGGCTCCGCGGTGGCGGGCGTGGCACCCTGGTGGTTCCCGCTGGTGATGGCGCCGGTGCTGGTCCTGCGGGTGCGCCAGTGGCACCGGGGCTTCGTCGAGGGCCAGGTCCTGCTCGCCCGGCGGCTCGGCATCCACCTGCACCGGCTGAGCTGCGCCCTGCTGGTCGCCGTCGACCTGTCCGCCGCCGGTCTGCTCACCGGGGGCCTGTCGTGACCGCCCTGGTGAAACCCCTGCCGCTGGACCTCGGCCCGCTGTTCGAGGTGCTGGCCGAGCGCCGGCCGCCGATCCGGGTCGAACTCGGCCGTCCGCTCGACCTCGCCCCGGACGGCGGCAGCAGCTGGACGACGGAGCGGCTCGCCGACCTCGTCCGCGACACGGCCGCCTGGCTGGCCGCCGCGGGCGCGCGGCCCGGCGACCGGGTCGCGGTGGTGAAGCGCAACCACTGGGACTACGTGCTGCTCGCCTGCGCCGCCGCCCGGATCGGCGCGGTGCCGGCGCTGCTCTCCGACCGGGTGCCGCCGGACGGCCTGGCCGTGCTGCTGGAACGGCTGGAGCCCGCCGTCCTGGTGACCCAGCGGGACGTGCTGGGCACCGCCCGCCCGGCCGGCCACGACCTCACCCGGCTCGTCCGCCGCACCGTCTGCCTGGACGGCCCCGCCGAGGGCGCCCTCACCCCCGACGACCTGCGCGGCCACCCCGTGCCCGCCGTGCACCGCCGCCCCGACGACGCGCCGCTGACCGTCAACCACACCTCCGGCACCACCGGCGTCCCCAAGCTGGTGGTGCACTCCACCCGCACGCTGATCCGCCGGCTGGCCGCCTTCGAGGCCCGCCGCTGGCCGGTGCTCTCCGCCCGCCGCCAGGACACCGTCGCCAGCGCGATCTCCTTCGCCCACGGCCGCGCCGTCACCTGGACGGCCAGCGCGTTCTGGCGGGCACCCGGCACCTTCGCGATCCTGCCGGACTCCGACCCGTCGACCGCCGCCGCGCTGCTGCGCAGCCATCCGCCGACGATCCTGGAGGCGCTGCCGTCCACCTACGTCCGCTGGCAGCAGCTGGCGGCCGGGCCGCAGAACCCGTTCCGGGACGTACGGCTGTACATCTCGACCTTCGACGCGATGCATCCGCCGACCGTCCGCACCTTCCTGTCCGCCTCCGAACGTCGCCGCCCGCTCTGGATGCAGGGCTGGGGGCAGACCGAGACGGGGCCGCTCACCTTCCGCTTCCTCACCCGCGGGGCGCTGGCGGACAGCGAGCAGCGCCACCCGACCACCCGGGACCTCGGCCGGCCGCTGCCGGGCTGGGTGCGCCTCAAGGTGGTCGACCCCGCCACCATGGCGCCCGTCCGGCGCGGCGAGCCCGGCCTGGTGCTGACCCGGACGGGCGCCCGCTGCCTCGGCTACCTCGGCGAGTCGGACCGCTGGGAGGCGAAGGCGGCCGGGCCGTGGTTCAACACCGGCGACCTCGGCGTCCGCACCCGGGACGGGCGGCTGCTGCTGCTCGACCGCGAGGTGGACATGGTCCCGGGGCTGAGCTGCGTCGAGGTCGAGGACGTGCTCCACGACCGGCTGCCGGAGGTCGAGGAGGCGGTGCTACTCGCCGTCGCCGACGGCCGCCCGCTGCCGGTGCTGGTCACCGGCGACGGCGCACTCGACGGCGAGCGCTGGCGGCGGGCCGTCCACGACCTGCCGCCGCTCGCCGAGCCGGTGGTGCTCGACCGGGACGCCGTCCCGCGCACCGGCACCGGGAAGGTCCGGCGGCACGAACTGCGCGAACGGCTCCTCGCCGGCACGGCCGCCTTCGGCAGCGGACGGTGGACATGAGCACCGTCGGGAGCACCCCCGGGCTGGACGTCGCCGTGGTCGGCGCCGGCATCGCCGGGCTGGCCGCCGCCCACCACCTGGCGGCCGCCGGCCGCGAGGTGAAGGTCTTCGAGGGCAGCGGGCGGGTCGGCGGCCGGATGGCCTCCACCCGGGTGGACGGCTACCTGGTGGACGAAGGCGCCGAGACCATCGCCGGAGCCGGGTACGAGGCCACCTGGGAACTGATCCGGGCGGTCGGCATCACCGAGGCCGAGGTGCCGGTCGTCGAGAGCGGCTTCGCCCTCTGGCGGCACGGCCGCGCCCACGCCCGTCTCGGCCACCCCAAGGGCCTGCTGACGGGTGCCGGGCTCTCCTGGCGCGGACGGCTGGCCTGGCTCGGCTTCGCCACCGAGCTGGCCCTGCGCTGGCGCGGCTTCGACCCCGACCACCCGGAGAGCGCGCCCAGCGGCGAGCTGACGCTCGGTCAGTACTGCGCGGGCGGCCGCGAAGAACTGCTCGACGGAATGCTCCAACCGCTGGCGAGCCACTGCTTCGGCTGGCGGCCGGACACCTCGGCGATCGGGCCGATGGTGGCCACCCTGCTCTCGGTCGGCGGCGCCGGTGCCCGCTGGATGACCTACCGGGACGGCATGGACACCCTGGCCCGCTCGCTCGCCGACCGGCTCGACGTCGCCCTCGACGCCCGGGTGACGGCCGTCCGCCCGGAGGACGGGGGCGTGCGGCTGGAGTTCGCCGACGGCACGCGGTGCACCGCCCGGCAGGCGGTGCTGGCCGTGCCGGCCCCCGTCGCGCTCTCCCTGCATCCCGGACTCCCGCCCGAGGAGCGCGGATTCGTGGCCGCGAGCACGTACGCGCCGATGCTCAAGGTGGCCTGCCTGCTGGACCGGCCGCTGCCCGGCCCGACCCGCAGCCCCAGCTACGCGATCTCCGTCCCGGCCGGTGAGAGCCTGGTCTGCACCGGGATCGTCCTCGACCACCTCAAGGCCCGCGGCCGGGCACCCGAGGGCCGCGGCCTGGCGAACGTCTTCGTCTCGCCGTGGACGAGCCCGGAGCTGCTGGAGGAGCCGGACGAGCGGGTGGTGGAGATCGCCTGCGCGGAGGCCGAGCGTTTCCTCCCGGGCCTGCGGGCGGCCACCGTCCGCACCCTGGTGCACCGGTACCGGCACGGCCTGCCGCAGGCGGCACCCGCCGCCGTCCGGGAGCGGGCCGCCTTCCTGGCCCGGCCGACCCGGGCGATCGAGTACGCCGGGGACTGGGTGATGCTCCGGCCGAGCAGCGAGGGCGCCGTCCGATCCGGCCGGCTGGCCGCGCACCGGGTGCTCACCCATGCGGCGGACCGGCCCGTCCCGGTGCCCTGACGCCCACGCCCGCACGCCCGCACGCCCTGTCGCCCGCAGCCGACCAGTGTCCGTCGACGCCGACGGACCGGAGAGAGACCGATGACCCTCGCCCCCGCCTACCTCTTCGACAACACCGGCAGCCACGCCGCCGAACAGCACCGCTGCCTGGCGGCCTGGCTCGACCCGATCACCGTCGAGCGGCTGGTCGGCGCCGGCGTCCGCCCCGGGATGGACTGCCTGGACATCGGCACCGGCGCCGGCAGCATCGCCGTCTGGCTGGCCGACCGGGTCGGCCCCGCCGGCCGGGTGCTCGCCACCGACCTGGTGCCGTTGCCCCTGCCGGAGCGTCCCAACCTGGACGTCCGGCGCCACGACATCGTCCACGACGAGCTGCCCGACGGCGAGTTCGACCTGATCCACGCCCGGCTGGTGCTCTCCCACCTGCCCGAACGGGAGGCCGTGCTCCGCCGCCTGCTCGCCGCGCTGCGGCCCGGCGGGGTACTGCACCTGCTGGAGTTCGACGCCGAGTACGCGCCCGTGCTGCTCGCACCGAGCGCCCGGGCCAAGGAGCTCTTCGAGCGGTTCCAGCGCGCCAAGTTGCAGGCGTTCCGCGAACGCGGCTCGCACCAGGGCTGGGGCCGGGAGTGCGCCGCCGCCCTGCGGCGGGCCGGCTTCGCCGGTGTGGAGGCCGTCCCGTACGTCACCGCCCTGACCCCGGGCTCGCCCGGGCTGCAACTACAGATCCACAACACCCGCCACCTGCGCGAGCCGCTGCTGCGCGCGGGGCTGACCGAGGACGAACTCGCCGAGCTGCGGGAGGTCCTGGTGCACCCGGACTTCCGGGCCTGCTCCAACCTGGTGCACACCGTCCAGGGCCGCCGCCCGTGAGCAGCGCCACCGGCGCACTCGCCGCCTCCGCACCGCCGCGGGCCGCCCTCGGCCTGGCCGCCGCACACCTGAGGGCCCTCGGCCACCGCACCGAACGGCACCCCGACGGCACCCTCGGCCTCGCGGACGGCCCGCTCCGGATCGACTGCCGGATCTCCTGGGCCGGGCCGGTGGCGCTGCCGCTGCACGGCGAGGCGGACGTCCAGGCCGCCTGCGGCCTGATGCACGTGCACGGCCGCCGGTACGGCCGGCCCGTGCCGCTGGGCGTCGGCTTCGCCTCGGCCGCCGCCGGGGTGCTCGCCGCCACGGGCGCCCTGGCCGCGCTGCGGGCCGCCCGGCTGGGTGCCGCGCACTCGGCGGTGGAGGTCTCGGCCGCGCAGGCGGCGCTGCTCGCCGTCGGCCAGTACCTGGCGGCGGCCACCGCCGACGAGGGCGCCGGGGACGAAGGCGCCGGGGACGAGGAGCGAGCCGGTCCGGGCGGGCCGCCGTTCACCTCGCTGGACGGGGTGCGGTTCGAACTGGAGACCCTGGAGGCCGACGGCTGGCAGCGGTTCTGGGCCGCGCTGGGCGCGGACCGCCGGACGGTCGCCCGGGCCTGGCGGCCGTTCCAACTGCGCTACGCCACCGCGGTCTGCCCGCTGCCGGCGGACCTCGCCGCCGCCACCGCCGCCCTGCCCTACCGGCAGCTCGCCGTGCTGGCCGCCGAGTGCGGCGTCACCGCCACCGCGGTCGCCGCGCGGCCCGTACCCGGGTCCGGCCGGGCCGTGCCGTGGCGGCTCACGCCGGGCGGGGCCGCCGCCGGTGCCGCGCGACCGCCGGGGCCGGGCCGCGGCCCGCTGGACGGGGTGACGGTGGTGGAGGTGGCCCGCCGGGTGCAGGGGCCGCTCGCCGGGCACGTCCTCGGGCTGCTCGGCGCCCGGGTGGTGCGGGTGGAGCCGCCGGGCGGCGACCCGCTGCGCGGCGTACCGCCGATGGCGGGCCCCGTCTCGGCCCGGTTCGCGGCGCTCAACCGGCACAAGGAGGTGCTGGAGGCCGACCTGCGCAGCCCGGCGGGCCGGGCCGCCGTCCGCGGCGCGGTGGCCGGGGCGGACGTGCTGCTGCACAGCCTCGCCCCGGCCAAGGTGCCCGCCCTCGGGCTGGACGCGGAGGCGCTGACCGCCGTCCGCCCGGGTCTCGTCCATGTGCAGGCCTCCGGCAGCGGGGCGGAGCACGGGCCGGGCCTGCCGCTCGGCACCGACTACCCCGTCCAGGCGTACTCCGGCCTCGCCGCCCTGGTCACCCCGCCCGGCGAGCCGGTACGGCCGTCCCTGATGACGCTGTGCGACGTGCTGGGCGGGCTGGTCTGCGCGGAGGGCGCGGTGGCCGCGCTGGAGGCCCGCGAACGGACCGGCCGGGCGCAGCGGGTGGAGTCCTCGCTGCTGTCCGCGGCGCAACTGCTCTGCCGTCTCGGCGGTGACGGGTCGGCGCCTTCGGTACCGGTCTGCACCGACCTCGCCGCGCTGGCCGCCGACCCGCGTCTGGCCCCCGCCCTGGAGCGGGCCGGCTGCACGCTCGTCCGCCCGCCGTGGACCTTCCGCCCGTGACCGCCGCCGCCCGTCCCCGACTCTCTCCCGAGGAGTGCCCTGCATGACCACCGTGAGGACGCCGTGGGTCTCGGCCGGCGGCGTCGCCTTCCCCGACCAGGTCCCGGCCGAGCTTCGGCGGGCCTGGGTGGAGGCCGGATTCTGCCCCGACCGGGGGCTGTACGAGCTGTTCGCGGAGCGGGTCGCGGCGCACCCGGGGCGGACGGCGGTGGTGGACGGTCGGGGGGCGCTCTCCTACCGGGAGTTGGACGGCCGGGTGCGCGGCCTCGCGGCGGCGCTGGCGGCCCGCGGGGTGGGCGCCGGCTCCGTGGTGGCCACCCAACTACCGTCCGACCGCCGCTCCTTGGCGGCTGACCTCGCGGTCGCGGCGCTCGGTGCGGTGGTGCTGCCCTGCGTACCGGGGCACGGGCGGCGGGACCTGGCCGCCCTGCTGGGCACCTCCCGGGCGGACACCGTGCTGACCGTGGGCGAACTGCCGTCGGGCGGCCGCCCACTGACTCTGCTCGCCGATCTCCGCGGTGAACTGCCGTACCTGCAAAGGGTCCTGGACGTGGAGACGCTACCGCTGCTCGACCGCGAGGTGTCGCCGGTCGCGGTGGACCCGGAGGCGCCGGCCCGGATCCTGGTCTCCTCCGGGTCCGAGGCGGCGCCGAAGATGATCGCCTACTCGCACAACGCCCTGGCCGGCGGCCGCGGCCGCTACGTCGAGGAGGTGCTGCGGACGGCGGACGGCGCCCCGCCACGGGTGCTGCTGCTGGTCTCCCCCGCGACGGCGTACGGCTCGCTGGCCGTCGTGGCGCTGGTGCGCTGCGGGGCGACGGTGCTGCTGCGGGACGGCTTCGACCCGGCCGGGTCGCTGCGGGCGGTCTCCCGGCTGCGGCCGACGCACCTCGCGGCCGTCCCCACCATGCTGCGCCGGATGGCCGAGCAGCCGCCGGAGCCGGCCGAGGACCTCTCCTCGCTGCAGGCGGTGGTGTCGAGTTCGGCGATGCTCACCCCGGCGGTGCTGCGCGGGGCGCTGGCCCGGTTCGGCCGGCCGCTGGTCAACGTGTACGGGTCGAGCGACGGCATGAACTGCCACACCTGCTGGACGGATCCGGACGGCGACGTGCTGCGGGTGGGCCGGCCCGACCCGGCGGTGGCGGCGGTCCGGGTGTGCGGTCCGGACGGACGTCCGCTGCCGGCCGGGCGGCCGGGCGAGATCCAGGCACGCGGCCCGATGAGCCCGCTCTGCCACGTGGGGGCGCCCGCACTGGACGCCCGGCAGCGGGTGGACGGCGGCTGGGTTCGGGCGGGTGACCTCGGCGTGCTGGACGCGGACGGGCGGCTGCGGGTGGTGTCGCGGATCAAGCAGATGGTGAACCGCGGCGGGGTGTCGATCGGCACGGCCGAGGTCGAACGGCTGCTGGACGGCCATCCGGCGGTGGCCGAGGCGGTGTGCGTGCCGGTGCCCGATCAGGACCTGGGCGAGCGGATGTGCGCCTGTGTCGTGCCGCGGGCTGCGGCGGTCGGCCTCGCGCTGGCCGACCTGACCGGCTTCCTGGCGGAGGACTGCGGGTTGGAGCGGTACAAGCTGCCGGAACACCTGCTGCTGCTGGAGCGGCTCCCGGTCGGCAGTACCGGGAAGCCGGACCGGCGGGCGCTCTCGGTGCTGGCGGCCGCCGCCCGGCTCCCCGTCGGTGCTCAGCGAACGGGCGCCGCCAGTGCGGCGAAGGCGCAGACCGCGTCGGCCACCGCCTCGACCTGAGCATCCGTCAGATGCGGGTAGACCGGGATCGCCAGGCTCTGCCGGGCGGCCCGTTCCGCGTTCGGCCAGCGACGCCCCTCGGGGGCGCAGTGCGCGAAGGCCGGCTGGTGCGGCAGTGCCAGCGGGTAGTAGACGTGGCTGTCCACGCCGTGCGCCGCGAGGTGCCGCTTGAGTTCGTCCCGGCGCTCGGCGAGCAGTGAGTAGACGTAGTAGCAGCGGCCGTCGGTGCCGGGCGGCGGCGGGGTGACGCCCTGCTCGGCGAGCGGGGTGAAGCGTTCGGTGTAGTAGGCGGCGATCTCGGCGCGGCGGGCGAGCCGGCGGGCGAGGCCGGGCAGCCGGCGGATCTGGAAGGCCGCGAGCACCTCGTCGAAGCGGCTGTTCAGGCCGATCCGGTGGTGCCGGAAGCGGTGCACGCCGTCCTGGCCGTGGTTGCGCAGCATCCGCACGGTGCGGCCGAGTTCGGGATTGCGGGTGACGATCGCGCCGCCCTCGCCCGGGCCGCCGAAGGACTTCACCTGGACGAAGGAGTAGACGCCCGCGTCGCCCCAGGTGCCGGCCGGCCGGCCGTCGAGGACGGCGCCCTGGGCGACGGCCGAGTCCTCCAGCAGCCGCAGCCCGTACCGGTCGGCGAGGACGCGCAGCCGCGGCATGTCGGCCATCACCGAGAACATGTGGGCGGGCATCAGCACCCTCGTCCGCCGGGTGACGAGCGCCTCGGCGCCGTCCGGGTCCATCACCAGCGTGACGGGGTCGATGTCGGCGAACACCGGGACGGCGCCGAGGCCGAGGACGGTGTTGGCGAGCGGGGCGCAGCCGTACGCCGGGACGACCACCTCGTCGCCGGGCCCGATCTCCATGGCCATCAGGGTGAGGGTGAGGGCGGTGGTGCCGCTGCCGCAGGCGACCACGTCGGCGGCGCCCAGCCCGGCCTTGAGCAGGTCCTCGAAGCGGGCGGTGCGCTCGCCGAGGATGAACTTCTGGGCGGGGTCGGTGGCGACCTCGTGGACGACGTCGAGGAGCAGCTCGCGGTCCTCCTCGAAGAGGTCCGGCGGGAAGAACGGGATCATGGCTGCCTTCCGTGGTGGAAGTCGCGGACGAGGTCGCAGACCCGGTCCAGGTCGTCGTCGGTGAGGTCCGGGTGGAGCGGCAGGGCGAGGGCGCGTTCGCAGGCGGCCTCGGCGTGCGGGAAGTCGCCGGGCCGGTGGCCGAGTGCGGCGAAGCAGGGCTGCAGGTGGAGCGGGGTCGGGTAGTACGTCTCGGTCTGCACGCCGTACCGGGCGAGGTGGGCGGCGAGGGCGTCGCGGCGCTCGGTCTCGATCAGGTAGACGTACCAGACCGGGTCGGTGGGTACGCCGCGGTCGACGGTGGTCGGCAGCCGGTGCAGGCCGGGGGTGCCGGCGAGGCGTTCGGTGTAGCCGGCGGCGAGGGCCGCGCGGCGGGCGATGTCCCGTTCGGCGCGGGTGAGTTTGGCGAGCAGGACGGCGGCCTGGACGTCGTCCATCTTGCTGTTGACGCCGAGCAGGTCGGTGGGCCGGTTGATGGCCGGGAAGTCGTCGACGCCGGCCCCGGAGCGGCCGTGGTGGCGCATCGCGGAGACGGCTTCGGCGATCCCTGGGTCGTCGGTGAGGACGGCGCCGGCGTCGCCGATCGCGCCGAGGGTCTTGGTCGGGAAGAACGAGAGCACGCCGCCGGCGCCGTGCAGTCCGGCGTGGACGCCGTCCCAGCGCATGCCGAAGGCCTCGGCGCTGTCCTCCACGACGGTCAGCCCGCGCCGCGCCGCGACGTCCAGGATGCCGCGCAGGTCGGCGAGTTGGTGGAAGAGGTGGACGGGCATGACCGCCGTGGTGCGGTCGGTGGCGACGGCCTCGGCACTCGCCGGGTCGAGGCCGTAGGTGACCGGGTCGATGTCGGCGAAGACCGGGCGGCCGCCGGCCAGCACCACGGAGGAGGCGGAGGCGACGAAGGTGTAGGCGGGCACCACCACCTCGTCCCCGGGCCGCAGCCCCGCGGCCCGCAGCAGCAGCACGAGGGCGTCGGTGCCGCTGTTGACCCCGATCACGTGGCGGGCACCCGTCCAGGCGGCGAGGGCCGCCTCGAGTTCGGCGACCTTGGGGCCGTGGGAGTACTTGCCCCGGTCCATCAGCTCGTCGAGATGGCGCCGGGTGGTCGGCCAGAGGGACTCGAAACCCTCCGCCTGCGTGAAGAAGGAGACCCCGGAGTGTTCGCCCATGAAACTCTCATCAGATCGTACGGACATGAACCCGGAATACCGGGGCGCGCGGCAGGCAATCTACGCCACGACCACGGCTGACGACCGGGCCGGTCAGGGCACTTCACTCCTTCGAATGGCCTTCTGCGCACATTCTTTGACGTACGGTCAAATCCACCGTCCGTGTGCTGATTGAATGTCCGCGACGCACTGCCCAGGCTCGGAAGGAATGACGGCTCACCATGGCGGACGGACTCCGGACATTGCTCGTCGGCATGGGGCGTGCGGGCCTCGGCCTGCACCTGCCGGTGCTCCGCAGACTCCGCGCCGGCGCGGACACCGCCCGGCTGTTCGCCGCGGCCCCGGTGCTGGCCGCCGACCCGCAGCGCAGTTGGCCGCCCGCCGCCGACCTGCGGCGGGTGACCCCGGCCGAGGCCGCCCGGCTGCTCGACCCGGCCGACTGCGTGGTGCACCTGTGCACACCGCCCACCGGCCGGGCCGCCGTGCTGGACGGACTCGGCCGGCTCGGCTTCCGCAGGATCCTGGTCGAGAAGCCGCTGGCCACCGACGCCCGCGGCCTGGACGACCTGCTCGCCGTCCGCGACCGCCACGGGCTCGACCTGGTGGTGGTCGCCCAGTGGCTCGGCAGCCGGCTCACCGACCGGCTGCGCACCGTGCTCGCCACCGGCGCGTACGGGCCGCTGCGCACCGTGCACGTCGTCCAGCGCAAGCCCCGCTTCTCCCGCTCGCTCGCCGCCGACGGCCACCCGACCGCCTTCGACATCGAGCTGCCGCACTCGCTCGGCCTCTGCCTCGCCCTGGCCGGGCCGGGCGAGGTGACCGGCGCGGGCGGCACCGACATGGTGGTCGACGGCCGGGTGCTGCCCCGGCTCGGCAGCGCCTGGCTCAAGGTCGAGCACCGCTCCGGGGTCTGGACGCGCATCCGCTCCGACATGACCTCCCCGGTGCGCGAGCGCCGGGTCACCCTCGAACTCGCCGGCGGCACCCTGATCGGGCACTACCCCGGCAGCGAGGCCGACTCCTACGCCCAACTGATCACCATCGACCGGGACGGCGAGACCACCGAGCTGCTGCACGACGACTCGCTGACCGCCTTCGTCCGCCGCGCCTACCGCTACTTCGCCGCGGGCGGCGGCGGGCCGCACCCCGATCTCGCGGTCAACACCGAGGTGGTCCGCCTGCTCGACCGCGCCAAGGCCGCCGCCCGGCCCGCCGTCCCGGCCCGGGCGGTCGCCCGATGAGCGCCCCCGTCGCCGCCGCACCGCGGATCCGCTTCGCCGGCATCGGCGACGAGGCCGCCGCCGACCTGACCGGCCAACTCGCCGCCCTGGCCCGGCTCGGCTGGCACCACCTGGAGCTGCGCACCGTCGACGGGCAGTGGATCGCCGACCTGCCCGAGGACGCCGTCCGGCGGATCGCCGACCGGGTCGCCGAGCGCGGGGTGCGGGTCGTCGGCGCGGCCTCCCGGATCGGCAACTGGGCGGGCACCGTCGCCGACCCCTTCGACCGCGACCTCGACGAGCTGACCGCCCTCGGACCGCGCTGCGCCGCCCTCGGCACCCGGTTCGTCCGGGTGATGTCCTACCCCAACGCGGGCCTGCCGGAGCCCGAGTGGCGCCGCCTGGTGCTGCAGCGGATGCGGGCCCTCACCGAACTCGCCGACGGCCTGGGCATCGTCCTGCTGCACGAGAACTGCAGCGGCTGGGCGGGCGGTTCGGCCGAGCGGATGCTCGACCTGGTCACCACCGTGGACAGCCCGGCCCTGCGGCTGCTCCTCGACACCGGCAACGGCGTCCCGTACGGCTACGACAGCCACCGGATGCTGCTGGAGGTCGCCGACCACGTGGCTCACGTGCACGTCAAGGACGCCGTCGGCGGCGCGGATCGGACGCGGTACGTGCCGCCCGGCGAGGGCGCCGCCCGGGTCGCCGACACCCTGCGGCTGCTGCTGGACCACGGCTGGAGCGGCGCCTGGTCGCTGGAGCCGCACCTGCATGTCCGGCCGCACGAGGGGCTCACCGCCGCGGACGGCACGGCCGACGGCGGCTTCGTCCGCGCGGGGCGCGCCCTGGCCCGGCTGGTGGAGCAGCAGCTGCCGTCCGCCCCGGGCTGGCGTGCCGTCCCCGGCGGCCTGCGGGGCATCCCCGCGGTGGCGCTCCCGGGCGGCCGCCGGGCCGTCCCCGCGTCCCTCCCCGGCGGGGCGGCCGCCCGATGAGCGAGGACCGCCTGCTGCCCGCCGACCACGCCCTGCTGCTGGACCTGCTGGAGCTGCCCACCGCCGGCCCGCTGGAGACCGGGCCCGGCGCACCGCCGCCCCGGCTCGCCGAGGCGCAGCTGCACTACGCCTGCGCCGCGGCCCGGATCGGGCTGGAGACCGTGCACCACGGCCCGGCGGCGGCCGCCGACCTGGACCGGCCGGACGTCCCGCTCACCGTCCGCCGGGCCGCCGCCGCGCAGGACGGCTTCCTCGCCTGCCAGCCCAACCTGGTGCTGCGCCTCGGCCCGCCGCTGCCCCGGGCGCGCACCGTGATGTTCAACGTCCACCTGGACACCGTGACCGGCCACGGCCCGGTCTCCTTCGACGGCCGGCGCTTCCTCGGCCGCGGCGCGATCGACGCCAAGGGCCCGGCGGTCGCCCTGCTCGCCGGGATCCGCGCCGCCCGCGCCGCCGAGCCGCTGGTCGGCACCGGGACGGGCGTGCTGGTGCAGGCCGTCTCCGGCGAGGAGGGCGGCGCGATGGGCACCTTCGGCACCCGCGTCCTGGTCGAGGCGGGCCACGTCGGCGCGCTCAACGTGTTCTGCGAGCCCACCGGCCTGCGCTACCTGCCCCGGGCCACCGCCGCCGCCACCGCCCGGCTGCGGGTCCGCGGCGAGGACGCCGTCGACGACCGCCCCGGCGACGGCCACAACGCCACCGTGCTGCTCGGCTACCTCGCCCAGCACCTGGCCCGCGAACTCGGCACCGCCGCGGCGCCCCGGGAGCGGGTCTGCATCGCCGGGATCGGTACCGGGCCGCTGCACAACCGGGTCTACGGCCGCGGCGAGCTGCTGCTCAACATCCCCTACCAGGACGCCGGTTCGGGACGGCGGACGGAAGCCGCGGTGGAGAGCGCCGTCCGCTCCGGCCTCACCGCCTTCCGCCGCGAGTTCGCCGGCGTGCCGGAGTTCGCCCGGACGGCCGCCGACTGCGCCGAGGTCACCGGTCTGGACTGGCTGAAGCGCGGCCTGCCGACCCTGGACGGCGCCCACCCGGGCCTGGAGTCCCTGCTGCGGCAGGCCGGCATCGACCGCTGGCCGTCCCACGAGCCGGCCTTCACCTGCGACGCCATCTGGGCGGCCGGCCTGCCGGACGCCTTCACCGTCGTGCTCGGCCCCGGCGACCTCGGCACCAACCGGGCGCACGCCGAGGGCGAGTTCGCCGACCTCGACCAGCTGGACGGCTTCGCCGCAGCCGTCGCCCGGCTGCTCGTCGCCTTCGCCCGCCGCTGAGCCGGCACCCCGGGCCCCCGGCCGACCACCACCCGACACCAGGAGCAAGTCCGTGACCCCTGTGGCGTCCGCGCCCGCCCCGACCACCGTCCGCGTCCCGTACCCCGACCTGATCCGCTTCACCACCGAGGTGTTCACCGCCCACGGCCTGCCCGCCGACCGGGCGCTGGCCTCCGCCGAGGCGCTCTGCCACGGCGACGCCGCCGGCCTGACCTCGCACGGACTGACCAACCTCTCCCGGCTCTACCTGCCGCTGCTCGCAGAGGGGCGGGCCGATCCCGCCGCCGAACCGCAGGTGCTGGCCGACCGCGGCGCCGCCGTCCTGGTCGACGCCGGCCGCGCCCTCGGCCTGTGGCAGGCCGGCGCCGCGATGGACCTGGCCGCCGAACGGGCCGAGCGGTACGGCATCGGCCTGGTGTCCGTCCGCCGCGCCACCCACGTCGGCTGCGCCGGCCACCACGCGGCCCGGGTCTGCGGCCGCGGCATGATCGGCCTGCTCGCCTCCAACTGCGGCCGCCAGCGGATCGCCCGCCCGCCGGGCGGCGCGGTCGCACTGCTCGGCACCAACCCGTGGAGCGTCGCCGCCCCGGCCGGTGAACTCCCGCCGTACGTCCTCGACATGAGCACCACCGCGGTCCCGACCGGACGTGTCCGGGCGGCCGCCCGGGCCGGCGAGCCGATCCCGCCCGGATGGCTGGCCGACGAGGAGGGCCGCCCGGTGACCGACCCCGCCGCGTTCGACCGCGGTGACGCCCATCTGCTGTGGCTCGGTGCCGGCTCCGGCGGCGAGCACAAGGGATTCGGACTCGGCCTGATGGTCGAGGTGCTCGCCGCCCTGCTGCCCGGAGCCGGTCTCGGCCCCGAGCCGGAGGCGCTGGACGGCGACGGCGGGCCGACCGGACGGGACGACGACATCGGCCTGTTCGCCCTGGCGATCGCCCCCGCCGCCCTGCGCGACGGTACCCGGGCCGGGCTGGACGCGCACACCCTGTTCTCCACGGTGCTCGCCTGCCCGCCCGCCGACGGCGCCGGCCCGGTCGCCTACCCGGGCTGGCACGAGGCCCGGCGCACGGCCGAGGCGCACCGCGACGGGGTGCCGCTCTCCCCCGCCCTGCTCGGCGAACTCGCCGGGATCGCCGACCGGTTCGGCCTCCGCCCGGTGGCCACCGGGGCCCGGCCCGGCGCGCAGGACGGGATCGGCACGGACGCCGGCCCCGGTGCGGAGGTCGGGCGGTGAGCGGGCTGCGGATCGGCCTGGTCGGCCTCGGGGTGATCTCCCGGTTCTACCTGGCGGCGCTCGACCGGGTGCCGGACGTCCGGCTGGCGGCCGTCTGCGACCTCGACCGGGAGCTGCTGCGCCCCTTCGCCGGCCGGATCGGCTGCCACACCGACCACCGGGCGATGCTCGCCGCGGGCGGCCTGGACGCGGTGGTGGTCACCGTGCCCAACGACCTGCACACCACGGTCTGCCGGGACGCGCTGCGCGCCGGGCTGCCGGTCTGCGTGGAGAAGCCGCTCGCCCTGCGGGCCTCCGAGGGCGAGGAGTTGGCCGCGATCGCGGCGCAGCGCAGGGTGCCGCTCTTCACCGCCTTCCACCGCCGGTACAACGCCGCGGTCACCGGCCTGCGGGCCCGGATCCCGGAGGCGGTGCCCGTCCGCTCGCTGACCGTCCGGTACCTGGAGCGGATCGAGGAGCACGTCGGCCGGGACCGCTGGTACCTGGACCCGGAGCGCTGCGGCGGCGGCTGCGTGGCCGACAACGGCCCGAACGCCTACGACCTGGTGCGACTGCTGGCCGGGCCGATGCGGCTGGCGTCCGCCGACGTCGTCCGGGACGCGCAGGGCGTCGACCGGCAGGCGGTGCTCGCCCTCGCCGGCGCCGAGGGGGTGACCGCCCGGATCGAGCTGGACTGGTCCTTCCTCGGTGAATGCAAGGACGTGGCGGTGGAGTTGGCGGACGGCACGGTGCTCGGGGCGGACATGCTGGCCGGGCATCCCGGCTTCAAGCAGTCGCTCTGGCACGAGTACGAGGGGGTGCTCGCGGAGTTCGCGGGGCTGGTCCTCGGCGAGCCGGACGCCGCCGGTCCGGGGCGCGGGCCCGACGGGCTGGACGCCCTGCGGGTGGTCGAGGCCGCCTACCGGGCCGAGCGGGTGGAGGCGCGGTGACGCACGAGGACGGGCCGAAGCGGACGGTCACCGGCACGCTGGTGAAGGTGCTGCTGCACAGCCGCGAGGACCGCGGGATGAGCCTGGAACCGTTCGCCAGCCGGTGCGTCCGGCGGGGCGAGGTGCACGAGTTGGTGACCACCGACCAGCGGGACACCGCGGCGGGCGCCCGGATCGACCGGGTCGGCTTCCTCGGCTTCGCGGAGATCGCGGCGGCCGGGGTGCTGGACCGCGGCGACGAGGTGTTCGTCGGGGACCACCGGGTGGGCACGGTGCTCGGCTTCGACGCCTGCCACTTCCCCAACCACTACAACGTCCTGATCGCCGCGGACCACCTGCTGACCGGTGCGAAGCTGGACCTTCGGCCGGAGCTCCCCGTCCGGTTCGTCCCGTCCGGTTCCTGACGCGCCGCCGGCCCGGGAGCCCGGGAGCCCGGGACGGCATGCCGCGGCCCGGGCCGGGGGGCGCCGCCCCGGCCCGGGCCGCGGTGCGGGTCAGCGGCCGAGCAGCGGCACGTCGATGTCGCCCATGTGGTAGGCACGGACGGCCTGGACGAGCTCCTCGACGGACAGCTGGCCGTCGCCGTTGGTGTCGATCTGGGCGAAGGCCTCGAGCGGGTTCACGTCCTGGACCCCGATCGCGTCCAGCCAGCTCTTGAACTCGGCCGGGTTGACCTGGCCGTCGCCGTCCACGTCGACCAGCTCGACGATCGCCTGGATGGTCGGCCTGACGACCCGGCCGAAGCCCGCGCCGCCGTTCTCGAAGATGTGCTCCTCGGCGATGTGGTTGAACTGCTCCGGGGTGAGCGCGCCGGTCTGCTCGTCGATGCCGGCCTTGTCGGCGAAGAAGCCCCACATGCCGAGGTAGGCATCCATCAGGGAACGGGCGGCCGGGGTGCCCGGGGCTTCTCCGAAGGCCTGCAGGATGCGCCGGGCCTCGGCGTCCCAGTCGGCGCGGTCGATCCGGCCGTCGCCGTTGACGTCCCAGAGGTCGAAGCGCTTCTGGGCACGCTGGAGCTGCACGGAAGTGGTCATCTCGGAGTTCTCCAAGGGGTGTCTCGCACGGGCTGCCGGCCCAGGGACAGGGCCGGCGGTGGCGCCCGGCTGATCTGTGAAGTGACGGCACGTATCGGTGCGGCCACGGAACGTCACACTACCGGCACGGCGGAAGACCGATCGCACACATACCGCCAACCGGGTGAGCATGAAACTTCGTTGACGGCCCATCCCGCCCGGCGCCCGCGCAACCACGGGCCGGCCGCTCGAATCGGCGACCCGGTCAACGCCGCCGCACCGCCCTGCCCGCCCGGGTGATCACTGACGGTCCGACAGCTCCCGCAGCCGCTGCGGCGCTTACTCTCGGTCCGTGACCGACGCACTCCCCCCGCTGCCCCTGATCGGCCTCGGCCCGCAGGCCTTCGCCGCCGTGAACGCCCTGCACGGCGCCGTCGAGGAGGCCGCCGCGGCCGCCGGCCTGGAGCCGATCCTGCTGGAACTCGTCCGCCTGCGCTGCTCGCAGATCAACGGCTGCGTGTACTGCGTGGACCTGCACACCAACGCCGCCCGCCGGGCGGGCGAGAAGGACGACCGGCTGGCCCAGTTGGTGGTCTGGCGGGAGTCCGAGCTGTTCACCGAGCGCGAGCGGGCCGCGCTGGCGCTGGCCGAGGCGGTGACCCTGGTGCACGACCACGACGCGGGCCGCGCCCTGCACCGCGCCGCGCGTCCCGTGCTCTCCGAGCCGGAGGCGGCCTTCGTCGCCTGGGCCGCGACCGTGGTGAACACCTACAACCGGATCGCCGTGACCTCCCGGCCGGTGGCCGCCGCGGGAGTCTGACGGTGGAGGTCTGGCTGCTCAACAACCTCTCCACGTTCACCCTCGGCGCCGTCGTGGTCGGCGGCATCGTGGTGCTCGCCGTGCTCGGCAGCGCCCTCACCCGGCGCCGCTACCCGCAGACCGCGAGCGGGGACCACAACGACATGGTGGGCGTGGTGCTCAGCATGTTCGGCGCCATCTACGGCGTGATCCTGGCCTTCGTCATCGTGACGCTGTGGACGCAGCTGGAGAACGCGGAGACCGTGGTCGCCTCGGAGGCCACCGCCGCCGCACAGATCGTCCGCGACGCCCAGGCCTTCCCGGCCGCCGACCGGGACCGGGTGAACCGCGCCGTCGACGGCTACGTGCACGCCGTGGTCGAACAGCAGTGGCCGCTGATGCGGTCCGGCCAGGGCGACTACAACCGCACCGCCGCCAAACTGGAGGCGGTCTACCAGTCGCTGCAGGCCTACCAGCCGGTCTCGCACTCCGAACAGACCTTCTACGACCAGGCGGTGGACAGCGTCGGCCAGGTGGCCGGCCAACGCCGGGCCAGGATCACCCAGAGCGGCCAGCAACTGCCGACGCTGCTCCAGATCCTGGTGTACGGCGGCGCGGTGGTGATCCTGCCGCTCACCTTCCTCTACGGCATCCGCAGCCGCCGCATCCAACTGCTGTTCGTCGGCTCGGTCGCGGCGCTGATCGGCTTCAGCCTGCTGCTGGTGCTCGTCCTCGACCGGCCGTTCGCCGGGGAGTTGAGCGTCAGCCCGAGCCCGTTCAAGGAGGGCGCGCTCGCCCGGTTCTGGGACGGTCCGGTGACCTCCGGCCCGGGAGTGGCGGAGGCACCGGCTCCGAAGTGACCCGGCCGCGGCGGCTCAGGCGTCCGGCCCCTGCGCCCGCAGACGCCGGACGTTCTCCAGCGAGTCGCGCAGTTCGTCCAACCACGACTCCGAGTGCTTCTGGACCAGACGGACGCACCAGCCCAGCGCCTCGCTCCGGCTGCGCGCCACCCCGGCCTCGACCAGGGTGTCCAGCACCTGCCGCTCCGGCTGCCGCAGCCGGGTCATCACCGGCGCGGACACCGTGGTGAACAGCCCCCGGAGGCCGTCGCACTCGGCGCCCCAGGACACCTTCCGGCCGTACCGCCGCTCGGCCTCCCGCGCGACGGCCATCCGCGACTCCCGCGTCCGCTCCCGGAACTCCGCGATCCGCCCCTCGACCGCCGCCTCCCGCTCGGCCTCCGACACCCCGTCCGCCAACTCCGGCGGCGGGATCCGCCCGATCACCGTGATCTCCTCCCGGTCCACGGTGATCTCCACCAACTCGCTGTACAGCCCCTCCGGCAGCCGCCCGGTGAACCAGCCGCGCAGGGCCTCCTGCTCCGACGTAATCATGTAATCATCATTACTCCACACACCCCCCACCGCAAGGGCCGGGCGGGTGCGGGATCGGTGCCGGCGTCGAGGACGATGCCCCGGTGAAGACGTGGACCGATCGGCTGCCGCAGATCCCCTTCCCGTACCGGGGTCTGCCGGCGAAGGGGCCGTGGATGACGCTCGAGGAGGCCGCGGCGCGTCTCGGCATCGGCCCCTGCCACCTGAACGTGCTGACGTCCGTCACCCACCGGATCGACCTGGTCCGCACCACGGGCACGGAACTCGCCGCCACCCGGGCCGGTGTCGAGGCGGAACTCGCCTGGCGGGCCACCGCGAGCACCGGGCAGAAGCTCCGGCGCCTGCTCAAGGACGTCCTCGCCGCCCTGTGAGCGCCCCGGCCCGGCGGCTCACCCGGGAACGGGCCTGCCGCACGGCGTCGCCGCCCGCGAAACCGACCGCCCGGTCCCCGTCGTACCCCTCGGGGGTCGGCGGGGACCGGGCGGCGGGGTGGGTCAGCCCAGGCCGTGGACGTGCTTGTACTCGAGGGCGTAGGCGAGCTTGCCGGGCTTGGGGTCGGAGTACGGCTTGCTCAGCTTGTCGAACTCGCCCTTGTCGGCGGCCTTGCCCGCGTTCCACCGGTCCAGTGCGCCGAGGTCGGCGGCGTCGAAGCCGCTGTCGACGACGGCGTCCTTCGGCAGCGCGGTCATCGCCCGGGTCAGGCCCTGGACGGTGCCGAGGTAGCTGCCGAGGTCGTTCGGGTTCCAGCCGGACAGGTCGACGGCGTTCGTGTCGCGGACCCAGCTGCCCCAGTAGAACTCCTGGAACGGCAGGTCGTTCTGCGTGTAGCCGATGTCGCGGCCGAAGTAGAGCAGGCCGCGGTACCTGTCGTCGCTGAAGTCGGCCAGCCCGACACCGGTCGGCAGCTTGTTCACCGCGACCGGGGCGCCCTCGGGGTCACGCAGGTAGACCCACTTGTGCGCCTGCATCTCGTCCCAGAACGCCTGGCGGGTGAGGTCGCTGTAGTTGGCCAGCACCCGCAGCCGGACGTGCAGGTCGGCGCCGCCGTCGGGGGTCTCGTAGAAGGACGTCAGGGTGTGGTGCCCGTCGGTGAGGAACGGCTCGCCGTGCGGGCCGATGACGACCGTCTTCATCGGCGCGACGCTGTCCGCCGTCTCGGCTCCGACGGGGAGCCGGCAGGTGAAGGAGGACGGGTCGTCCAGGCGCGCACCGGGCTGCGCGGCGACGGCGTCGATGCGGCCGTCGGCCTCGCACCAGTCGCTGAACTTCTTGTTGATCGCGTCCTTGCCGAGGGTGTAGCGGCCGAGCTTGTAGTACACCTCGTCGTAGCCCAGCGAGGGCTGGGTCGGGTGCACGTCGCCGATGCGGACGTCGAGCAGCTCGCCGGGTTCGGCGCACAGGTACTGCGCGAACGGCGTGGAGCGGTTGTCGTGGTGACAGGACGAGGGCCGGGTGCCCGGCGCGCCGGGGGCGGCGTGCGCAGCCGGCGCGGCCACGACGACCGCGACGACCGCTGCACCGAGAGCCGCGGTACGGCGGGACGGGGGGATGACTCTCATGGCACTCCTCGCATCGGGGCGGATCCGCCCGTGAGCGTGGCAGCGGTCGACCAACGGCCGCCGTCGCGTCCGCGACCTCCCGGGGAACCCGGGGCGACGATCGCGGTGCCGTGCCCGCCGCACGGTCCGGACGGCCGACGCACGGCATCGCGCACTGCGGCGGGATTGAACGCGGCGCGGCGCCCGTACGTACCCCTGGGCGGGGGCGCGGAGCCGTCCGGCCCCGCGCGAGCGTTCACCGAGGGAGGACGGATGCTGCGCATCGTGGCAACGGGACTCCTCACCGGACTGCCCTGCCTCGGCGGGGGGGGCCCGGGCGGGGGCCCTGCCGCCGGGCCGGCGGGGGGGGGGGGGCGGAGCACAGCGGGCGGGGGTTTGTAA